>MFYT01000007.1:98441-98852 GCA_001789205.1 Candidatus Raymondbacteria bacterium RIFOXYA2_FULL_49_16 | reverse complement strand
GTCCGCCCTGCCGAAATAGCCGGGCGACACTACCGGGCCTTTTACCACGACTTCCCCTATCTCGCCTGTTTCAACGGTCCGGGCGGCGGACCAGTCCGGTATGGGCCCGTCCGAGATCTTGATGATGAAGGTTTCCATTCCTTCCCAGGTTTTGCCGACGCAGGTACCCCTGAAGCCGGGCGGGATAATGGCCAGTTCTCCGCTTGAAACGCAGGCCACCGGCAGGGCTTCCGTGGCACCGTAGGGCGTGAAGACCTGAGTATCCGGAGCCAGCATCGTTTTAACGCGCGCGATGACGGCGCGGGAAACAGGCGCGCCGCAGGAAATGACGCGCTTCAGCGACGGCAGCGCGGTCCCGTTCTTCTCGCCGTAGCGGCTGAGGGTGTCCAGCAGCGCCGGGGAGCCGAACAG
>MFYT01000007.1:0-98217 GCA_001789205.1 Candidatus Raymondbacteria bacterium RIFOXYA2_FULL_49_16 | reverse complement strand
CATCGCCTATCAGGATTTTGCGGTGCCGCGCGTTCAACCCGTAAATCACGGCCGCGGCGCGCACGATTTCTCCCTCAATATCCACTTCCTCGGTCTTCACCATGATCGAATAGGGAAGTTCCTGCTCAGCGTTCAGGAATATCTGTTCGCGTACGAATTCAGCGACCACGGATTCCGGGGTCTGGTCAGTCTGCTCATGGGGTTCGTATATATGAGGGTTTTCAGGGAGACGCTTGAGCAGGCCGTCGACCAGCCTTTCAAGTCCGTCGCCGGTCTTTGCGGACACTGGAAAAAACTCCTCAATGCCAAAGCGTCCGCTCAATGTGCTGACAAGGGGAATGGTCCGCTCATTGGTCGAAAGGTCCATTTTGTTGATGACCGCGAACACCGGTAAACGAGCCTGCGCAACTCCCTCAAGAATACCAAGGTCTATGTCTCTCAAACCTTTTGACGCATCAAGGACCGCGACAATAAAATCAGCTTCGTAACGTGCGTTCTCCGCCACCCGGTTGAGGTGTGAGGCCAGTTTGCCCAGGGGCTTGCCAATGCCGGGAGTATCGATGAAAATTATCTGCCGGTCTGCGCGCGTGAGAATGCCCAAAATACGGCCCTGGGTGGTCTGGGGTTTGTGCGAAACAATGGAAATCTTCTTGCCAATTATCCGGTTGAGGAGCGTTGATTTGCCCACATTGGGCGCGCCTACAATGGCAACGGCGCCGCTAAAGGTTGCCGAAGGAACGGAATTCATGGGTGCGCCTTTCTTATTGCCACCGCGCGTCGTACTCGGTGACCGGATGACCGCTGGAAATGGCGCGAGTTATTTTCAGGGATATCCCCCTGCACCCGCTTATTTCAAGCACCCGCTCCATCCACCCGCCAATGCGGTGTTCTACCATTGGATTGATGTCCGCAAACTGCACAACCTGTACCGCCGCGTGATGTTTCTCATTGGTCACGATTTTAAGTGCGCTTGGAGAATAATATGTGGTGAACAGCGAGGTGGCGCGGTTGATAATAAACCCCGGTGAACCAAGCCTGACAAAAACTTTATAAATGCCCGACAACGCCTGGTCCGCGCTGAATTTTCCGCATTCCCACGCGCCTTCGAGCCCGCCCTTGTAAAACAAGTCGCAGAGCTTCCGGGTCGGGATTGACATGGCGTCGTTCAGGTCGTACCATTCGCTGGAAACCAGCGGATTTAAAAATATGCCCTGGGCAATCGGCGGCAGGGAACGCAGCCATTCGTCGTACCGCAAGGGAAATTTCTTGCGCACAAATTGAGAAATTGATTGTACGGCCAAGCCCTTTACCCGCATTGTTTTTTCCCTCTATCTTCCGTCAGGATAAAATAGCTGTTGCGGACTCGTTAAAACAACCCATGCATTGCACGCATGTTTTTTTTATATTTATACTTCAACACAGGAGTGCATAATGACCCATCGCGACCGTTTTCTCAACCGTATCAGCGGAAAGTCTGTTGATCGCGTTCCCTTTTTCCCCGACATTTCCATGTGGTACCAATGGCAACGGTATGGTGACGAGCAGCAGTGGCCCAAGGTCTATCCGCCAGGCGGTATTATCCCACCCGATGCCGAAATAAACAGCAGGCCCGGCATTATGCCGGAACGATATAAAGACATGAACTTATTTCAGATCGCGCGCGATGTTGATTTTGGCATACCCATTCACGGGTATGGCATTTTCATGAAAACCACCTATAAAACCGTGAAGATAACAACGGAGACCAGGGACAAAGACACCATAACCACCTATGTAACACCCAAGGGGACCCTTCGGGCCCTCACCTCCAGGGCCGATGACCATAGCTCGTGCACGCGCGAATACATGGTAAAAAGCCCGGACGATTTTCCGATTCTCGAATACATCGTAACCGACCGCGAATATACGGCCGACTATGCTCGGGCGCAAACAGCGATTGATACCGTGGACAGCCAGGGATATGTGAACATGGTGGTTGGCCGTTCACCCATGGGCAATCTGGTGCACGACTATATGGGCATTGAACAAACGGCCTTTGCCTTGTTCGACGAGCCTGACAAAGTCAAGCGTATCCTGCAGGTACTTGACGAAAACTGTCAGCGCGTCTGGCCATTAGTGGCCGGATCGCCCGGTAAAGTGATCTACCTGTGCGACAATATGGACGAGTTCCTCATTGCGCCCGACTGGTACCGCGATTATTTCCTCCCCTACTACCAGCGGTTCAACGAATACATCCACGGAAAAACGGGTAAAAAGACCCTTACGCACATGGATGGCCGCATGACCAATCTGCTCCCCATGGTGAAGGACAACGGCTTCGACGTGCTCGATGGGTGCACGCCCGCGCCCATGAACGATTTTGAACCGCGTACCCTGCGGGCCGCGCTTGCTTCACGGCAATACGCCTATTGCGGCGTGCCGTCGCCCTTCTTCATCCAGCGCATGGAAGAGGGGGAAATCCTTGATTTCGCAAAAAGGATCATCGATGAAGTAAACGACCGGCTCATTCTCAACGTGGGCGATATTATGCCGAACCGGGGAGACATTGAAATGGTCCGAAAAATCGCTGATCTCACCCGTACCTACGGGGTCTGCTGACCATGCGAGCAAAGCGTCCTCCTAATATCGTCCTTTTCATGCCCGAAACTTTGCGGGCCGATGTGTTGTTCAAAGCGCCCTATAGACCGCAAACGCCCCACCTCGATCAATTCCGCGCTGAAGCCACAACCTTCACCAATTGTTTCTCCCAGCATACGGTCTGCACTCCGTCGCGCTGCAGCATGTTCACTGGGCTGTATCCGCATGTGCATGGCCACCGGACCCTTGCCCATCTTCTCCATGCGCACGAGCGAAACCTCTTCCGCGACCTCAAAGAGGCCGGATATCACACGGTCTGTTTCGGGAAAAACGACCTGCTGGCGGAGGAGTCGGTCTCGCTCAGCTTTGACAGGGTCAATCTTCCAATAAAAAAAGCACAAGAGCACATGGCAAATCCATGGCCGCAGGGACACCGTCTCGAAAAATCATTTTTGTACGGCAAGCGGCCGGGAACCGAGTGGAAGGATTTCGACTGGGCATGCATCGAGAGCGCAGTGCAATTCCTCGGCCAAAAGCATGAAAAACCTTTCTGTCTTTTTTTACCTCTGGAGTTTGTCCATCCTCCGTACGAGGTTGAAGAACCCTGGTTTTCTTTGCACGACCGGTCAAAACTTCCTGAACCCGTCCCCTATTGCGGCAACGAGAAACGGCGATATGCGCGCATGATTCATGAGGCCTATGGTCTCAATGGCCTTACCACCGATGAATTCAGGGAAATCAAGGGTATCTATTACGGCATGATCAGCAGAATGGACGATCTCTTTGGCCGTATTGTGCGCACGTTGCACGATACAAGACTCTACGATGAGACCGCGCTCTGTTTTTTCTCTGATCATGGTGATTACACAGGCGACTACGGGCTCACGGAAAAATGGTGGACCGGGTTCGAGGACTGCATTATCAACGTTCCCCTGGTAATAAAAGCGCCTGGCAAAAAACCGGAAGGCGCGTGCAACCGCCTCGTCGAGATGACCGATCTCTACGCAACAGTCCTCGATATCGCCGGGATCAAACCAAAGAACCGCACCTTCAGCAGGAGCCTTTTTTCCAGCGCATTGCGCAACGCGGTCTTTGCCGAAGCGGGCCACCTCCCGGACGAAGCGCATTGCCGCGAACCATTGATTAGCTCGGGAATATACCGGGAAAAGACCCACCTGCCGGCAAAAGACCCCGCAGTCTTTGCCAAGACCCTGATGGTCAGGACAAACCAGTACAAGTATATTTACTGCCCAGGTGAACACCACGAATTGTACGACCTGCTCAACGATCCCCGCGAAACGCGCAATTGCGCGCATGACAACGCACATGCGTCTACATGCGAAGATATGCGTGAAATGCTGCTGCACTGGCTGCTGGATACGGTTGACACGGTTCCCATTACATGGGACAAACGGACATTTTGAAGGGACTTTTACGGCCAATAAGGAGCAGACATGGAAATACGGAAACGTGTGCTTACTACCCTGAATCACAGGCAACCGGATAAAATCCCCTACAACATCAACTTTACCCTTGCGGCCCGGGAAAAAATGGTGAAATACTACAATGATCCGGAATTCGATAAAAAACTGGGGAATTGTTTCTGCAAGCTTTCCACTGAACCTGACGGTGCATGGCAAGAAATAAAACCGGACATCTGGCGCGACCAATTCGGCGTGCATTGGGACCGGAGTGTGGACAAGGATATTGGCGTGGTTTGCAACACCGCCATAACCGCAGAAACCTTCGACGAATTCGTATTTCCAAACCCCAACGACCCATCACGGTACGCGGCGTATTCAAAAATCATTAAAGACAATCCCCATGGACTGTATTTTTCATCTATTGGTTTTAGCCTTTTTGAACGGGCATGGACGCTGACGGGAATGGAAAATCTGCTCATGTATATGATCACAGATCCTGATTTTGTACATCGGCTTATGGACAAAATCCTCGACTTTAACCTCCGGATCATTGAACGCGCCTGCTCCTTTGACATCGATATCATGCATTTTGGCGACGATTGGGGCCAGCAGAACGGTCTTATCATGGGCGCCGATATGTGGCGTGAATATATAAAACCCCGTGTGAAAAAGATGTATGGCCTGGCCAGATCCAAAGATAAATTCGTTTCCATTCATTCATGCGGAAAAATCGATGAGATATTTCCCGACCTTATCGAATGCGGGCTCAATATTTTCAACCCTTTTCAGCCCGAGGTCATCGATGTGGCGAAGATGAAGGAAACATTTGGCCAATCACTTACCTTCTACGGCGGCATAAGCACCCAGCAGACCCTTCCCTACGGAACACCCGCGCAAACACGCGATGAAGTACGCCGTCTGCTCGATGTGGTGGGAAAAAACGGCGGGTATATCGCCTCGCCCGCCCACGACACACCCGCGGACGCACGGCCTGAAAACATCGCGGCAATGATCGACGTGTTGCAGAACCAGTAAAACGCCGATGATTTCCATCCAGGGCCTTTCAAAAAGCTACAGCACCCAGCGTATCTTCGAGGACGTTACCTTTACCGTAAACCCCGGTGAACGGGTAGGTGTGGTGGGCAGAAACGGCCATGGAAAGACCACGCTTTTCAGGATCATCGCAGGCAGTGAACTACCCGACACTGGCACCATCACATTTCAGAAAGATTTCCGCATTGGATATCTGGAACAGCACATCAGGTTCACCAAGCCCACAGTACTCGACGAGGCCTGCACAGGCTTGCGGGCGGACCGGGCGACAAACGAATGGCGCGTCTGTAAGGTGCTGGTGGGCCTGGGTTTCTCAGAAGCCGATTTTTTACGCCCCCCAGCTGAGTTTTCCGGTGGTTTTCAAGTGCGCATAAACCTGGCCAAAGTGCTGGTCTCCGATCCCCACTGCCTGCTGCTCGACGAACCCACAAATTTTCTCGACATTGTCTCAATCAGATGGCTCGTTCGTTTTATATGCGCGTGGGACGGCGAACTTCTGTTCATAAGCCACGACCGCGGTTTTATGGATTCCATTGCCACGCATATCGCAGGCATTCACCGGGCCCGGGCAAAAAAAATAAGCGGTAAAACAAGCGACTACTATGGCCAGGTGGCGCTCGAAGAGGAGGTCTACGAGAAGGAACGGATGAACACCGAACGCAAACAGCGGCAAATGGAGGAATTTATCAGCAAATTCAGGGCAAAGGCGCGGCAAGCCAATATGGTACAGTCGCGCATCAAAACTCTGGAGAAAATGGAGAAAAAAGACAAGCTCGACGCCATTACCACGCTCTCCTTCTCGTTCAGAAAAGCTGACTTTCCGGCAAAATACGTGCTTGAGGTGCGCGATCTCGGCTTTGGATACGGTGACAACACCCTCATCAGCGGCTTTTCCATCGACGTGACCGCACGCGACCGCATCTGCGTGATCGGGAAAAACGGCAAGGGAAAAACGACCCTGCTCAAGCTGCTCGCCGGCGGGCTCGAAAAAAAAGCCGGGAGAATCGCCTTTCATCCGCAGGTACGCATGTCCTACTTTGAACAAGCGAATACCGCTGGTTTGTGCGATACGCTGTCGGTCGAGGAGGAAATTGCGGCATCCTATCCCGAAGCGGGCCGCAAAGCAGCGCGCGACATCTGCGGCTCTATGATGTTCCAGGGCGACAATGCGCTTAAAAAAATCGCTGTTCTATCGGGCGGCGAAAAATGCCGTGTTCTGCTGGGAAAAATAATCGCCGCGCCAGCCAACCTGCTGCTCCTCGATGAACCAACCCACCACCTCGATATGGAATCAGGCGAGGCGCTCATCGATGCGCTCAATCGCTTCGAAGGCGCATCGATCGTGGTCACTCACAACGAACGGTTGCTGCGGGCCGTTGCGCAAAAACTCATTGTGTTCCAGAAAGGCCGCATCCTGGTCTTTCACGGAACCTACGACGAATTTCTTGAGCGTATTGGCTGGGAAGAGGAAGAGGATGCAACGCCTCTATCGCAACAAAATCAAAAAAAACGCGACGATAAAACGGTTTCACGAAAAGATACTCGTAAAGCTCGCGCTGATTTTTTCACACGGCGGGCAAAGGCGATCAACCCTTTAAAACAGCGCCTGGAGGAGATAGAAACTGCCATCCCCTCACTCGAAAAGCGAATCGAAACCGAGAGCCACGAACTGGTTGAAGCCTCACGGGTCCCTGACCGGGAGGAAATGGTGCGCCTTTCAAAATCCATTGACCATGCCCGGGAACAGATAGACAGTCTGTATCACGAATGGCACCGTACATCAGAGCACTATGAGGCTGAAAAACAGCTTTTCGACCAAGAGGAGCGCGCGCTTGGCCTGGAATAAATAGTATTTTTGCTTCATGCCTTCTTTTCGCCTGCCCGCTGAATGGGAACCCCAGGACGCGGTTCTTCTCGCGTGGCCCCACGAACATTCTGACTGGGCGCCAATGCTCAACGCCATAGAACCAGTCATCGCACATATAGTGGCCGTAATCACCCGCTACGAAAGAGTGGTGCTCATTGTTCCCACGGGGAAAGAAACGCATGTCAAACAATTTTTACGGATAAAAAACGCGTTGCTTTCGCGCATTGTATACGTACCCATGCGGACCAATGATATCTGGACGCGCGATTATGGCCCGATCACCGTGTATTCCGGAAAAAAGCCGGTCATGCTCGATTTCTCGTTCAATGGCTGGGGCCGTAAACATGCCGCGAATCTCGACAACAGAGCCACTCATACCATGCATGCGGGCGGTTCTTTTCCCGGAGCGCATCATAAAACAGCCGCCATGGTCCTGGAGGGTGGTAGTATTGATAGCAACGGCGCGGGAACAATTATGACCACTGCGCAGTGCCTGCGTGAAAAGAGGAGAAACCCCCTTTTATCGCAAACAGCCATTGAAAAAAAGTTGAAAACCTTTCTGGGCGCCCGCTCGATTCTCTGGCTCAACCATGGCGGTCTTGAAGGAGACGATACGGACTCCCACATCGACACTCTTGCCCGGTTTGCCCCGGGAAATACCATTCTCTACGTACAGTGCGGCAATCCGCGCGATGTCCATTATGAAGGACTGCAAGCCATGGAATCGGAACTGAAATTATATACCACTTCCCGGGGAACTCGCTATTGTCTCGCCGGCTTACCGCTTCCCGACCCTTGTTTTGGCCGGAAAAACCAGAGATGTCCCGCAACCTATGCGAATTTTCTTGTGATCAACAATGCTGTCCTTGTCCCCACCTATGGCCAAAAACGAAACGACCAGATCGCATTGGCGCGAATCAGTATGGCCTTTCCAAAACGAAAAATAATAGGCATCAATTGCCTGCCTGTTATTGAACAGGGCGGTTCTCTCCATTGCCTTACCATGCAGCTTCCCGCAGGGGTACTCTCATGAAACCTATGACTATTGCATTGGTACAAATGACCTGCGGTCCGTCAAAAAAACAAAATCTGGAAAAAGCAGGGCAAAAAATAGCCGAAGCTGCCAGAAAAGGAGCGCGTCTGGTCTGTCTTCAGGAGCTGCACGCAACCCCCTATTTTTGCCAGACCGAAGACCCTGCATGCTTCGATTTTGCCGAACCCATATCTGGGCCAACCATGAAATTCCTCTGTACCGCTGCAAAAAAGACAAAAACCGTGCTTGTCGGCTCTCTTTTCGAACGCCGCTCAGCAGGCCTCTATCATAACACGGCCGTGGTGATTGAAAAAACAGGTAAGATTGCAGGTATATACAGAAAAATGCACCTCCCCGACGACCCCTCGTATTACGAAAAATATTATTTTGCTCCTGGTGACCTCGGCTTCACCCCTATTGCATCGTCAGTGGGCAAACTCGGTGTCCTGGTGTGCTGGGACCAGTGGTATCCTGAAGCAGCGCGTCTCATGGCTTTAAACGGTGCAGACCTGCTTATCTACCCCACGGCAATTGGCTGGGAGCCGTCAGACACGGCCGCTGAAAAGAAGCGCCAGTTGCTCGCATGGACAACAATGCAGCAAAGCCACGCAATTGCCAATGGCCTCCATGTTGTCTCTATAAACAGAGTCGGCCTTGAAAAAAGTCCTGAGCATGCTACAAAGACAAACAAAGGTATCGTGTTCTGGGGAAACAGTTTTATTGCCGGTCCTCAGGGAGAAATTCTTGCCAGAGCATCAGATACCAAGGAGGATCTTGTTGTTACGGCCCTGGACCTGAATCGCACGGAAAAGGTCCGCCGCGCTTGGCCATTCCTGCGTGACCGGCGAATCGACGCCTATAATGGACTATTGAAACGGTTCGGTTGCTGATCAACCCCTACTGCTCAGTATCTTCAATAGAATATCCGTTTTCCTCGAGATATTTTATCACGCTTTCGCGGTTTTTCGCGTTAACATTCACCACCTGAAACCCTTCAAGTTTCCCATCACCAAGATTCGCTCCCATTTGCAGTAAGGCGTTGGAAACATGCGGTTCAAAAAACCGGGCCTCTTTTTTCACTTTGATAAATCTATGTAGTTTTGGCATATGCCTCTCCTTTATAATAAATTGATTATAAATTGGGAAAAGAAAAATCAGTTTCTGAGAATAACCGAGGCGAGTAAACTGGGAGGTGTGTGTACAGGCGCCTTGCTTCCCACGCGAAAAGCCTCGGACGCCTGATTCAGAAAAGGATGCGAGGCCACGACATGGGCAGATGACGTATGCACGTGCCGGACTTGGCGCACCGAACGGACACTGACACTAAAACATGGAGTGTCAGTGCACGAACCGGTCTGTTCAATTTGAACATTCGAAGACTGAAGACCGGATAAACTGTCTACTGGAGCGCACAGCAAGAACGCCGCCACTAACAACACCAGTGATTTGCAAAGTAATGCCATGTAAAGAAAATAGGTTTTAGTGAAGCGGTTTTCAAGTAAAAGGCTCTTTAAAGACCTGCGAGAACAATCTGGTCAGTTCTTCGCGCCTCATCTTCCAGGCGATCACGGTAAAAGCGGTCCTGGTTGTTATCTGGTACGAAACCGCTTTTTCCAGCAGGCGCCCCCCCACTATTTCAACGAACACCGGGCCAGAACCGAAATCAGTATGACCTTTAAGCCGCAGAATATTTCCCTTAATCTGTTCCGTCAGCCTGATGAACGCCTCCCGATCCAGCACCGCATCTCTTTCAATTGAAACGGAAACCACTGCCTCAGGTGGCGCATCAAGCAATGGTCCGTCTCGACGTACATGTTTCAGTCCTGCAAGAAAATCAAAGGGGATGCTGCCAAAATCGGTCCTCAGAATGGGCGCTGCTGGATTTATCGACCTCAGGACCGATACAAGCTTATCCGTCTCTTGCGCTAAAATCAAGCTTGTTTTATTCAGAACAATGCCGTCAGCCCAGGCAACCTGACTGCGGACTGCTTTGAGATACGGGACCACGGTGATAAAATTGAGAGCATCAACAAGACAGAGATTGGCATGTATCTCAAAAAGGCCCGCTGTCTGATGTGCGGAGAAAAAACCTTCAATATCGCGCGTCTCCGCAACCCCTGTGGCTTCGATAATAACCAGTTCGATATCAGAAGCTGCGGTTATTGCATCAAGGGTCTTTATGAAATCCGTTTTAATGCAGATACAGAAAAGACTTCCCTTGTTGAGTTCGTAGGTGGCATGGGATCCTTTGGCAACAAGCGCGCTGTCGAATCCAATAGCGCCAAACTCATTGATGATCAGGGCAAGCTTTTGGGAGGAAATTTCAGGAAGTCCGAGCAGGTGATTCAGAAACGTTGTCTTACCAGCGCCAAGAAACCCCGTGATCAGGATAACGGGGATGGGACGCCTGCTCACAACTCCTTCACCCATTCTTTTATCACCTCGACCGAGGGAATGGCGCCCGCTGACTTGATCTGCCTGCGCTCAATGACCACGCCGGGGGTCTTGGACACCCCGAAAGAACGGATTTCATCCTCGTCCTTGATTACTTTAATGACAATATTGGCGCCCAATTCCTTGATTGCCTGTACCGCATGCTTCTTGACAGTTTCACACGCCTCACAGCCTGTGCCCAGCACATACATGACCGATTGTTTTGCCTGGATTTTTTTCTTCAGCTTCTCATTGATCCGCCGTTGGATCGCGGCAACCAGCTCTTCCCGCGGAGGAATGCGCGATACAAAGGTTATCTGCCCGTCGATACAGATTGTCGGAATATTGCGCACCATGAGGGCTGTCATAAACACAATGGATTCCTTCTGCTTGATCTTGTGTTCGCGCCACTCAACAATACCTTCGAATTCCGGAGTCACGCTCCTCACCGCTTCAACCATATACTGGCATGGGGCGCATGACTCGGAATCGAGCGTAATAATATCCACTACCACCTTGTCCGCCTGCCCGTATTGGCTCATGTCCAGAATTTTCTCCGCGGTCTGTTTATGCGCCATGGCATTGACAACCTCGCGCTGATAGGGGTCCTGCACTATTCTGGTCACTGCCTCAAGATTGGCGGGGGGCGTGGCAAAAGGAAGGTCGCAACCCGGCGCCAATATAAAACCCTTTGTCCCGCCGGTCTCAAGGCATCCAATGGCATTGCGCATTGCGTCTTCAGCGGACCCCAGAAGGAGTACCACCGTGAGCTGGAGATTTCCGCCAAAGCTGATGTTGCGGGCCAGGCATATGTCGCGGACATAGTCCAGGGGGATGTTTTCATCAATGGAAATATTGTCGGGTCTGCATTCGCACATTGCCTCAATATTCTGTTCCGCATGACCGCATACAAAAAAGGAGCCAAACGCACTCTGGTTCCTGATATGATCAAAGACTGCTGTTGCCGGCTGTGTGACAAACTGCCTGAATTCGTCGGGTCCGATCTGACTGGTCATGGGATCCACAACGCCGACCACATCGCATCCTGCCTGGATATAATATCCAGCCATTGCGCACGACACGTCCCGGCAGAACGCGAGCAATGTGCGGACAGAGTCCCGATCATCGAACATCTTCATGAATATATCGGTTCCTGCAAGATGCATGGCCAGAGTGAAAGGTCCGGTAACAAGCCCATAGAGGGCCAAATCAGGATATTTTTCACGGGCTCTTCGGACAGCGGCAAGCGCGGTCCTTATCCGGCCTTCATCAGGTCCGGGAATACACAGATCAGTGAGTGAGTGCCCCTCTGCAAGCGGATGAGTCGAGACCGCTGGTGGATTCTCCTTTGCCCAAACCAGGTTGCACCCGAGCACTTCAGCCTCTACCTGCAAATCGAACATGACCGGCAGACCGTCGGGCGCATATCGTTTTACTGCCTCATCTATTCCCGCAAGAATATGGTTCTCTGATTTCAGGTATTCTTCTGCTGGCACATTGATCAGATACCCGCCATGGCAACCGACAAAAGGGACCCACGGCACCCGATCTACCTCTTTGAGTTGCAACGCATTACGGACTCTTTCCCTGCCTGTCATTTGGCGCTCCTTTTAGAATCTGTATCTACATTACATTAATAACATAGATATTGGGATTTGTTGTCTGCAATTATATATATTTGTATGAAATTCAGGAGATAAAAACACTTTTTAAGGAGGTCTTTATGGCTGAATACAATGAACTCATTGACATGGTCCAAAAAGGCAAAGCGGAAGATGTAAAAAGAATTGTAAACGACCATATGGCCAAAGGCGTCAAGGCCAACGAGATCCTTGATCAAGGTCTCCTCGCGGCCATGTCCATTATCGGTGAAAAATTCAAGAATAACCAGATATTCGTTCCCCATGTGCTCGTTGGCGCCCGCGCCTTTAATGCAGGGGTCACGCTTTTAAAGCCCCACCTGATTGCCGGTACGTCCTCGTCCAGGGGTTCAATGGTGATTGGAACAGTCAAAGGCGACCTGCACGACATCGGAAAAAACCTGGTAAAAATCATGGTCGAGGGAAGCGGCATCGAAGTGCACGACCTGGGCATCGACGTGTCACCGGAAAAATTCGTGGAATTCCTCAAGGCAAATCCTAACGTCAAGCTCATAGGCCTTTCCGCGCTTCTCACCACCACCATGCCCATGATCAAAGCCACTGTCGACGCAGTCAAAGCGGCTGGCCTTTCAGGTACCGTGAAAACGGTCATTGGCGGCGCTCCGGTAACCCAGAAATACGCGGATGAAATCGGCGCCTCGGGATATGCACCCGACGCAAGCCGTGCTGCTGAACTCTGCAGGTCATTGCTTGCAGCCTAAGTCATGACTCATCGCGAACGCGTTCTGAAATGCTTCGCCCACCAGGAAGCGGACAGAGTCCCTGTTGATTTCGGCGGATGGCTTTGTGGCATAAAACCAGCTGCCTATAAACGCCTCTGCGCGTACATGGGCGTCCCCTTCAAAGCAGGCGACGACAGTTACACTCCGTCTGAAAAAATCCTGGAGCATTTTGACATTGATTTCAGACGCGTTGACGCTAAAAAGCCCGCCCATGCCCAAACGCGAGGTAATCCCGATGGCTCCACAACCGACGAATGGGGCATAACCCGTATATATTCCAGCGGCGACAATCAGATCGTTGACTTTGTCCTCAAAAATGCGTCAATAGCAGACCTTGCTTCATATCCCTGGCCCGATGATTCGGGTACGGGCAGGTACGAGCATACGTACGATGCCGCCCAAGTATTACGCGAAAAAGGTTTTGCCGTTGTCGCGCAGCCCGATATTGACGGCGTGTTTGAACTATCATGCTGGCTCTGCGGATTTGAGCGCATGCTCATGGATATTGTCGCTGACCTGGATTTTGTCCATGCCCTGTTCGAAAAAATAACCCAGCTGCAGGAAAAATTCGCGCTCAACTACTACAGTGCATGCGGCAGCCTTGTCGACATGACGCAATTTGGCGACGACCTTGCCATGCAAACCGGCCCCTTTTTCTCTCTTGAAATGTACAGGGAACTCATCGTTCCCTATCAGAAACGCTACATGGACGCGGTAAAAAAGCGGACTCAAGCCGCCATCTTTCACCACTGCTGCGGTTCGGTCTATCAACTCATTCCAGGTCTCATGGAAGCTGGCGTGCAGGTACTCAACCCGGTCCAAATCTCAGCCGCTGACATGGACCCTGCCAGGCTAAAAAAGGAATTCGGCAAACAGATCACTTTCCACGGCGGTATTGACGTTCAAAAAGTACTCCCCTATAAAAAGCCCCAGGAAGTCCGGGATGAGGTGAAACGCATACTCGATATCATGGCGCCCGGCGGCGGATACATACTCGCACCCTCCCATAACATCCAGGACGACGTTCCTCCCGAAAACATCGTGGCCATGTACGAGGCTGCGCTCGAATTCGGACGGTACTAAGTGCGTCTCCACACCCTGGCATTGTGCGCCGCTGCCATCATGGGTCCGGCGGCATATGCGCCAGGCCAATCAATCGTTATCAATGAAGTGATGTCATCCAATGTCTTCACCCTTTCCACGGCGGAAGGGAAATACGAAGACTGGATTGAACTGTATAATACCGGTGACTCAACGGTAGACCTCTCCGGTTTTGGCATCTCGGACAATTACAGCCAACCCTTCAAATGGGTCTTTCCCGCCACAACACTGCAACCCCACGCCTACATGGCCGTATTCGCGTCTGAAGAGGACAGGAAAGACACAGACCCCATGCATACAAATTTTAAGATAAGCGCCAACGGTGAGGCCATATTTCTGCACAACAGCGCTGGCGTGCTTGTCGACATGTGCAATGTACCCGCGCTCTACAGAGACATCAGCTATGGCAGGTATCCTGATGGCGACACCTCGCACTATTTTTTTGATCGTCCAACGCCCATTGCCGCAAACAGCACTGCGCCCGGGAGTGGGATCTCCCTCTCTCCCGTCTTTTCCATGGAAAGCGGGTTCTACGCTGACCAGATACTGGTGACCCTTGCCCGCCAAGGAACAACCGGGACCGTCTATTATTCTCTCGATGGCAGCGAACCAAACGCCCAGGCAACCCCGTACACTACGCCAGTATCAATTTCACATACCACGGTTATCAGGGCCCGGACCATTGAAGCGAACATGGCGCCAAGTCCGGTTATTTCCAAAACCTATTTTATAAACGACTCTTCGAGCCTGCCGGTCATTTCGCTGGTTACCGATCCAGTCAACTTCTTTGACGACAGTATGGGCATCTATACCTTTGGGACAGACTATTCGCCTTTCTATCCTTGGGTTGGCGCGAATTTCCATGAAGATTGGGAACGTCCTGTTCACCTTGAGTTTTTTGAAACAGACAAGCAACAAGTCCTGAACATGGAAGCTGGAGTGAAAATTTACGGGGGCAACACACGAGAATCACCGGAGAAAACACTTGCCATCTATGCACGCGGTGATTACGATTACGACCAAATCGCGTACCGGATCTTTCCCAACCTGCCGTATATAAGCTATACACGGGTGCTCTTCCGGAATTCAGGAAACGACTGGGAGCAGACCATGTTCCGCGACGCAATGATCACCAGCCTCGCCGAGGACCTTGACATGGACATCCAGGCCTACCGGCCATCGCTGCTCTTTTTAAACGGCAAGTACTGGGGCATCCATAATATACGGGAGAAATACGACCGGTATTATTTCGAGGCGCACCATGGGGTCAATCCCGATAGCGTGGATCTCATGTCCCGGCACCCCGGCGGCATGCAGGTGACTGAGGGAGACTCGGTTGACTGGACCCTGTTCCAAGATTTCGTAAAGACCCAGGACCTGAACGATTCCGCAACCTACGAAGAGCTGCGTTCTAAAATGGACATCCAAAATTGCATAAATTATTACGTGACTGAAATCTATATTGACAATACAGACTGGCCCGGCCCCAACTACCGCCGGTGGAAGGCGAAAACGCCGGGAGGCAAGTGGCGATGGCTCCTCTTCGATACTGACTGCGCATGGGGCCAAAGGCAATGGGGTTCAATGACTGCGGCGACCTACACCAGAAACTCCCTGGACGCAGCAACCGACCCCAATGGACCCAGCTATCCGAACAAACCCATTTCAACCGAGTTGCTCAGAAACCTTCTCGCATGCGACTCGTTCAAAGTCAGGTTCATCAACACATTCGCCGACCGCATGAACACGACCTTTGACCCCGCGCATGTCTGCCAGAGAATCGATTCCATCAAGGCCCTCATAGATCAGGAAATTCCCCGGCATATTGAAAAATGGGCCGGCACCTACGATCCATTCGGTTCAGCATACCTGGGCGGAATTCCGGATTGGGAAAATTACACGCAGGTCCTGTATTACTTCGCCAACAACCGGCGTCCGGTCGTTCGGGACCATGTGCTTCAGAAATTCAACCTCAGCGGCACATATGTTCTGACCATACGCAATCCTGATCCTGAAAAAGGCAGCGTCATGGTAAACACGGTTCCTGTTGCGGATAGTCTCTGGTCAGGCGGGTATTTCAATGGAAACCCGCTGCCGCTGGTCGCAATCGCAAAACCAGGTTACGCTTTTAAAGACTGGGGAGGCTTGGACGTCTCTGCCAACTCCTTTTATCTGACCTCCAGCGCAGACACAACCATTAGGGTTAATTTCATCATCGACAGTATCGGTGTTGAGAACAACGGACCACGGGATACCAGGACCACCATACTGGAACAAAACCGCCCCAACCCTTTCAACGCGAGTACTATGATCGGTCTCTATGTGGCAACTGCCAGCCATGTCACGCTGCGGGTCTTTTCGATTGATGGAAAAATGGTTTTACAGGTTCTTGATCAGAATTTGCCAAAGGGGCGCCATTCACTGACACTACAGAACTCACGCCTGTCCAGCGGGATCTATTATTGCCATATGCATGCAGAAACCTATACTGGTATCCGCAGGATGATGTTGATTAAATAAGGGTCTCTTTTTTCGGACAACCAATGCACATCTGCTAAACTGACGAAAAATTACCGGAAAACGCTGACATTCACGGCCTTCTGGCCATTTTTACCAGGGGCAAGTTCGAACTCAACCTCTTCGTTTTCAAGCAGGATATCGCCGCGGTTGATATCATTGATATGAACAAACACGTCTTTTCCCTCTTCGGTCACAATAAAGCCGAATCCCTTTTTGTCGTTGAACCATTTAACTTTTCCTTTGGGCACAATACCTCCTCCTAAATACTGTTAATGGAAGGGCCGGACAGCGAACAATCTGATGTCCGGCCCTTTTAATCGCTTGACGAATTTTAAGCCTGTTTCTTTGAGTAATCGATCTCGGAGAGCGCCTTGTAATACACCCACCGGTTGTCCGCATCAGCCTGGGCCATTGTCAAGAACTGCTTTGCCGCCTCAGGCTTTGATTTGGTAAGCGACTTGAAGCGATTTTCGCTGCTCTCGAATTCCTCCATTTTAATGGACGGCATCTTACTGTCGAGTTGCAAGGGATTCTTGCCCTGGGACAAAAGATCGGGATTATACCGGTAGAGCATCCAATGGCCTGCATTGACCGCTTTTTCCTGTTCACCCAGACCTGTCTCCATGTTTATACCATGGGCAATGCAATGGCTGTATGCGATAATTATGGACGGACCATTATACGCCTCAGCTTCTACAAAAGCTTTGACCACCTGAGCAGGACTCGAACCCATGGCCACCTTTGCCACAAATACGTTCCCATAGCTCATCATCAGAAGCCCCAGGTCTTTTTTACCAACAGGCTTGCCGCCGTCGGCAAAACGGGCAACCGCGCCGCGCGGCGTGGATTTTGAGGCCTGTCCGCCAGTGTTCGAATATACTTCCGTATCAAGCACCAGTACGTTCACGTTTTTGCCCGAAGCAAGCACATGGTCCAGGCCACCATAACCAATATCATAGGCCCAACCATCACCGCCAACCGCCCAGACCGACTTTTTGACCAAATAGTCGGCAACACTCAGCAGTTCCTTTGCTTCGGCACTGCTCTCTTTTGCAAGAGCCGCCTTGAGCGTCATAACCCTTCCCTTCTGGAGATCGATCTCATCGGGAGTGGTCTGCACAGCGCTAATGATTTCTTCGAGCAGCGCCTTGCTGCCGCTGCCCGCGGCAGCCATCTTCTGCGAAAGTTCACGCGCATACTCGTTCAGCTTGTCTGCGGTCAGGCGCATGCCCATGGCTATCTCTGCATTGTCCTCGAACAGGGAGTTTGTCCATGCGGGTCCGCTTCCGTCGGCCTTTTTGCAGTAGGGCGTTGTTGGCAGGTTACCGCCATAGATGGATGAGCAACCCGTTGCATTGGCGATAATGGCCCGCTCGCCAAAAAGTTGCGTCAACAATTTGACATAGGCTGTTTCACCGCATCCTGCGCACGCGCCGGAAAATTCAAAAAGAGGCTTAAGGAACTGCGACCCCTTGATATTGTTCCTGTTGAATTTCTTTGGGTCAGGATCGGGAATACCAAGGAAAAAGCTGAAATTTTCCCGTTCCTGTTCGCGCAGGGGAATCTGGGGCATCATCTTAATGGCTTCCTTGTCCTTCTTCAGGCAATTGTACACGCAGGTGCCGCATCCGGTGCAATCCTCGGGCGCAACCTGGAGCGTATACTTCATGCTCGCAAACTCCTTGCCCACAGCATCCTTTGATTTAAATGCCTTGGGCGCCTTGGCGAGCAGCGAGGCGTCATATACCTTGGGACGAATCGCGGCATGCGGGCATACAAGCGAACACTGGTTGCACTGGATGCAGGTGTCCGGGTTCCAGACAGGAATATTGACCGCGATATTGCGCTTCTCGTACTGGGTGGTTCCCGTGGGCCATGTGCCATCAAAGGGCATTTCGCTTACCGCCACAGCATCGCCATCCTGGCGTATGATTTTTGCCGTGGTCTTCTGAACAAAATCAGGAGCATTGGCCGGAACCACCGGAGGCATGGCAATTGCGCTAGAGGCTGACGCGGGAACAGTAACTTCATGGAACTCGGTAATGCCCTTGTCCACGGCAGCCACGTTCATTTTGACCACGTTTTCACCTTTTTTACCATAGGTCTTTTTAATGGCGTTTTTAATGGCGCCAATGGCAATGGTCTCGTCAATAACCTTAGTTATGGTGAAAAATGCGGCCTGCATTATCGTATTTACCCGTTCGCCAAGCCCTATTGCCTCAGCAATTTTTATGGCGTCAATGACGAAAAATTTGAGTTTCTTGTCCAGTATCTGTTTCTGGACCTCGCGAGGCATTTTGTCCCACACGTCATCCTTACTATAGGGTGAATTCAGAAGGAAGATGCCGTTCGCTACCGCGTTCTTCAGCATATCGTACTTTTCAAGGAAGGTAAAATTGTGACATGCGATAAAATCAGCTTGAGAAACCAGATACGGGCTGCGAATGGGTTTTTTACCAAAACGAAGGTGCGATACGGTAACACTGCCCGCTTTTTTTGAATCATAGACAAAATAACCCTGGGCGTAATTGTCCGTCTCATCAGCAATGATCTTGATGGAATTCTTGTTTGCGCCCACAGTACCATCCGAACCCAGCCCGTAAAAAAGGGCGCGGTAGACGCCGGTCTCAATGGAAAGATTGGCATCGAATGGGAGGCTGGTATTGGTAACATCGTCATTGATACCCACGGTAAAATGGTTCTTGGGCTCTGGTTTCTTGAGTTCGTCAAACACCGCCTTTGCCATGCCCGGTGTAAACTCCTTGGACCCAAGGCCGTAACGGCCGCCAATAATGACCGGATAATCAGAGAAAGAAACCAGCTTTTCGTGCATGGCTTCACCAATGGCTGTCCGTACATCCTCATACAGGGGTTCGCCCAGTGAACCAGGTTCCTTGGTGCGGTCGAGAACAGCCAATTTCTTGACCGTTTTTGGTAACATCGCGACAAAATGCTTCACGCTAAAGGGCCGGTACAGGCGGACTTTGACCACACCAACCTTCTCGCCTTTTGCATTGAGGTACTCAGCGGTTTCACGGCACACTTCGCTGCCGCATCCCATGACAATGACCACGCGATCTGCGTCAGGCGTGCCATAGTATTCAAAGAGTCCGTATTTCCTGCCGGTAATAGCGGCGAATTTCTCAATCGCTTTTTCGACAATGGCAGGGCAGGCGTCATAATACTTGTTGACCGTCTCGCGGCCCTGGAAATAGACGTCAGGATTCTGTGAGGTACCCCTGAGCATGGGGTTGAATGGATTGAGACCGCGCGCACGGTGGGCATGCACCAGCGCCGGGTCGATCATAGCGCGCATGTCGTCGAACGACAGCTCGCATATTTTGAGGACTTCGCTCGACACCCTGAACCCTTCGAAAAAATGAAGGAAAGGAACTCGCGATTCGAGCGTGGCTGCCTGGGCAATAAGGGCAAAGTCCATGTTCTCCTGAACATTTGATGAAGCAAGCATGGCATACCCGGTTTGCCGGCAGGCCATGACATCAGAATGATCGCCGAAAATAGAGAGCGCCTGGCACGCGATAGACCGGGCTGAAACATGGAAAACAGTGGGGATAAGTTCGCCGGCTATCTTGTACATATTAGGGATCATAAGCAGCAGGCCCTGTGAGGCGGTAAACGTGGTAGTCAGGGCGCCGGTTGTGAGAGCGCCATGGACAGCGCCCGATGCGCCTCCTTCGGACTGAAGCTCGGACACCACGGGAACCGTTCCCCATATGTTCTTTTCCCCTCGCGCCGACTTTTCATCAGACACTTCACCCATGACCGAGGATGGGGTAATAGGATAAATCGCAATTACTTCATTGGTAGCATGCGCTACGTGCGCAACCGCTGTATTGCCATCGTGGGGAACCATTTTGCATGCCATAAAAAGAACCCTCCGTGTAAAAATAATAGGTTAATGTAATAAACGTGAATATGTACGTTTCTGTTTAAAGCTACAGTTAAAAAGGCAAATCATCACTGCTCTGAATAGGGCTGCCCGAAGGAGGCATGGAAGCATTGCCTGCGGAACCAAGAGACGGGTCTTCGCCACTGCCTGCATCAACGCCGCTATCGCCAGCGCCAGCCGTCCCTCCTCTGCCGCCCAAAAGGACCAATTTACCATTCATATCAACAACTACTTCAGACACATACCGTTTGTTGCCGCTTTTATCATCGTACGAACGGTTGTCTATACGGCCTTCAAGATATACCTGGCCCCCCTTCTTCAGGTACTGGTTGGCAATTTCAGCCAGCTTGCCCCATATAACAATATTGTGCCAGGTGGTCCGGGACTGTTTCTGCCCCGATTTGTCCTTAAAATTTTCGGTTGTGGCAAGAGAAAAGTTTGCAACCGCGTTTCCAGTAGAGACATAGCGCAGTTCGGGATCTTTGCCTAAATTGCCGATTAGGATTGCCTTATTGACTCCAGATGCCATGAAAAACCTCCGCGAATGAATAAAAAAAGATAGCTATATAGACCAGGTAAATTCAAAGAAAAAGTTTTTCCAAGTCATAGAGGGAAAACCGGATTTTTTTCGCCTTCTCAGCCACTGCCGGGTAGGTCAATTTGGCGAATTCCTCAATAACACGGGCCGCTTCCTGGCACCGTTTGAAATTTGCCGCAGAGAGCGCTGTCAGATCTTTCCGTTCCGCCTCTGACGCGCAGATGCGGTCCCTGCCCACGTCGTGCTCGCTGTCCCGCGCCGCGAGCAGAATGTCCCGGGGTATAAGCCTGCAGCATTCCGCCAGATCGTGACGCAAGGTTTTAAGTTGATGAAAAGTGTTTTCATCATTGTTCGCCAGCCGTTCTACCTCTTCAATGACCCTCAGACCTTCGCGCAGCCTGTTGAAATTGGCGTCGAGTATCCGCAGTATCTTCTCATTTTCCATGCAGAAATTTCCGTTTCACAACTGTAACCGGCAGTAACCGTCCTCGTATGTCAATGGAAAGATTGAGACCTTCCACGCTTTTATCCAGGGGAACATAGGCAAGGGCAATGCCTTTCTCGAGAACAGGAGAATACCCGCCTGAAGTCACATGACCTATCAGTATCTCGTTTTCCACAACTGGACACCCCTGCCGCGGAATGCCCTTGGATTCGGCAAGCAACCCCACCAGTTTGAACTGCAAACCAGCTTCTTTAGATTTAACAAGGGCCGCCTTGCCAATGAAATCATCTTTGCTGGCAAGGTCGATAATCCAACCAAGGCCGGCTTCGAGCACATTGGTGCTGTCGCTGATCTCGTGACCATAGAGTGTGTATCCCATTTCGAGACGGAGCGTATCGCGGGCGCCAAGGCCAGCGGGCAAGGCCCCTTTTTCGATCAGCAAGTCCCATACCATGGCCGCATGGTCATTCGCAACGTAGATTTCACAACCATCCTCACCCGTATATCCGGTGCGCGAAATCAGCATTGGTTGTCCGTTCACGAAATTCGGCCTTATCGAAAAAGATGGCTGGGCAGAAAGGGGTGTTGAACAGATCGAATCCATAATACCCACTGCCAGGGGCCCCTGCACTGCAATGATCGAATTTCCCGGGGTGGCATTGGTTATCTGCACCTCGCCAGGTTTGAACCTGTTCAGCCAGGCAAGGTCTTTGTCCACGTTTGAGGCGTTTACCACCATAAGATACCTGGTGTCCTCCAAAGAACACACAAAAAGGTCGTCCACTGCGGTTCCGTTCTCAGTGCACATCAGTGTATACAGGACCTTGCCTTTTGGCAGTGCATTGATGTTGCCGGTCACAATACGCTGGAGAAAATTCTTCGCCTCCTTTCCATTGACAAACAAAGTCCCCATGTGTGAGACGTCGAATATGCCCGCTTTTTTTCGTACCTGAAGATGTTCTTCGACAATGCTGGTGTACTGAATCGGCATTAGGTACCCGGCAAATTCCGCCATCTTCGCCTTCGATGATAGGTGACGTTCGTACAAGGCTGTTTTTTTCATATGATTTCCCCTAGTAGTGATAGGGCAACAAAATACATAATTTATCCGGCAAGAGTCAGCAATCACTGGATTTTTTTTGTGTCTTGACAGCCTTTACGCCAGCTAATTATATCTTCTTCAAGTATGATGAAACTCCACTTTCCCAGCATACCGGAACTATCCTGTTCGGTTCCCGCCGGTCCCCTCCCTTCTCAGGGATTGATCTGGGAAGCAATACCGCTCGAAGACGATGAAATCGCTTTTTATTTCTTTTCCGTTGCAGGTGAGTCCATTGCGGTGCCGTATATCGCGGCAATGACCAGAATGGCGCTCCGCTTCTACCTGAAACCCGATGCACGGCCGGGCGAGATCATCCGGCAGACAAACATGGCCCTTTCTCAGACTATAAAAACTGTCAATTATATTGACGGTTCTCTCGGCATTTTTGATCTGCGGACCAATGCGCTCAGATATTGCACTGCTGGTTCATCCCTGCTCACCCTGACGCGAGAAAAGACCCAATCCGCGCAACCACTCAACAATGCCGGACCTGCGATAGGCATATTCCAGGACTTCCCGGTCAGCGAGACAACACTCGAGTTGTTCCCCGGCGACTCGTTTCGAATGGGTTTAGACAAATACGATGACCAGGTACATATTGCCATTACCGGAAGCCGTCGCATAGACGCGTTCCTCAATCTCTGCAGTATGACTGGAGAAGCGCGCGTATACATGAAGACCATCCACGATTTTGACCATATGTCCGCGATCATCGACCATCTTACCAAGGAAACCGACAATATCGGTTATTCAATTAAATACCAGAAGCGCTTCAGACTGGTATTACTTGAGCTTCTGACCAACGCCATCATCCATGGAAACAAATACGACTCTGCCAAAAAAGTGGTCGTCCTGGCATCGGTGACAGCAGGATATGTACGAGTGGGAATTGTTGATGAGGGGGCCGGATACAATGAAACTGATATACCCAACCCCCTGCTGCCTGAAAATCTTGGAAAGCCGCACGGCAGGGGACTGCTCATCATAAAACACTATGCGAGCGAGTTCTCCCTGCGCGGCCGCGGCAACTGCACGGTAATCAGACTCGACCGTGAGCGTGAAGCGAGAAAAATCTAAGATTTTCTCTTCTTCTTGTGCCTGTTTTTCCGGCGGCGTTTCTTCAGTTTGTGGACATTGATCTTGTGCTTCTTACGTTTTTTCCCACACGGCATGGTGGCTGTCCTTTCCTTTGAAAAACAAACCTTTTCAAATACCCTGATAAATATAATAAAACAGGGAGATGTGTGGACAGAGGGAGTCTTTTAGAAGTATATCCGTCCGCCCGCCCGTTTTGAGGCGCGCTGGTCACCTGTTCCACACTGATAATAGTAATCTTTATCGTAGTATTTGACCCTGACCCAATCAAGATTATCAGGGGAAACCTTCTTGAAATGGCCGTAGACGGCAACAATAATGTCGTCTTTCTGGTCCCAAATAAAGTATTTGTTCTCCTTGGTACGGTTTCGCTCTTGCTTGTATTTCATCTTCTTTTTACCATATTTCTGGACCAGCGGCTCGATGATGCTGTATTGGAACAGAGAATCGGTAACGGCTGAATTATCGTATTGCATTTCCACGGCCACCAGCTTTCCCTGCTGAAAAACAAAGAGTCTGCGCCGTACACCGTCCAGGGGCTGCTTTTCTTCGAATACGACAAGAGAATCCTGGCCGAAAAGGTTGACGCCTTCAAAATAGCAGAGATCGCGTACCCGGGAGATGCCCGGAAAACTCCGCTTGACCACTCTATAAGGCGCCCTCCATGCAAGGTCCTCGTACCCGGCGCTGGCCTGCCCGGAAGTCAGGAACAAGAGGATCGCGGCCCCCGCAACTATTCGTATCATGCTTTTGATTTCCTGTAACGGTCGTACGTGGCGTCGATTTTTATCTCCCGGCGAACGACCGCGGACTTTTTAAATATATCTTTCAAAAACGGATCCACGCAAAGGTCATTTTCATATTCCTCGTCCACTGCCTGTTCCCGGGCAATTGTGCGGTCTATCTCATCGGCTGAATGGAACTTTCCGGTTCCAACCCCGATGCAGTACGACTTGAATAATTTCCAGAACAACCGGCTGTACATGAAACCCGAAATAAAAGGGCCTGCCTTGCATAAAAAAGGCCGGGCCGCATAGACCGAGCACTGGTTCTTTTCCAGAAAAACGCACGCCCCACCCCTCTTCTTCCGCAGTTCAATTCTATCCTGAACAATGGTGCAATCGGTAAAAAGAAATGTATCTCGTACCGCCAGACAGTGTTGATCCACGAACGCCTTGGGGTCTATTTTCAAAAAAAAGACAAGCGCCAGAATATCGGGTTTAAACAAATGCACGCACATTGTGTCTGACTGCGAAATGCAGCACACCCCGCACTTTTGGCAGGTAAACCTGATACCGTCTTTATATAAGCTCATAAACAACAATGCCGGATCGTAAAATCCGGCACAATTTTATTACTATGAACGCTTGGTATTATTCTGAACCATCGTCGGTGTTATTGATACCGTCTTCACCAGTAACCTCGGTTTCAAGCTGAGTTCCCGTTTTAAAAAGGCTGGTCCGTATCCTGTGACCAAACATTTTAAACGCCGCAACGGCTGCAATGGCCACTATAGCCACGATAATAATATATTCGGTCATTCCCTGTCCTTTGATGTTCCTGATCTTTCGCATACAACCTCCTGAGTTAGGGTATTGGATTATTTATGGCTTTAACCAGATTATTCTGATATTTTTTAAGCGCCGCGACAATGTTCAGCGGCGACCTGGGGGCAATGACCGCTCCCAGAAAAAGTGCTAAAACCGAGACAATGAGCGTATATTCCGCAAATGCCTGTCCTCTGTTGTTCATAGAAGCTATAAAATAGCAGTTTTCAAGTGTGTAATGTCAATAATATTATGAAAGAACAGCAATAATATCACCGGGGGGCCTGATAGGACGGCCGTTTTTCCCCATAAAGGCGTGAATAGTACTCCCGGTCACCAGGAGGTCATCGCCTCTGAGAATGCGGTATTCGACTCGAAGGCGTGCACCCTGGGGCGGAGAAATAACGGATTTCACAGTCACATATTCGCCGAATTTCGCTGGTTTCAGATACTGCAGTGTCAGTTCAACCACGGGCAACAGTACACCTCGCTCCTCCATGAGGTGATAGGGAAGACCAGCTGCAGCCAGGTTTTTTGTACGCGCCTCTTCAAAATATACGGCATAGGAAACATGGTGTACCATGCCCATCTGATCTGTCTCTGCATACCGGACCATGATATCAGTGGAGTGTTCGAGCGGCATATGCTAAAAAATTTAAAAAAGCGGAGAGGGAGGGATTCGAACCCTCGGTGGGTGTAACCCCACACTGATTTAGCAAACCAGCGCACTAGGCCAACTATGCGACCTCTCCGAACACGTAAGCCTGCAATGAGAGGAAAATATACATTATAGGGACGTTGACTTCAACTTGAAAGAGCGCGTTTTATCAGCACTGGGGCATAAAGGGCCACACCGGCAAAGGCAAGGACCAGGATAATAAGAAGCATGATATTGACCCAGAGCGCGGTCCAGGCAATACCCATGGCGACGACCCTGTCAAAATGCACACTGAGCAGAAACAGCACAAAATTAGACACAACAATGACGGTATAGAGAACGATAATCCCCGGGACTGTGCCGGAAAAATCAGCCCTGCTTGGAAACATATGGCTCCCAATACCAGTGGTTAGAAGCAGATAGAAAACCGGCTTCCAATCGCCCGCTGCAATACGTCCAATAAATTCCATGATAAAAGACTTGAAAAAAACGGCCAGACCGGAAAAAAAAGATGATAGTGCTGAAATACTTTTCAATGACGCAACGCCCTTGAAAGAGACATATATCTCGTCAGCGAACCTGAAACCTGGGAAAAAAAGCCGTGTAAGCAGGAAAAAAAAGGCGCATCCCATGACTACCGGCGCCATGCCGATGAAAAAACACCCCACACGCTGGTACAGACTGTCAGGATTATACGCGTGTTCAACGTATCCCAGTTGACCGTCTCTTCTGGGAAAAAAAAGACTGAACCTTTTTACCTTGTGGCCAAAGAGCAGGCTTGCTATGATATGGCTCAATTCATGCACAGGCGTGCCCAGGGCGGCAAAGATAAAATAAGGTATTCTGCCATATTCATTGATCAACACAGTATCAATGCGTTCTTTCAGGAACCGGATTACCAGGCCGCACAGAAAAAATGGAAAAAAAACAACCAGGACCTTAAGTACCGGAAGCACGGCAAAGAGGTAGGCTAGGCGGGCATATTCCATAAAAAAACCCGGCCCCATGCTTTTTGGGACCGGGATTTAATCCATACGAGTTATATACGCTTAGAAATAAAAGTGGACCGATGCGCTATTCACCAGATTGAGATCGCCGATCACATCGATTTTCAAGCGTTTGCGTTCATTGACAACATAGTTGGCTGTTGTGTAACCTGAACCAGTATTTTGGAGCACAATAGGATCTTTCGTAAGGGCAATATCAAACCCGTATTTATATTCCAAAGAAAAGTTGGGAAATAAAAATATTTCTGGCGCCATAAGAATACGAAGATGCACATCAGTCATCTTGCTCGGTTCTCCAGACAAAATAAATGCTCCATTTGTACCATCACCGCGCCCATAAGAAGGATTCGATACCGAGGCAAGCGCCTCGTCCTTGAAATGGTTGCTGCGCGATGCAATGAGAATACCAGTCATGCCGTTCAAATGAACGCGTTCAAACCTTCTAAAGACCAATATTCCATATGCGGCAGCGCTATAATCAATCCTGTCCTGGTCTTCTTTGTATAGTAGTTCTGTGTTGTCCGAATTGAAAATATCGTTTGTCTGCTGGCTGTAATTAAAACCAACAGCAGCTTGTACTGCAATAACATTGCTTAAGCATAGTTTGAACGATATACCCTTGCCAAGCACACCGTTCGATTCATCGCCTCCCACGGAAACGCCTTGTTCAAACCCAAAAGCGAACTTTCCGCCGATTTCAGCGGTGTAGGCGGACACCGCAAGCATGAGCATTGTTGCGGCTAAAAACCTGATAACCATAAAATCCTCCTTCTTTGTGGTGATTGACCTATCTGACATATGCCATTTGGCTTTCCACGAGTCTTATGAGCAACTGGTTGTTTCCCGCATCCTTCTTAAACTTTGAGAAATAAACAATTGCGTTCCGTTTATCGCCCAGATACCGGTACCTTTCTGCAATATAATAATTAAGCATGGCTGGTGCAAATTTTCTTGCCAATTCTTTTTCATCAGAAAGCCCGAGCATGAACCGGGCAATGCATGTTTCAGCGTCATAATCGCGATATTTCTGGAGGACCCTCTTAAAAATTTCTTCAGAGGCTTTTTCAGGCACGGTCTTTTCAAGATAGACAAAGGCGTTGTTGATGGTTGCCTTGGCCCCAAGATCGCGGAAATAGCCGAACTCCTTGATTACGAAATCATAGCTCTTCAGAGCATCATCAGCTTTGCAGAGGGCCCGATCAACCCATCCGATGCCCATCCACGATTCAGCGCATGCCCGGCCATTGGCATGGTGTAGGGAAAGGATTGTATTGTATTTTTCAACGGCCTTTGACAGGGAACCGGTATAGGCTTCAATGTCGCCGATCCGCACCGAAGCGATGACCGCCTGGTCGATACCGGGAAGATATCCCTTCTCAATGCTCTCAAATATTTTTTTCGCCTTGGCATAGTCGCGCCATTTAAGATGCCATTCGCCAAAAGCCATATGCGCATCTATGAAAAACCGTTCCTGCGGTGCGAAATTTTTCATCAGGAAATCGAGTCTTTCCTCAACAACAGCGGACAATGCGGGTTTGTCTTTGGCCATGATCCCGATCAGCCGGCTACTGGTTTCCGAAAGCAGGGCGATAACAGTAGGTGAGTCAGGATACCGGTCGCGCAACCGTAGCAGCATCTTTTCAGCCCGGAAATCGTCGCCGAGACTGGTATAGCAGCGGACTATCTGTCCCATGGCCGATGGAATCAGATTATTGTTCTTGGTACGCAGAATATTTTCAAATTCGGAAATGGCGGTTTCCAATTCACCCATTTCCATATATGACAATCCTATTTTGTATTGGGCGCGTACCGCCATGGGATCGTTGGGATAGAGGGCTGCTATGGTGAGGTATTCGTCAATGGCGTCCTTGAAATAGCGGTGTTCAAAGAAACGGTCCGCGGTCTCAATAGGCTGGGTTTTCAGAGGCACTCCCAACTGGTAAAGCATTATATCGGAAAGGATCACGCTCCCGTTGTCCACATAAAACCCCATCGAATTCTGCACACTTGAGGAAAGGGGTGTATAGTCATCAAAAGACATTTTCAGGCGATTATTGACAAAAAGATTTATCCGATATCCATCCTTTTCAGCGCGGATCCGTACATGTTCGCCTTTTTTGAGAAGGCGCGGCTGAATACGGTTTATAATATACTGGCGCGATTTTTTTGACAGGTATATGCCATCATTAAGGAACCTGAAGGTATACCCGGTTTCGGGATCAGTGCCATTGATAAAAAAACCAAATTCCCGGTTCTGGTCGCGGTTCGCCTCAATGGTGAATTCAAGCCGCATATCGTTCGAGTTTTTCCTGCGCCAGGTAATCCAGGTATATCCGTCAGCGGAAACCTGTATACGGCCGCTGCTCCCCACCCAGGGCGAATCCATGGAAATAAACTTGAGGTCCTCACCATCGTGTTTGCCTTCCCAGAGCTGGTCGAGATTCGTGTACATATCCGCCTCAAACCGGACCTCCTTCCAATCAGCCTTCTCCAGATTGGTCTGATACCGGTAATACGATCCAAAAAGCGCGAGAAGAATGGTGATCGCTGCCACGGACATGAAGAGTCCCTTCCGCTTTCGGACCTGGCGTACCACATGTTCCAGGATCGAAGGTGAGCGGGCAAGAATAGGTTCCCCGGCCTGATACCGTTCAAGGTCCATGCGGAAGGCACGCATGGTTTGATATCGTTTTTCCCGGTCCTTTTCCAGGGCTTTCATGATTATGACTTCGATATCCCGCGGAATCCAGTCCGAAACCTCGCGCGGCGGCCTCGCTTCGCCGTGGATGACGTTCCAGATAGTCTGTTGATATCCCCGTTTATCGAAGAAGGGGTTCTTGGAAGTAAGTAGTTCGTAGGCCATAATGCCCAGCGAATAGATATCGGTCCTTTCGTCTACATGATTACCCAGCGCCTGTTCGGGCGACATGTACGACGGCGAACCGATGATTTCACCTGAAATGGTCACGCCACTGTCTGCTTCCCGCGCTTTTGCCAGGCCAAAATCGATAAGAATGGGAATGGCATTGTCCTTCATGATAACGTTGTTCAATTTCAAGTCGCGATGGATGATATTGCGGCTGTGCGCGTATTCAAGAGCATCGGCAAGCTGCTTGATGATCTGGATGACCGTATACACTGTCGGCTCGAAACGGACCATATACTTGTAAAGATTGAGTCCATCAAGGAATTCCATGGCAATAAAGTAGATGCCGGCGTCACCGCCCACCTCAATGATGCGGACAATATTCGGGTGAGTCAGTTGCGCAATGGCGCGCGCCTCTTTTGCGAAGCGCTCAGTAAATTTGCTCTGCAAAGAGATTGACGGCGGCAGCACCTTGAGCGCCACCTCCCGGTCGAGTCCAAGCTGCCGTGCCTTGTACACAACCGCCATGCCGCCCCGGTCAATCTCGTTCATGATAACATACTGGCCTACCTTTGTCCCCGTGGCCAGCTTTGTGGTATCAAGCTTACGCAGGGTGGTTGGCGTGTCTTTGAAGTCTTTGATGGTTTTAGTGGCCATATAAGGTTAATTGTTTATAATATATAATAACCTTTTCTTTGCATCGGAAACAAACTTTTCAGATGCCGGATCCTTGCTGTATTCCTTAATATACGTCTGCCAAGCCCCCCGGACAGCGTCGCGCAATTCAACTTCACCCCTGCGGTAGCGCTGATCAAGCGCCGCAGCCTGCTCGAATCGCGTTTCAGCCGGGCTTTGTACCTGCCGCGGCATATTCTTTGCAATTGGTTTCAGCTTTGGAAAAACACGTACTTTCCGGACAAGCGACTGAGAGGGAATAATGGTCTCTTGCCCTTGCGGCACTGCGCGGGAGAGGGTGTCCCTCACAGGTACAATCGGGACTGCTGAATCGGCCATAACAGGTTGAGTATAAACGGCCTTTTCCTCTGCACGCGGATTGTGATCTGCGTAGAAATATAAGCCGGCAGCGCCCGCGAACAGACACGCATATACGAAATACCGGATCCGTTTTCGGGTATTCACCAGATCCGGCGCCTTTCCGGAAAAAAGCCATTCACGCACAATTTGGTCAGGATCCAGCCGTGTTCTAACGCGCAGGGCTCTGAACGCCTCAGACAACTCGGTCGCTGTCTGAAACCGCTCCTCTGCCTGAGACCGCAGTCCTTTACGCACAATGTCAGATACTATACGCGCAGTTCTGGGATTCACCCGCTTCAGGGAAACATACCTGCCTTCTGATATTTTTTTAATTATAGCGGTAAAAGTCGCTGCCGTAAAAGGAGCGAAACCAGTCAGCATCTCGTATAGGACTACAGACAAGGAATATAAATCCGAACGCGCGTCAGCATTTCTACCATCGATCTGTTCTGGTGACATATAGTGGAGCGTTCCAATGATTGTGCCGGCCACGGTATCGTTCGACGACTCCATGGTTCGTGCAATACCGAAATCGACCAGTTTGATACGTCCATCCTTCTGTACTAGAATATTCTCAGGTTTAATGTCGCGATGGACCACTCCGGCCCCATCGGCGATAGGTGCCGTATGTGCATACGCCAACGCATGGGCCACCTGTTCGGCAATGGCCACTGCCACAGCGGGCGGCATGGCTCCCCGTTCTTCAAAAAGCCTGCGGAGCGATGTCCCATCGATCCATTCCATTTCGATAAAAGGCTTACCGTCAGCCTCTCCCACTGTGTGTATTCTGACGATTGCCGGGTGGTCGAGGCCCGCGACCAGCTTTGCCTCCTTTAAAAACCGTTTTTTAAACTGGGAATCATTACGGAATTGCCCTTTGAGCACCTTGATCGCGCGCAGGACCTCCAGCTTCTGGTGTTTTGCCAGGTAAACAGCGGCAGCCCCGCCCATTCCCAGGGGATGCTCAATAACGCAATCACCAAAGCACGCCCCTTTTTTTTCCTCGAATTCAACCGGTACGGAGGAATGGCGCGTCTGATACGGATCCACACCCTGCGCTGGAACAATGATCCTGGTTTTGTCCTGGTTCATTTGCCTGATATCCTGCTATGTGTGGTGGCCGCCCAAATATATCGCGCGTCGCGCACATCAGGGATCATGCGCATAATCCCGTTCAGATAACGCCTGCTTGTACCGTATTGTTTCTGACGGAAACTGATATCGGCAAGGTCGCGGTACTCGTGATAGAGTGAATCAATTTCCGCTTCAAGACGATGCGCGGTATTTTCAAAATAAACGCGCACGCTATCAGGCACTCCGGACTGGGCGGCTTTTTTGAATTCAGCGCATGCGAGAAACCGGTTCGCTGGATGGATTTCCCGGTCACGGAGGAGTATAGTGGCATATGCAAGCGAATGACCATCCGTTTCCACGTACGATGACGCATGTGTACCATAGGCTGCTTCCACCGGGGGAAGCGCGGTTGATCCGGCAGTGTTGGCCGTTTGCCGTGAAATATACAAACACGCGCCGACAGCCAAAAGGCACAGGAAAATAAAGACAAAATGCCTTCGGGAAACAGCGGTAGCACCTTTTTTCACATCAAATGACAGATCGAGCAAATCAATGCGTTCCCCACCATGCAATTGCCGTTCACCGGAAAGCGGCTCTCCATTAATCCGGATATCCCGTGACCCAGGATTGACCGCAAAGAGCCTGTCGTTATCCCGTTTCAGCACTAGGTGCCTGCGTGAAATACCCGGACCGCTGATTTCAATATCGGGCAGAGAATCGGGTGCCCAGCGTCCCACAACCGTCTCTGCCTTTTCAAGCGCTGTTGGAACCATGCCGGCAGCGCTGTCCGTTGGTACAAGAGTATAGACGGTCATTGGAGCAATCCTATAACAATGGGGCCGAATAGAACAATGAAAACAACGGGGAAGATAAAAAGAACCAGGGGGCCAAGAAGTTTTACCGGAGCCTCATGGGCCATTTTTTCAGCAGCCTGCACGCGCCGGGTCTTTATGGAAACCAGGAGACCATGCACTATATGTGAAAGCGACCCGCCAGTCCTGTCGGACTGCACCACTGCGGATGCAAAATCGGAAAAATTCTCATCGCCAATCCGTTCGGCCATATGCCACAGCGCTTCTTCACGGGAATGGCCCAGGCGCATGTCCACTAGCATGCGTTCAAATTCGTCTGTCAGCATTCCCGGGGGAAATTTATCGAGCAGCAGCTTTAATGCGCGCCCGAAATCGAGTCCTGATTCGAGAATCAGGAGAAACAGATCGAGAAATATAATGAACGACCGTCTGAATTCAGCCCTGCGTTTTTTGACAATGTCGTTAAGTTTAAGGGAAGGGAGAAAAAAACCGAGAGCGCCGCATATTCCTGCCGCTGAGGCCGGAATACCTAATCCGAACCAGACACACAGAAAAACGCCAAGAGCAAGCGCCTCTCTGAGAGCGAGAAATTCATCGAAGGTAAAAGGAAACGACGCGCCCGCGCAAGCCGCTTTGAGGGAATACAAGCGCCTCTGCGCCAAAAGCGCAAAACGCGCATTCACCGACGCAAGCAGGACAAGTGGCCGCCTGATCCCGGCCTTTCCCGAGTTAAAGATGGTAAAAGCAAGCCCGCCAAGGCCCGTGAACACCAGTATGTACCCTGTTAACCCTGCCATGCGCACTCCTTGCCTAAGGGACACGTACCGCAGCGAGGGTCAAGTTTCCGGCAAAAATCCTTACCTACATTGACTATGAGGGCGTGATATTGGTTGTATACCCGGATGTCTGACCGCATTCGCTTTTCAAAAAACCGTTGTATGGCATCGTAGGTCTCATCTTCCTTCAACAGTCCCATACGGCTGAAAATGCGCCGCGTATACGCATCAACGACAAAAACCGGCTTATCACATGCATAGAGAAGAATTGAGTCCGCGGTCTCAGGGCCAATACCGTTGATGCAAAGAAGCTGTTCGCGAAGATCGGCAGTAGGGGCCGCCGCCATGACGCGCAACGAACCGCGATAGCGAGTATCAAGAAATGTAATAAAATTTTTGATCCGTTTGCTCTTCTGATTAAAATATCCTGAAGGTCTGATGTGGCGCGCAAGGCGCGCACAGAGGATAACCCGTAGCCGGGCAAGTGAAAGCAACCGATACTGTTTCAGGGAAGCTATGGCTTTTTCGACATTACTCCAGGCGGTATTCTGGGTCAGAATGGCGCCTATGATTATTTCGAGCCGGGAATGACCCGGCCACCATCCGCAATCGCCATACCATGCATTCAGAAGCCGGTAGATCCCCGGGATCGTGGCCATGCCTGTTCCTTTTTATTCAGAAAAAAGATAATAGAGCCCGCTTAGACCAGCCTTTTCACGGACTGCACCAAACAGGTTGTCCAGGTCGCCGGAGAGCCAATCCAGCAGCTTACGCCGCGGCAGGAATTCGCGGACACCTGCGTCGTCCGGAAGAGCGCACATCTTCTTTGCCAGGGATTTCGCGTCCTCGAAGGTTCCCAGTACATCCACCAGCCCAATTTCCCTCGCCTGCCTGCCCGTAAAAATACGGCCATCGGCAATGGCTTTCACAGAATCAGCTGGCATCCGCCTGCCCTGGACCACCGCTTCTACAAACTGCATCCAGGTATCGTCAATTAGGCCTTGAAAGAGCCTGCGTTCTTCGGGTGTTATCTTGCGGTGTGCCGACCCAGCGTCCTTGTAACGGCCGCTTTTTACCACCTCGAACGAAACGCCGATCTTATCGAAAAGATCTTTAACATAAGGGAATTGAAAAATGACGCCTATGCTGCCGGTGATGGTCCCTGGATTCGCTACGATTGTGTCCGCGGCGCAGGCGATATAGTACGCTCCAGATGCCGCGACACTGCCCATTGATACGACGATCCTTTTTCCCTCTGCCTTGCAGTTCTTCACCGCCTCGTAGATTTCCTGCGATGCGGCAACACCTCCGCCGGGGCTGTTGAGGCGAAGAACTATCGCCTTTACCGACGCGTCTGTCCTCAACTTCTCAAGCCGGTCCACCGTTGTTTCAGAGGCGATAATGATATTGTCGACCCTGATTACCGCGATACGGTCGCTGGCTAGCATTCCGTCCACAACACTGTCCTTGGACATATAGGAGTAAATTCCCAGCACAGTAACGATACCGACCCCGCCAAGGAAAAGAAGCACAAGGATTGCTATACCGACTTTCCATCGTTTTGATTCGTTCATCTTGGCTCCCTCGTTTGTCGAATAGTGACGTGCAACCGGTCGTAGGCCAGCTGCACGCCTGCGGGCAAAGCCGCGTTTGTTGAATAATGATCAAGATTATGGCTGATATGCGTCAGAAAAGTCTGGCGAGCCCCAATGCGACGTGCGGCCTCAATGGCCTGATCCAAGGAAAAATGAGTGGGGTGCGGCTCTTTTCTAAGGCCATCAAGCGCGAGGACATCAAGATCGCGTAAAAGCACGAATGTTGCCGCTGGAATAGCGCTGCAATCGGGGATATAGGCAAAAGCGCCTATCCGAAACCCAAAAACACTCCGCTTTCCATGAAACACAGGAAGGGGGATAATAGTGATTCCCGAAAACCTGAACCTGCCATGTACCCCTGTGAGTTTGAGTTTGGGTTTTCCCCCGCCTTGCTGCGTCCTGATGAAAATGTATGGGAAAATCCTCTTTATTTCGTTTAACGTGTTTGGTGACCCATAGACAGGCATTCGCTTTACCATGCTGAACACCCTGATATCATCGAGTCCGTATACATGGTCCGCATGACAGTGGGTGAACAAGATTGCATCGATCCGGTCGACAAAATTTTCGACAAGCTGAATCCGAAGCTCTGGTGGAGTGTCGATCAGGATGTTTTTCCCTCCGGTCGACACCAGGACTGCGGGCCGCAGGCGCCGGTTTTTGCTCTTTGTTGAACCGCATACCCTGCAGCGGCATCCGGGGATAGGGATCCCAAACGATGTTCCGGTTCCTAGAAAGGTTACCTTCATGCTCTTAAAATAAAAAACACGGCCCGCTCATTCCATGAAAATGAATTGAACGTTGCCAGAAAAAGTATTTGCATACTTTGCCCGCGAATATTAGATTTTATACGGAATTCAGGAATTATAACAGGAGGATGTTGTGGCAAAAGAATTCAATGCTTCAAATTTTGACGCTGAAGTGCTCAATGCGCAGAAACCGGTCCTCATCGACTTCTGGGCCCCCTGGTGCGGACCCTGTAAGGCCATTGCACCGGCCCTGGAAGAACTTGCCGAAACCATGAAGGAGACCATCACGATCGGGAAAGTGAATGTTGACGACTGTCCTGATATTGCCGGCAGATACGGCATAATGTCCATTCCAACGCTCCTTATATTCAGGAACGGCGCTGTGATAAACCAGATCGTCGGCGCGCTCTCAAAAAAAGACCTCCAGGATCGCATCACGGCCGCGTTAAAAAACTGACCTTCCCCGGTTGCCCTTCCATGGCGCAGTCAAAAAAAGACATTGCCTATAAAATCATCCGCCATCTTCACGCTGATGGATGCGAGGCCTATCTGGTCGGCGGCTGCGTCCGCGACATGGTTATGCATAGGCCAATAGCCGACTTCGATATCGCCACTTCGGCGCCACCGGAACAGGTCATGCGTCTTTTCCCCCATACCGTGGCGGTCGGCGCCCAATTCGGAGTTGTCCTGGTCCTCGAAGGGGACAACCAGTTCGAAGTAGCCACATTTCGCGCAGACGACCGGTATATCGATGGCAGGCGCCCCGAATCAGTCCGTTTTGTATCCGCCCGCGAAGATGTCATGCGCCGTGATTTCACCATTAATGGTCTTTTGTTCGATATTATCCGGGACAAAGTAATAGATTATATACAAGGACTGGATGATATCGCTTCAAAAACAATCCGCACTATCGGCGACCCTCTCCAGCGGTTTGACGAAGACAAACTGCGCCTTATGCGGGCCATACGTTTTGCCGCGCGTTTCGACTTTATCATTGAAAAAAATACCTGGTCTGCTCTTACAAGGACCGCTCCTGGCATTCTCGCGGTCAGTTGGGAACGTATCCGCGATGAGCTGCTAAAAATGCTTCTGCAGCAAAATACCGTAACCGCTCTTGAGCTTCTATTCGCCAGCGGGCTTCTTCTGTCCATTGCCCCTGAAATACATGCGCTGAAAGGAGTACGCCAGCCAGAGGAATTCCATCCAGAAGGCGATGTATACGACCATACGCTGAAGATGTTCCGCCTTCTCGACACCCTTGATACTGTTGAACGGAACGAGACTCTTGTGCTTGCGATACTTCTGCACGACATCGGAAAACCAGCGACCTTCAGAGAGGCTGAAGACCGCATTCGTTTCCACAACCATAATTATGTGGGAAGCCGGATTTCCGGCGAACTGCTCAAACGGTGGCGAATCCCGAATGACACCATTAAAAACGTTTGTCATATCGTCAATAACCATATGAATTTCATCAATGCTCCCAAAATGCGCCAAAACCGGCTCAAACGTTTTATCAGGCATCCCGTTTTTGCCGTCGAGTTAGACCTTCACCGTCTGGACTGTTTAGCCAGTCATGGCGACCTCTCGACATACGATTTCCTTAAAAGGAAAATTCAGGAATTTGGAAACGAAAAGATCTCCCCCCCCCCACTCCTCACAGGCAAACAACTCCTTGAGATGGGATATGCGCCCGGGCCCCGTTTCAAGGAAATGCTGACCGCTGTTGAAGACCTTCAGCTCGAAGAAACCATACAAACGTTTGAGGAAGCGGAACAATTTGTCCGAACTACTTTTCCACTGGATACAAAATAAAACTGGCCCTTTCCCATGCAGGGAAAGGGCCAGTGTACACTCTAGAAAGTACGATGCCGCTATTTTTTCGATTGTTCCTTGGACTCGGTATTCTTCCCGTCTGACGCTTTTTCCGTCGTCTCAGGAACAACTGCCTTCTTTTCGATCCTGGGTATACCCACTAGTTCGATGATAGAAACAGCGGCACTATCGCCTCGTCTGAACCCCTTTTTAATGACCCGGGTATATCCACCATTGCGTTCCTGGAATTTGGGCGCAATTTCCTGGAAGAGTTTCCGCAGTATTGCCTTGTTGCGGATATACCTCGACGCCATTCTACGTGAATTGAGATCTCCCCGTTTACCATAGGTGATCAGGCGCTCTACAACCCGGCGCACTTCAAGCGCCTTTGCATGCCCGGTTTCTACTCTGTGGAATTCGAAAATTGAGGTCGCCAGATTACAGAGCATGGCTCTGCGGTGTTCGGAGGTTCTGTTAAGTTTTCGTCCCCGTTTCTGATGCCGCATGATTCATAGTCCTTTTGATTAATTATCCCGGTATAATACCAAATCCATACCGAACGAAAGTCCCATTTTCTGGAGAATCTCGTTCAGCTCGATAAGTGACTTCCGTCCGAAATTCTTGTATTTCAGGATCTCGCTCTCCTTGTTCTTTACTAAATCCTCTATGGTATGGATATTCGCGAGACGCAAGCAATTACTCGAACGAACCGAAAGTTCAAGTTCGTCAACCCGCATTTTTAAGAGTTCCCTGATACGCTTCTTATCAGCATCCTCACTCTTGGCCTCCTCGGCTTCCTTGAGCTCACCCTCAAAATTGATAAAAATCTTTAAATTATTACTTAAAAGCTTTGCCGCGTATGCCAAAGCATCTTCTGGTTTGATGCTGCCATCGGTCCAAATTTCAAGCAACAATTTGTCGTAATCGAGCCGCTGTCCTACACGGGTATTTTCGATAGAAAAATTGACTTTGGTGACCGGGGAGAAATTCGCGTCAATAGGAATGATAGCGATAGGATCATTTTCCCTTTTGTTCATCTCGGCGGTCTTGTATCCCCGCCCGGGAGATACGGTGATTTCCATGGAAAGATCCGCGTCCTCGTTGATGGTACAGACATGCTGGTCCTTGGAGATAATATCGCAGTCGGGATTTTCCTCAAAATTTTCAGCCGTAACGGCGCCTTCACCCTGCACATCGAGTTTCAGGACCACCGGTTCATCGACTTTAAGGTTGAAACGAAGTTTTTTCAGATTAAGCATGACTTCGGACACGTCTTCCTTTGCGATTCCGGGAATGGTTGAAAATTCATGCTGCACACCGCCGATGCGGACATGCGTGACCGCCGCGCCGGTAAGCGAAGAGAGCAGCGTGCGCCTTAACGCATTGCCGATGGTTATCCCAAATCCCCGTTCCAGAGGTTCGACAACGAACTTCCCGTAATTGCTTTTCTCGTCGGAACTGTCGTCCTTCGAGTAGCCCTTGGGTATCTGAAGATTTTTCCATTTCATGAGGTCTATTTCCTTTCAAAATGAATTATTTAGAATACAATTCAACGACTAGCAGCTCATTGACCGGTGTTGGGATCTGGTCCCGTGTGGGAACGGCGGCCACTGTACCGCTGAGCTTTACCTTGTCAACCTGTATCCAATCAATGGAAACCCCCCGCCCCTGGTTCGAAAGCGCCGCATGGACAACTTCAACCTTTCTGCTCCGCTCTTTGATAGAGACGACGTCACCGGCTCTCAGTTGAAACGATGGTATGTCAACCTTCTTTCCATTGACAAGAAAATGACCGTGCTTTACCAGCTGACGCGCGGCATTTCGCGAAGGAGCGAATCCCATGCGGAAAACAATATTATCAAGCCGCAACTCGAGTATCCGCAAAAAATTCTCGCCGGTGACACCAGGCATACGGACCGCTTTCTTGAAAGTGTTTCTGAATTGCTGTTCGCGCAGACCGTACATGCGTTTGATCTTCTGTTTTTCACGAAGCTGTTCGGCAAAACCACTTGATGATTTTTTACGGCGCTGTACCGCCCCATGCTGTCCAGGTGCGTAGTCGCGACGTTCCATGGCGCATTTATCGAGATAGCACCGGTTGCCCTTCAACATGAGCTTGGCGCCTTCCCTGCGGCAGAGTTTGCATTGGGGACCGTTTGAAACAATCATGATTATATTCTCCTTCGCTTCGGCCGTCTGCATCCGTTGTGGGGTATCGCCGTGAAGTCCTTCAACGAGAGAATTTCTAGACCCGCGGCCTTCAGGGCGCGGACGGCTGATTCGCGTCCAGCGCCGCCCCCTCTGATATGAACATCTACTTTTTTCATGCCTGCATCGAGCGCTGCCTTGGCAACACCTTCGGCTGCCACGGTTGCCGCATAGGGCATGCTCTTGCGTGATCCCTTAAAACCAGCGCGCCCCGATGAGGCCCACGCCACAACTTCACCATTGGGATTCGCAATGGAAATAATCGTGTTGTTGAAGGTCGCCCTGATATGGGCAACACCGGCAACCTCAACCCGTTTTTTTGTTTTTTTTACTTCTTTTTTCTGTGTGACAGTAGTCGTCATGCGCGGTACTCCTTATCCTACAACTGCTTTTTTCTTGTTCGCGATTGTTTTACGAGGCCCTTTCCTTGTACGCGCATTTGTCCGCGTACGCTGTCCCCGTACCGGTAAACCACGACGATGACGCAGTCCACGGTACGAACCAATATCTATAAGACGTCTGATGTTCATCATGCGTTCAGTGCGAAGAGCGCCCTCGACCTGATACTTCGATTCAAGAACGCGCCTAATGGCGCCAATCTCTTCTTCAGTGAGGTCCCCAATTTTTTTATCGGGACTTATATTGACTTCTACCAGCACTTTGCGAGCACTGGTGCGACCCAATCCAAAAATGTATGTAAGACCTATTTCCGCCTGCTTGTTATTTGGAATATCAACGCCAGCAATACGAGCCAATCTGCACCTCCTTTAACCTTGTCTCTGTTTATGCTTCGGGTTCTTACAGATTATATATACCCGTCTTTTTCTTTTAACAACTTTACAGTCTTCACATATTTTTTTTACTGAGGCCTGCACTTTCATGCGTGCTCCTTTATTTTTGCCGGTACGTTATGCGTCCCCTGGTCAGGTCATAGGGGGACAATTCCAGCATGACCTTGTCCCCAGGTAAAATGCGGATATAATGCATACGCATTTTACCGGAAATGTGAGCAAGTACCTTGTGGCCGCTCTCGAGCTCGACGTTAAACATCGCGTTTGGCAGTGCTTCCAGCACGGTACCTTCGATTTTTATTGCTTCGACCTTTGCCATAAATACTACTCGTTTGTCAAAATTTCAGCCCGTCCATTTACAATGGCAACTGTATGCTCAAAATGGGCCGACGATTTCCGGTCTTTGGTGACCACGGTCCATTGATCATCAAGTGTTTCAACTTCATACGTTCCCAAATTGATCATGGGTTCAATTGCCATGACCATGCCTTCCTTAATGCGATACTCTGTCCCCTGCGAACGATAGTTGGGGATCTGGGGCTCCTCGTGGAGCATCCGCCCCACTCCGTGCCCAACAAGTTCGCGTACCGGACTGCACTTTTCGGCGGTTACCACATCTTCGATAACCGCTGAAATGTCCGAAATCCGGTTTCCCGCAACCGCTTTCTTGATACCTTCATCGAGTGCTTTGCGTGTGATAGCGATGAGCCGCTCCTTCTCCCGGCCAATGCGCCCGACCGGATAGGTAAAGGCTGCGTCCCCATAAAATCCATCACGATATATTCCGATATCTATTGAAACTATATCACCTTCCCTAATCCGCCGGTCGCCGGGTATACCATGCACCACCGTTTCGTTCACCGAAATACACGATGCCGCAGGAAACCCACGATATCCGAGAAAAGCCGGTTCCGCATTTCCTTCACGAATCAGGCTTTCGATGATGTCATTAAGTTCTTTGGTCTGGATTCCCGGCTGTATCATATCCCGGATATTCCGGAATATTGCTGGGATCAGACTACAGGCTTTACGGATCTTATCAATCTCTTCCCGTGAGTAGATATTGATCATATCACCGTATATTACCTGCGCTGTCAAAGAGCATTAATACCCGCGTCGTCCTATTATCCGTCCCTTTTTAGTAAACCCATCGTAATGCCTCATCAATAGATGCGACTCAAGCTGCTGGATGAAGTCGAGCGCAACACCGACGACAATAAGCACGCTGGTACCACCAAGAAAAAATGATACATTCATGACGCTGATAAGAGCAAAGGGGGCGATCGAAATAAATGCCAGGAAAATAGCTCCCGGCAGGGTTATGCGGGTAAGGATTTTATCAAGAAATTCAGCTGTATGCTTGCCGGGGCGGATGCCGGGAATAAAGCCCCCATTTTTCTTTAAGTTGTCTGCAATATCCACGGGATTAAAAATGATAGCCGTGTAAAAATAGGTAAAAAAGATTATTAATAGTCCGTAGAAAATATTGTACATTGCTGCGCCAGGAGAAAACCAGAGACTAATGTTCTGGGCGAATTCAACATTGGGCAAAAACTGGGCGAGAGTATTGGGCGCAAACATGATTGAAGAAGCGAAGATAACTGGAATGACTCCCGCGGTATTCACCCGCAACGGCAAGTGCGAAGTCTGGCCGCCATATACTTTTCTGCCAATAACCCGTTTCGGTGTCTGTATCGGGATCTTTCGAATACCTTGGGAAACAAGGACAATAAATCCCACTGTGGCAAATACGATTGCAAGAAGGACAATTTCCTGAACTAAAGACCGGGTGCCCGTTAAAAAAGCCTGGGCTTCAGAAAAAATAGCGTTAGGAAGCTGGGCTACAATCCCAATGAAAATAATCAGGGAAATGCCATTTCCGATTCCCTTGGAATTGATCTGCTCACCAAGCCACATAATAAACATGGTACCAGTTGTCAGAATAAGCATTGTCAGGAATTTGAAGCCAAGGCCGGGAAAAAGAACCACTCCCTGGCCCGACCTAGTCTGAATGTTTTCAAGGAATATTGCGATACCAAAAGCCTGAACCATCGAAAGCAGAACGGTTCCATACCGCGTATATTGGGTAATTTTCTGGCGCCCTTCCTGGCCTTCACGCTGCAATTTCTGAAGAACAGGAAAAACAGTGCCAAGAAGCTGCAGAATAATTGAAGCGCTGATATACGGCATGATCCCAAGGGCAAAGACGGTTACCCGCTTGAAAGCACCTCCGGCAAACATATCGTATAGGCCAAAAAGCGTATTCTGAGATTCTTTAAAGAATTCTCCCAGAGCAATGGGATCAATGCCTGGCGTTGGGACATGGCCACCGAGTCGATAGATGGCGAGAATAAATAAGGTATACCCGATTTTCCGCCGGAGATCGGGAATCTTTAAAATATTTTTAAAGGTTTCGAGTAGGTCTGTCAAAAGTCAGTATCCTTTTCCCTATTATAGTTTATCTAAAACACCCAGAACTCTCTGCTTAAACAATTTCGGCCTTACCGCCATTTTTTTCGATTTTTTCTTTGGCAGAGGCGCTGAAACTGGCTGCACGTATAGTGACTGCCTTATCGAGGTTACCATCCCCTAAAACCTTGACCGGGACTGTTGGTGACTTCACGATGCCCTTTTTAAACAGAAATTCCGTATCCACTAAGGAAGCGTCGCCCAAATGACGCACAATGTCGCTCAAATTGACCGCGACCAGTTCTTCGCTGAAATGGTTATAGAATCCGCGCTTGGGGAGCCGACGCTGGAGCGGCATCTGACCGCCTTCAAAACCAGGCTTGTGACGAGCACCTGATCGCGCGTTTGCCCCATTGTTTCCCTTGCAAGCGGTACAACCATGCCCGCTACCGCTACCCCGTCCAATTTTCTTGGATTTCCGGGCGGCGCCTTTGTTTCGTGTAAGATTTGAAAGATACATAGGATTTAGATTTCCTCTATGGTTACTAAGTGTGAAACAGTTTTAACCATACCCAAGACCGCCGGAGTCTTGTTCTGTTCAACAGCATGCCGGATTTTCCGGAGACCCAACCCCCTGACCGTATCGATCTGACGCTGTGTGCAGCCTGAAAGGCCCCGCTTCTGAATAATTCTAATTTTTCCTGCCATACCTCGTCCGTTCAAAAAAAGTTAGTTGCGTAACTCGGTAAACTGTGATTTGTCTCTGAGGGCCTTGAGACCTTCGAGAGTGGCTTTCGCAATATTCTGGGCATTGTTTGATCCCAGGGACTTAGTGAGTACATCGGAAACTCCCACGAGTTCAAGTACCGCACGCGCAGCGCCGCCAGCAATAACACCCGTTCCCGGTGCAGCAGGACGCAATACCACCTTTGCCGCATTAAACTCTCCCAGCATTTCGTGGGGAATAGTATTACCGCGTAATACAATGTCTACCAGATGCCGTTTGGCAACATCGGTTCCCTTGTGGATCGCTGCGGACACTTCATTTGCTTTTCCAAGACCAATGCCCACCTTGCCGCTTTTGTTGCCAACAACCACGAAAGCGCTGAATCCGAACCGCCGACCGCCCTTTACGACTTTGGCGACCCGCTTGATGGATACGACACGTTCCTCGAATTCGCTGCCTTCAGCTCTCCGGTCGCTGCCGTCCATGACATGTTGTGCTATCAAACGAACCCTCCTCTACGCCTAAAATACAAGGCCCTTTTCACGCGCGCCATCGGCCAGTGCCTTGACACGGCCGTGATACAGGTATCCGCTCCGGTCAAAAACGACCTTTGAAATACCCATGGCAATGAGTTTTTCGGCCATGGCCTTTCCCAGTTCCTTTGCCACTGCCGTCTTTTTACCTTTAATATTGAGTGCCTTTGAATTGATCTGGACAAGCGAGACTCCTTTGGAGTCATCGACGACCTGCGCAATCATATGCTGAAGGGTCCTGCGTATGCAAAGACGGGGCCTGCCGGGAGAGAGCATAAGCTTTTCCCGGATCGCCTTTTTTTTGGCTTCGCGCCGCTCATGCCGTGATTTGTATGTGCTCATAGTGTCCTCGGTGCTGGTTATGCGGTTGCCTTACCAACCTTGCGCTTAATGTATTCGTCAGCGTATTTGATGCCTTTACCTTTGTACGGTTCTGGTGGACGGATCTTACGAATATTCGCGGCAACTTGGCCGACCAATTTTTTATCACACCCTGAAATACGGATTTTATTCGTTCCCTCGCAAGCGACCTTCACATTTTCCGGACATTTGAAAAGACGCGGGCTACTGAAACCCACTGATACTTCCACGTCCCTGCCCTTCATAATCGCCTTGTAACCCACGCCGATAACCTCAAGCGCCTTTTCATATCCTTGAGTTACTCCCACGACCATATTCTGAACAAGCGCTCGGTACAATCCGTGAAGTGCACGCACCGTTTTCTCATCAGAGCTGCGTTTGATAACGACTGTATTCCCGGAAATCTCAACACTAACCAGAGGATTAATTTCCTGGGAAAGTGCTCCTTTTGGCCCCTGCACGCTAAGCGTACACCCAGTAAGATTGACTTTGACTTTATCGGGAATTGAAATCGGTAATTTTCCTATCCGTGACATGGGTTCCCCTTCTTCATATTACCACACCTTGCACATGACTTCGCCGCCCACCTTGTTCTGTTTGGCGTCGTAATCGGTCATCATGCCGCGCGAGGTTGAGATGATGGCGATGCCCAGACCATTCAGAACCTTGGGCAGAGTATCGGCACTTCGATAAACGCGCCGTCCGGGAGTAGAGATGCGTTGCAAACCCTGTATCACGCTCTCGCCATTTTTGAATTTCAGCAGGGCTTTTATAACATTCCGGTTGCCTTCGCTGACGACAACGAATTTGCGCAAAAATTTACGCTCCACAAGGATGCGGCAGATTTCCCGCTTTACGTACGATGCTGGAAAAGAGACCGTCTTCTGCCGGGCCTGGATCGCATTTCTGATCCGCGTGAGCATATCTGCAATTGGATCGGTGACTGCCATGAGATTAGCCTTCTCCTTTGTTTTAGTGGCCCGCTTTACCAGCTGGCTTTGGTTACCCCGGGTATGAGCCCATTGAGGGCCATGTCCCGGAAACATATTCTGCACAGGCCGAAATCACCCATATAGCCGCGGCGTCTTCCGCACCGCTGGCACCTGTTTACCTTACGCGTTTTAAATTTCGGCTTTCGTTTCGATTTTTCAACCCAGCACTTGGTGGCCACTCACATACCTCCTTATTCTTTCTCTTGCGGAATTTCTTGGTTAGACGACTGAACCTTTTTCCTCTTCTTCTTTTTATCAAGATTTTCCTTTTCTTTTCTAAAGGGCATGCCGAGGGCCCCAAGCAGTTCTATACCCTCGTTGTCAGTGGGGGCCGATGTGCAGACCGTGATATTCATACCGTGGAGCTTCTTGATCTTGTCAGGATCGACCTCGTGAAAGATAATCTGTTCCTTGAGGCCGAGTGTAAAATTGCCCCTGCCGTCCATGCCGCGGCGCGAAAGCCCTCTGAAATCGCGTATACGGGGTACCGCAAGATTGATGAAACGGTCGAGAAATTCCCACATGCGGTCGCCCGTGAGTGAAACTCTGCAGCCGATGGGCTGTCCGAGTCTGATCTTGAAATTCGAAATCGCCTTTTTTGCCTTGGTAGGCACCGCTTTCTGGCCGGTAATGAGAGAAAGCGTCTTCAGGGCATCCTCATGCAGACCAGGATTGGCTGACGGTTCGCCTGTACCGACATTGAGAATAATCCGCTTGATTGTGGGCACCTGGTGCACATTTTTATACTGTATTTTCTGCATCAGGGTAGGAACAACTTGTTCGTGATAATACTGTTTTAGACGTGTCATAATCAGTCAATCTCTTCCTGTAGTGTGCGTGAATAGCGTACCTTCTTGTTATTCTCAAGAAATTTCGCCCCAACACGCGTTATCTTTCCCGATTTTGGAGACACGAGCATGACATTTGAAACGTGGATGGGCGCTTCTTTCTCGATGATACCGCCTTGCGGACTTTTGGACGTTGGCTTCCGATGGCGCTTGATCATATTGTAACCTTCGACCAGCACCCGGTCCTTTTTCAGGAACACTTTGAGTACCTTGCCGGTGACAACCTTGTTGCCGGCGGCGCCTTTGCCCGCGATAATTTGAACCTGATCACCTTTTTTCAGTTTCACTGTATCTACTCCTTACTCACTAGAGAACTTCTGGCGCCAACGACACGATTTTCATGAAGTTTCTATCGCGTAATTCACGGGCTATAGGCCCGAAAATACGGGTGCCAATCGGCTCGTTCTGAGGATTGATCAGAACCACCGCATTGTCGCTGAATCGCACATATGTACCGTCCTTACGGGACATTTCCTTAAGAGTCCTGACGACTACGGCTCTCACAACATCGCCTTTTTTCACATTGCTCGTTGGTAACGCATCTTTTACAGACGCGACAATAATGTCTCCCACGGATGCATACCGCCGCTTGCTACCACCCAATACCTTGATGCAAGCGACCTTTTTAGCACCCGAGTTATCCGCAACCAACAGTCTTGTTTCTGCAAGAATCATGGTGTCACTCCACCGTCAAAACGTTCAATCACTGCACTTTCTGTATAATTCGCGTAAGGCGCCACCGCTTCATTTTGCTCAAGGGCCGCGTTTCCGCAATCTCAACTAAATCGCCGATGTTACACTCATTTTTATCGTCGTGCGCCATGAATGTGCTTTTTTTCTTAACAACTTTATCGTACAACAAATGCGCCTGCGCTCGTTCGACCTTCACCACAATGCTTTTATCCATCGCATTTTTTATGACGATACCTGTCCGTACCCTTCTCTTGTTGCGGTCCATTTATGCTCCCGTCTTGGCTTGCGCTATGTTCGCCGATAAGGCCCGTTCGCGCTTAAGTGTCTTGACCCGTGCGATATCCTTTCGCAGCAGGCGTTTTCTGACCGGGTTTTCCAATTGTCCAACGGTCTGCTGAAATCTGACGTTAAACAACTCTTCACGGAGGTCGAGTTCTTTTTGTTGCAACTCAGTATCCGCGAGTACGCGGAGGTCTTTTGCCTTTGCCATAGTGTAATTATCCCTCTTCTGTGACAAAACCGGTGTTCAGAGGCAGCTTGTTCCCGCCCCGCCGCAACGCCTCCTGCGCATGCGCAGAATCGCAACCCGCTAGTTCGAACAGTATCCGTCCCGGTTTGATGACTGCCACCCAGTATTCAGGGTTGCCTTTACCGCCACCCATACGGGTTTCAGCGGGCTTCTTGGTTATTGGTTTGTCCGGAAAAATACGGATCCACAATTTGGCACCCTTTTTCACGAACCGGGAGATAGCCACGCGGGCCGCTTCAATTTGCCGGTTAGTTATCCACCCGGCCTCCACTGCCTGGAGACCGTAATCACCGAAGCTGAGATGCTGCCCGCGAGTCGCATGCCCCCGGATCCGGCCCTTCATAACCTTGCGCCATTTTACTTTTTTCGGACTTAACATGTATGCTCCACGCCAGTATTAATTTTCTTGTTGTTTTTCTACTTTAATGATCATTCCCTTGAAAATCCAGACCTTAATACCGATAATGCCATACGTAGTCTTTGCAAGTGAAGTGGCGTAATCGATATCGGCCCGGAGCGTATGCAGCGGAATACGTCCCTCCTTCATTTCTGCCGTTCGGGCTATTTCAGAACCGCCGAGTCTGCCCCCGCATTTTATTTTAATCCCTTGTATCCCCATCTTGACAGCAGAGGATATTGATTTCTTCATGGCCCTTTTAAAGGAAATGCGCCGTTCGATCTGGTGGGCAATATTTTCGGCCACCAGTTGTGCGTCAATCTCGGGCCGTTTTATTTCACGGATGTTTATATACACTTCTTTCTGCGTAATCTGCTGCAACTCTTCCTTGAGACGTTCTACTTCCTCACCTTTTTTTCCAATGACAATACCAGGTCGAGCGGTGAAAATATTTACGATAATCTTCTTCGCGGTACGGTCGATACCCACACTGGAGATGCTTGCTTTCTGCAGACGAATACCGATATATCGTCTAATAAGCATGTCTTCTTTGAGCAGGTCGGCAAACTTATTGCTTTTTGCAAACCATCGGGAACTCCAGGTCTTATTAATTCCCAGCCGCAGGCCGATCGGATTTACTTTCTGTCCCAACTTGTTCCTCCACTCCTCGTTAATCTGAAATAATGATGGTGATATGGCTTGTTCTTTTGAGCCTGCTATACGCACGGCCCTGTGCGCGGGGCCGTATGCGTTTCTGCATGGGACCTCCATCGACCAGGACTTCCTTCACAAAAAGTTTTTCCGTGTCGATATTCGGTTGCTCAACCGCTAGATTTGCCACCGCCGACTTGAGCGTTTTTTCAATGGGTTCAATCGCCTTCTGCCGATTTTTCATGGCGCCAAGAAAAAAAAGCGCTTGGTCGACCGTTTTCTTTCGTATCTGGTCAGCGATGCGTCGGGCTTTACGAGGTCCGATCTTGGTATATTTCAGCAATGCTTTCTTTTCCATGACGTTTGTGCTCCGCGTTACTTGACTGTGGTTGTTGCCGGTGTGCGCTCAGAAAGTTTTCCACTATGACCTTTAAAGGTACGGGTAGGAGCGAACTCACCCAACTTGTGCCCGACCATGTTTTCAGTGACATACACCGGAATGAACTTCTTGCCGTTGTATACAGAAAAGGTGTGCCCGATAAAATCGGGTGTTATAGTGGAACGCCGTGACCACGTTTTGATTATCTTCTTCTCACTCTTTTCGTTCTGCTCAAGGATCTTTTTTAACAGATGCAGATCGATGAACGGTCCCTTTTTGATTGAACGGCCCATTACTTTTCCTCCCGGCTATTTCTTGGTGCGCCGACTAATGATAAAACGAGAACTGGCCTTCTTCCTTCGCCTGGTTTTTTTACCTTTGGCGTTAAGACCCCACGGTGATTCCGGGTGCTGCCTGCCGCCACCGCTCTTTGAACGGCCTTCGCCGCCCCCCATAGGATGGTCAACAGGATTCATCACCATACCACGAACCTTGGGTCGCCGGCCAAGCCATCTGGTTCGGCCTGCCTTGCCCAACGAAACATTCTCATGGTCGGCGTTCCCCACTTGTCCAATGGTCGCAAAGCAATTATTGTGGACAATACGGATTTCACCTGATGGAAGGCGCAACTGAACCATATCACCTTCTTTTGCCATGACAGTGCAGTACGATCCTGCCGACCGTGCTATTTGCGCGCCCTTACCGCGTACTAGTTCGATATTGTGGACATCGGTACCAGCCGGTATCTCGCCAAGAGGCATAGCATTGCCTGTCTTGATTGGCACCTGAGAACCTGAAATTACCACATCACCAGTTTTCAACCCGGCTGGGGACAAAATGTAGGCGCGCTCGCCATCAGCATATTTAAGAAGCGCGATACGAGCACTTCGATTGGGATCGTATTCAATTCCCACGACAACTGACGAGATACCGACTTTGTTGCGTGTAAAATCGACAATGCGGTATTTCTGCTTATGTCCGCCGCCGCGCCTGCGGGAAGTAATACGGCCACGTGCGTTTCTGCCGCCTGTTTTATGCAGAGGCGCTAAAAGGGATTTCTCAGGTTCTTTTTTCAACAGCTCGGAAAAATCGAGCATTGTTTTGAACCGAAGTGTCTTGGTTACTGGTTTAAAGCGTTTGATGCCCATGCTTATGCTCCCTCAAAAATCGGGATGGAAGCGCCCTTCTGCAACTTAACCACCGCTTTTTTCCATGATGGCCGTTGGCCCGCGTACCGGCCCATGCGTTTCATTTTACCCATGATGTTCTGCGTATTGACCGAGATCACTTTCACGTTGAATATGGTTTCAACGGCCTTCTTGATCTCTATTTTATTCGCCGATGGATCCACTTCAAAAACATATTTATTCTGTTCCATCCGCATGATATTGTTCTTTTCCGTTACCGATGGTACACGGATGAGGTCACGGTACAACATTAGCCGTCCTTTTCTTCTGACAATTTCTTCTTGAGCCCCTCAATCGCCTTTGCCGAAAGAACGACATTTGCGCACTTGATAACATCGTAGGCATTGACCGTAGCGACGCTCTGGACATCCGCATTCGGAACATTACGAGCGGCCAGATAGAGACTCTTATTATTATTTTCGGTGATAAACAAAACACGTCCATCGCCCAGATTCAAAGCATCCAACACAGAAACAAAGTCACGGGTTTTGCCGCTTTGCACCGATAAGTCTTCGATGACCCGGACATTGTTCTCCTGGGCCCTGAGTGAAAGAGCCGCAAGCATAGCAGCACGGCGTTTACGCCGCGGAAGCGCATCGTAATAATCGCGGGGAACCGGATGAAAGGCCTTGCCGCCGCGTACCCAGATGGGTGATGTGTTTGATCCTGAACGAGCCCGTCCCGTTCCTTTCTGCCGCCAAGGTTTAATTCCGCCACCCGACACTTCACCGCGTCCTTTTGCCTTGGCGGTTCCCTGACGCTGGTTGGTCTGAAAATGCTTTACATATTCCCATATGAGATTATCGTTCACTTTTTTTTCAAACAGGGCGGCATCAAGCATTACTGTTCCTTTTTGCACGCCTTCTTTTGTATACACTACTGCTTCTGTCATAGAGATAGCCTACTTTCTTCCGTATGCGCGGGTAATATTGATAACACCGCTGTTAGCGCCCGGAACAGCGCCTTCTATGATGATGATGTTTTTTTCAGTATCAATGCTGAAAATCTCAACATTTCGGACCGTGGCCGGTTTCCCGCCCATGCGTCCGGCCATGCGCTTCCCTTTCCAGACGTTCGATGGATCAGTATGCTGACCAATAGAACCGCCTTCACGATGCATCTTGTTTCCGTGGGTTTCTCGTCCACGATGGAAATGATGGCGTTTTATACCGCCCGCAAATCCTCGCCCTTTTGAGGTCCCTGAAATATCAACCTTGGAGACCCCTGTAAAAGCGTCGAGTCCGACTTCCTGACCAACGGAATATTTCGAAAAATCGTCAGCTGTCGTCTCGGCAATACAGCGAACCGGATCAGAACCGGCCTTTTTTAACAGGCCTCGCTGCGGAGCGCGGATTGATTTCTCCCTGCACCGGTTAAATCCGACGACCAAAGCGTTGTACCCATCATGTTCTTTTGTCTTGATCTGAAGAATTTTCAATGGAAAGGCCTGAAGCACCGTGACGCCGAGCCGCTGTCCTTCACTATTGAACACGGAGGTCATTCCTATTTTCTTTGCAAATACTTTGTTCAGCATATCTATGTCCTATACTTTGATTTCAACATCGACGCCAGCGGGCAGATCGAGTTTCATAAGCGAATCTATGGTTTGAGGCGTTGAATCAATGATGTCAATGAGACGCTTGTGTACACGCACCTCGAATTGTTCGCGGGACTTTTTATTTACGAATGGTGACCTCAGCACAGTATACACTTTTTTCTTGGTCGGTAACGGAATAGGCCCATAGATACGTGCACCCGACGTCTTTGCCGTACGGACAATATCCGCCGCCGACTTATCAAGCATATTATGGTCGAACGACTTCAACTTAATGCGAATTGTTTCTCCTGCCACGGTCTTCCCCTGTTTCCAATATTCTCTTTTAAATACTTTCTTTTATGTTTGGTCGTCAGACCGTCATATCTCCGGTCAGACGTTTATATGTTTCCTTCGAAACCTCTTTTATGTGTGAGAACTCCATTGCGAACGACGCCCTTCCCTGACTGAGTGATCTCGCCGTTGTCGCATAACCGAACATTTCGGCAAGCGGCACCTCGGCTGTGATGATTTGAAAATTGCCCTTGTTCTCAATCCCGAGAATCTGCGCGTTCCTTTTATTAATGTCGCCAGTCACTTGTCCGGTATATTCTTCCGGAACAAACACGTTTACCTTCATAATTGGTTCAAGGATAATCGGTGCGGCCTGAGCCAGCGCTTCCTTGATTCCCAATGAACCAGCAATCCTGAAGGCAAGATCTGACGAATCAACCGAATGACTGCTGCCTCCTGTAAGCACCACCTGAACATCGGTGACCGGATATCCAGCTCGCGGCCCGAAATTGAGCGCATCTTTCATGCCATGCTCAATAGCAGGAATAAATTCGCGGGGAACCTGACCGCCGACAATATCGTTCCTGAAGATAAAGCCGCTATTGGGCTTTCCCGGACCAACCGAAAAGATGATATGCGCATAGTGTCCTTTGCCACCGGTCTGCTTCTGATACCGGAAATCGCGATCAATGCTCCGGGTGATCGTTTCACTGTACGAGACATATGGCTTACCGACATTTGCCTCGACATGAAACTCCCGCATCAGCCGGGTTGTAATAACCTCAAGATGAAGCTCGCCCATTCCCGAAATAAGTGTCTGGCCCGTGTTTTCATCACTTCTGACCTTGAAGGTTGGATCGTCTTCGCTCAATTTTGCCAGAGACATTCCTAACTTTTCCTGATCAGCCTTTGACTTGGGTTCGATTGCAATCTCAATGACCGGTGTCGGAAACGAGATGGCTTCAAAAAGAAGGGGGCGTTTGTCATCGCAAAGCGTATTGCCGGTAACTGTCTGCCGCAATCCGGTGAGCGCGACGATGTCGCCGCATCTAGCCCGGTCTATTTCGATTCGTTTGTCGGCATGCATCTGGAAAATTCGTTGGACCCTTTCTCGTTTCCCTGTATTGGCGTTAAACACAGCATCACCAACCCGAAGAATTCCTGAATATACCCGCGTAAACACGAGCCTTCCGACAAACTGATCACTCTGAATTTTGAATGCCAGTGCCGATAAAGGCTCCTTTTCCGATGGGAAACGGGTCTCTATATCCTCGGGCGTTCTCAGCGAATGTCCTGAAACAGTTCCCCGATCTAGGGGCGATGGAAGATATGCAACGACCGCATCGAGCAGCTGCTGAACGCCTTTGTTCTTGAACGCGCTTCCGCACAATACGGGAAACATACGCGATTGAACTATTGCCGTTCGCAGGGCCTGCTGGATTTCGACCGCCTCGATCTCCTTATCCTCAAGAAGCTTTTCCAGAATGACATCACTGTCGTGCGACAGCTCTTCAAGCATTTCCATTCGTCGCGTACGTGCCTCTGCAACCAATCCTTCCGGTATTTCTTCGTACCGAACATGAGAACCATAATCGTCCTCTGAAAAATAGGCCGCCTTGAATTCGACCAGGTCAACAATACCGATAAACGCCTCTTCAGAACCGATAGGCATCTGAAGGATGAGCGGCCGGGCATTGAGCTTTTTTCTCATTGCCTCGACCGTTCCAAGAAAATCAGCTCCCACGCGATCCATTTTATTGATAAACGTAAGACGTGGTATCCGGTATTTGTCCGCCTGGTGCCAGACGGTCTCGGACTGGGGCTGCACGCCCCCGACAGCGCAAAACACTACTACAGCGCCATCCAGAACTCTCAAAGAACGTTCAACTTCAACAGTAAAATCAACATGCCCCGGCGTATCGATGATGTTGATCGTATGCTCTTTCCACCTGCAGGTCGTTGCTGCCGCGGTGATTGTTATGCCTCGTTCCCTCTCTTGGTCCATCCAATCCATGATAGTATTTCCATCGTGGACTTCGCCGGGCCTATGTATTTTTCCTGTATAAAGTAAAATCCTCTCAGTCGTTGTCGTTTTTCCCGCATCAATATGGGCAATGATTCCGATGTTGCGTATGCGTTGCGGCATGCCATCATCGCCGGAAGCCATTGATTATCTCCAGCGGAAATGCGCAAAGGCCTTGTTTGCCTCGGCCATGCGGTGCGTATCTTCCTTTTTCTTGATTGCTATTCCTTCATTGTTCGAAGCCGCTGCTATTTCCAAACCCAGTTTTTCCGCCATAGATTTTTCCTTGCGTTCCCAGGCCGCTTCGGAGAGCCAGCGGATACAAAGCGCCATCCGTCGATCCGGGGGTACTTCGATGGGGATCTGATAGTTTGCGCCTCCAATACGGCGAGACTTTACTTCGACAGTGGGTTTGACATTGTTTATGGCCTTTTTTAACACACTGATTCCATCGGTCTTGAGCTTATCGCCAGCAATATCTATGGCACGGTAAAGAATACGCTCGGCAGTACCCTTCTTGCCGCGACGCATAATCCCGTTAATAAAAAGAGCGACAAGAACATTATTAAACTTTGGATCCGGTATTACTGGGCGTTTTTCAGCTCTTCTTCTACGTGACATGATTTCTCCCTAGTGGGGTTAGGCCTTTTTCGGACGTTTGACACCATACTTCGAACGGCTCCGTTTGCGACCCTCGACGCCGCTTGCGTCGAGAGAACCGCGCACAATATGATAGCGCACGCCGGGAACGTCTTTGACACGGCCGCCGCGGATGAGAACAATGGAATGCTCCTGCAGATTGTGGCCTTCACCGGGAATATAGCAAATGACCTCCATCTTGTTTGTCAGACGGACGCGCGCCACTTTCCGGAGCGCCGAATTCGGCTTCTTGGGCGTTGTGGTGTACACACGGGTACAGATGCCCCGTTTCTGCGGACTTCCTCGGAGGGCTGGCGCAGAGGTCTTGGAAAAAACCTTTGACCGCCCTTTTCTGATTAACTGGTTGATCGTCGGCATTTTGTGTCAAAATCCTCTTTTTTGTAAAGTCTTAAAAGATAACCCATTACATATGTTTATGTCAATACCTTTTATTACAGGAGACCGTGGCTCATTCACGGGGTTAATAAAGCACCTCTTCAGACTCCTCCCCTTTCTTCATCATATCAAGGACATCCTCACTATCGTGTTCCATCTCAAGCTTCATTTCAGAATCAAGGTCCTTGATCTTCAGGTAGCGATAAGCAGGAGCTCCCGTGCCGCACGGAATGAGGTTGCCCATAATAACGTTTTCCTTGAGTCCGTGGAGACGGTCGACCCTGCCCGCGACTGCCGCATCAGAAAGCACACGGGTGGTCTCCTGGAACGATGCCGCTGAAATAAAACTATCAGTCGCCAAGGACGACTTGGTGATACCGAGCAGTTGTGGTTTGTATCCGGAAGGGGTTTTACCACTCTCCTGAAGAATACGGTTGATTTTCTGGACTTCCGCCTTGCTAGTACTCTCACCTACGATAAAATCAGAATCTCCCTCGCTCGTGACGCGGACGCGCCGCATCATCTGGCGAACAATGGATTCTATGTGTTTGTCGTTAATACTTACGCCCTGGAGACGGTATACCTCCTGAATTTCATTGACAAGATACTTCTGTACCGCGCTTTCGCCATTGATCCTGAGAATATCGTGCGGATCGACCGGACCCTCGCACAGCCGTTCGCCCGCTAAGACGCGATCGCCGGCATGCACACGGAGATGTTTTCCGTGCGGAATGAGGTAGGGATGTTTTTCATTGTTTTCGTCAACAACCACTATTTTCCGCTGGCCGCGTTCATCGTCGTCGAAAGCGACGATACCATCGACATCGGAGACAACGGCGGGATTCTTAGGCTTGCGCGCCTCGAAAAGCTCCGACACGCGCGGCAAGCCTCCCGTGATATCACGCGTCTTTGAACTTTCGCGCGGGATTTTGACAAGAGTATCGCCTGCTTTAACCGTTGCGCCCTGCTCGACCACCAGATAGGCGCCCGTCGGCAAAGAGATGCTGCTCTGTTTCTCACTTTTCTCATCAAGCAATTGAATCTGCGGATGGATTTTTTTAGCGCGGTGTTCGATGATCACCAGGTTTTTAAGGCCCGTGGTTTCGTCATATTCCTCGCGTACGGTCTCACGTTCAATGATGCCTTCGAACTTGACTGTGCCATTTTTATCGGCCAAAATGAGCATGTTGTACGGGTCCCATTCAAACAAAATAGCGCCCTTGGCAACCACGTCACCATCCTTGACACGTAATTGCGCGCCATAAGGAACTATATAATGATTGAGACGGCGGCCGTTCTCGTCTTCAGCGAAAAGTTCACCGTTACGCGAAATGACGATGACACCGAGATCGTTCTGGACAATATTGACATTTTTGTAACGAATAATACCGCTTTTCTTCATTTCCATGCGGGTTTGGGCGGCGATACGGCCCGATGTCCCGCCGATATGGAAAGTACGAAGGGTAAGCTGTGTACCGGGTTCCCCGATCGACTGGGCCGCCATGACGCCGATAGCCTCTCCTATCTTGACAATTTTACCGTCTGCAAGGTTGCGTCCGTAACATTTGATGCATACCCCCCGGTCCGATTCGCACGTGAGAACCGACCGGATCATGACCTGCTCTATTCCCGCATCCTCGATGGCCTCCGCGATATCGTTTGTGATATATTCACCCTGACCACCGATGAGTTTGTCAGAAACCGGATGATAGATGTCCTGCTGGAGAAACCGTCCTCTAATACGATTGGCGAGACTCTCAATGACTTCCTCACCCTCTTTAAGCGCCTCGATCTCGAGACCGCGCACCGTGCCGCAATCCTCTTCGGAAATGATAAGATCCTGGGCAACATCGACAAGACGGCGGGTAAGATATCCCGCATCGGCCGTCTTGAGCGCCGTATCAGCAAGACCCTTGCGCGCGCCGTGTGTTGAAATGAAATATTCGAGGACCGTAAGACCTTCCTTGAAGTTCGACGTGATGGGATTCTCGATGATTTCGCCCATCTGACCCGCGATTTTCTTCTGAGGTTTGGCCATAAGACCACGCATGCCCGCAAGCTGTTTGATCTGGTCTTTGCTGCCGCGTGCACCCGAATCGGCCATCATGAAGACTGGGTTGAAACCGTCACGGTCTTCCGCAAGCTTGTTGAACATGACTTCAGCGACATCGTTTGTGGTATGGGTCCAGACATCGATGACCTTGTTGTAACGTTCACCATCGGTAATAACGCCTTTGCGGTATTGCCTGTTCACTTCATCGACCGATTTCTGAGCTTCTTTGATCATCCGTTCCTTTTCATCAGGAATAAGCATATCATCAATAGATACGGTAAGACCGCCGCGAGTGGCATATTCGAAACCAGTCGCCTTCAGCCTGTCGAGAAATTCGCAGGCCTTGCTGTTGCCCACAATTTTGTGATAACGGTCGATGAGTTTGATGATCTTCTTTTTGTCGAGCGTATCGTTGACAAAACCTAGCTCTTCGGGAACAATCTGATTAAAAGCAACGCGGCCGGGAGTAGTCCGGATGGCTTGGCCGCTGATACTGACCTTGATGGGTTCGTGAAGTGTGATCGCCTTCATGTCTAGGGCTAGTAGAACGTCATTGGCCCCGTTAAAAATGTTTTCCAGGCCCTTTGCCTTTGCTTTTCCCGCTTTTTCTTTGGTAAGATAATAGCATCCAATGACCACATCCTGGCTGGGCACCGCGAGTGGCAGGCCGTTTGCCGGATGGAGGATATTGTGCGAAGAGAGCATGATAACGCGCGCTTCAAGCTGTGCCTCGTATGAAAGAGGCAGATGGACGGCCATCTGGTCGCCATCGAAATCCGCATTGAAGGCTGCGCAAACAAAAGGATGCAGACGGATGGCTTTGCCTTCAATGAGAACGGGGTAGAAGGCCTGTATCCCAAGACGGTGAAGCGTTGGAGCTCGATTGAGCAGCACAGGATGGTCCTCGATGATCTCCTCAAGGATATCCCAAACCTCGGGGCGTTCTTTCTCAACGAATTTTTTCGCGTTTTTTATCGTCTGAACGTAGCCTTTCTCCTCAAGTTTCCGGATAATGAACGGCTTGTACAATTCGAGAGCCATGCTTTTGGGGAGGCCGCACTGATGAATCTTGAGTTCGGGACCAACGACAATGACTGATCTGCCTGAATAATCGACCCGTTTTCCCAGAAGGTTCTGGCGGAACCGTCCCTGTTTTCCCTTGAGCAATTCGCTTAGGGACTTGAGGGGCGCCTTGCCCTCGCCACGGAGGGTATAGGTGCGTCTGCCATTGTCGAATAAAGCGTCAACGGCTTCTTGGAGCATACGCTTCTCGTTTCGGAGAATGACTTCTGGAGCCTGAACTTCGATGAGTTTTCGCAGCCGGTTGTTCCTGTTGATAACCCTTCGATAAAGATCGTTAAGGTCGGACGTTGCGAACCGGCCGCCTTCTAGAGGAACCAGGGGTCGAAGGTCAGGCGGAATGACTGGTAATACATCGAGTACCATCCACTCTGGCCTGTTGCCGGATTTCCGGAAAGCTTCGACGACTTTGAGACGCTTCATGGCGTCGAGGCGGCGCTGATCCGATTTATCCTTACGGTAGACCTCGCGCAGCTGCTGCGCCAATGTATCAAGATTGAGTTCTGACAGCATTTTTTTCAGCGCACCCGAACCCATTTCAGCCTTGAAATTCTTGCCCGCTTCCTCGAGGGCAAGGTATTCTTCCTCGTTAATAAGTTCCTTCTTGGCCTTGCCTGAATCGCCAGGTTCCAAAACAATGTAATTTTCGTAATAAATGACCTTTTCGAGACCAGAAGTGGTCATGCCGAGGAGATATCCAATTTTGCACGGCATTGACTTGAAAAACCAGATATGCGCCACAGGGACCGCAAGATCAACGTGTCCCATACGTTCGCGACGTACACGTGAATGGGTTACTTCAACGCCGCATCGATCACAGATGACCCCGCGATACCGGATACGTTTGTATTTGCCGCAGGAGCATTCCCAATTTTTGACAGGCCCAAATATCTTTTCGCAGAAAAGACCATCTTTCTCGGGTTTGTATGAACGGTAGTTAATAGTTTCCGGCTTGGTGACTTCGCCAAACGACCAACTCCGGATGACCTCCGGAGAGGCTATCTTTATGCTGATGCCCGCTAATTTCTCGATGGAAGACGTGATTTTTTCGCTCAAGGTTTTCCTCCCGTATTGTACACAATACGCCGGTTTACTTCTATCTGGCGAATATCGGGTTAGCTCTCTTCCTCAATGATCCTCATATCGAGGCAGAGCGCCTGGATTTCTTTCACCAGTACATTGAAAGACTCTGGAACGCCGGGACGTGGCGTATTCTCGCCCTTTACGATGGATTCGTAGATCCGTGAACGGCCGATAACATCGTCGCTCTTGACCGTAAGCAGTTCCTGGAGGGTATAGGCCGCCCCGTATGCCTCGAGCGCCCATACCTCCATTTCGCCGAAACGCTGGCCGCCGAACTGCGACTTTCCACCCAATGGCTGCTGCGTGACCAGCGAATACGGTCCGATGGAACGGGCGTGGATTTTATCATCGACTAGATGAGCCAGTTTCATGAGGTACATCTGGCCAATGGTGATTTCCTCGTCAAAATATTCGCCCGTACGTCCGTCAAGCAGACGCATTTTTCCGTTTAGTGGTAAATCCGCCCTTTTTAGGAGGTCCGTGATGTCACCGTACTTCGCCCCGTCAAAAACCGCGGTTTCCACCGTAGCGCCAAGTTTTTTGGCTGCAAAACCTGCGTGCGTTTCGAGCACCTGGCCCACGTTCATACGCGAGGGAACCCCCAGAGGATTCAGGATGACGTCGATAGTATTACCATTCGGGAGAACAGGCATGTCCTCTTCAGGTACGATCTTGGCAATGACCCCTTTGTTGCCGTGCCTTCCGGCCATTTTGTCCCCAACTGATATCTTGCGCTTCTTTGCGATAAAAACTTTGACCAGCTGAAGTACGCCAGGTTTGAGTTCGTCGCCACGGACTATCTTGTCGATCTCCTTCTCAAGACGATCTTCAAGTTCGATGATGCGACGATTGGCTATATGCAACAATTCTTTAATCTTCCGATTCAGACGTTTATCGGCCACAATATCCTGCGAGGAGATGAGCCGGGTAAAATCGACCTTTTTCAGGGAATCGGCGGAAAATTTTGTTCCTTCCTTGATGAGAACCTCGTTGGTCTCGGGACTGCGGAATTCGCAAAGTTCCGCGCCTTTCAGAAGTTCTATCAGCTTTTTGTCGCGCAATTTCTTGACAACCGCGATTTGGCGACCGATTTCCTCCTGCATGTTCTCGATGACCTGTTTATCCCTTTTGCGGGCGTTTTTACTCCGGTCTTTACGGGAGAACGACTTCGTATCTAAAACTATACCCTTGATACCGGGAGGCACTTTCAGCGAACTATCCTTCACGTCGCTTGCCTTTTCGCCAAAAATGGCTCGAAGCAACCTCTCTTCAGGAGTAAGCTCAGTTTCGCCGCGGGGGGTGACTTTACCGACCAGGATGTCGCCTTGTTCAACTTCGGCGCCTACGCGGATGATGCCGCTCTCATCCAAATTGCGAAGGGCGTCTTCGCTTACATTGGGTATTTCGCGCGTGATCTCCTCGGCGCCGCGCTTGGTATCACGGACTTCGAGCTGAAATTCCTCGATATGGACCGAGGTAAAAACGTCCTCTTTGACAAGGCGTTCGTTCAGGATAATGGCATCCTCAAAGTTGTATCCCCGCCAAGGCATGAAAGCGATGAGAACATTACGGCCCAAGGCCAATTCACCCTTCTGCGTTGCCGGACCGTCTGCAAGTACCATGCCCTTTTCGACCTTGTTGCCCGCGTCGACAATGGGTTTCTGATTAAAACAAGTGTCCTGGTTAGACCGTTTGAATTTACGAAGAATATACGTGTCGAATTCGGGAAATTCAGCGTATTCATCATCGTCCTGGGCTTTGCCCTTGCGCCGTACGACAATACGGTCGGCGTATACACGCTCGACAACACCCGCGTGCTTTGCAATGGCCATGACCCCGGAATCGTATGCGGCTGTGCCCTCGAGACCGGTCCCCACGATGGGTGCTTCGGGCATGAGGAGTGGAACCGCCTGGCGCTGCATGTTCGAACCCATAAGTGCGCGGTTGGCGTCGTCGTGTTCGAGAAAAGGAATAAGACCTGCGGCAACACTGACAAGCTGCGTAGGTGAAACGTCCATAAGATCGACCTTGTCCGGCGGCAGGAAGGGAAAATCACCCTTCTGCCTGCACGAGACCAGTGGGTTGGCAAAGGTGCGCTTCGGGGTAAGCGGCGCGTTGGCCTGTGCGATGGCATAGTGGTCTTCGTCGTCCGCGCTGAGATAGACGATTTCCTCGGTGACACGTCCGCTTTTGACAACAAAATATGGCGATTCGAGAAAACCGTATTCGTTGAACTTGGCGTAGGTGCATAGTGAGGAAATAAGGCCGATGTTCGGTCCTTCAGGCGTTTCAATGGGGCAGAAACGGCCGTAGTGCGAATGATGCACGTCGCGTACTTCAAAACCGGCGCGTTCGCGCGAAAGGCCGCCCGGGCCCAAGGCGCTGATGCGGCGCTTATGGGTGAGTGAGGCTAGCGGATTAGTCTCGTCGAGGAACTGTGACAGCTGGCTGCTGCCGAAGAAGGAACCAATGACCGAAGTAACCGCGCGGGCGTTGATAAGGTCTTTGGGGGTGAGCGTCTCGTTGTCCCTGATGGAAAGCCGTTCCTTGACTGTACGTGACATACGCATGAAGGCCGCCTCAAACTGGCTGGTGAGCAGCTCGCCCACAGTGCGGGCGCGGCGGTTGCCGAGATGGTCAATATCATCGAGTATATAGGTGGGGTCGCCCTCGAACACACGCACCAGGTATTTCACCGTCTCGACAATGTCCTTGGTATTAAGAATGGTGGCCTTCTCGTCCTGGTTCCGGTAGAGTTTCTGATTAATTTTGTAGCGTCCAACGGCCCCGAGATCGTACCGTTTTGGATCGAAAAAGAGTTTGGTGAAGAACTGCCGGGCGGTCTCGACGTTGGGCGGTTCGCCCGCGCGCATCTGTGTGTAGATGAAGATAAGCGCATCTTCCTCGGACCGGGTGGGGTCGCTGACGAGTGTGCTATGTACAATTGAGCCGGCGACATCCTCGCCTTTTACCACGGTGATATTCTTTACCCCAAGCTCGATGATACGCGCAATTTTCTCTTCGGTAAGCACCTCGCCGGAATCGACCACGATCTCACCGCTTTCCTTGTTGACAATAGCTTCGCTGAGCACGCGGTTGAGCAAAGACTCTTTATGCTTTCCCGTTACGCTGACTTCCTCTTTATCAAAAAAGATATTTAGAATATCTATATTCTTCGAATACCCCAGCGCTCTCAGGAAGGTGGTGGCCGGAAATTTTCTCCTGCGGTCGATACTGACGTAAATGACATTCCTGACCGTAATAATAAACTCGAGCCAGGCTCCCTTGAAAGGAATAATCCGTCCCTTGAGCTGCTTCTGGTCCGTGACGCTGCTTTCTTGTCCGAAAAAGACGCCAGGAGAACGATGAAGCTGGCTGACAATAACCCGCTCAGCGCCATTGATGACAAAGGTGCCGGTTTCGGTCATATAGGGAATGTCGCCCAGATACACTTCATTCGTGATCTTCTCCTTAAACCGTTTGGTATCGCCGTCTTTTTCATAAGAAAGAAGGCTGAGTACCGCCTTTAAGGGAACAGAGAAGGACATGTCGCGGTCTTTGCATTCCTCTATGGAATACTTGGGAACACCGAGAGAATACTCGACATACTCCAGGGAAAAAAGCCCCTTGGGATCGGAAATGGGAAACATATAGAGAAAAACCTGATGCAACCCATGTTTCCTGCGTGAGGTGGGTGGCACGTCTTCCTGTAAAAAATCCTTGAAGGACTGCAACTGGATATCAAGAAGGTTGGGGATGGGTACCTTGTTCTTTATCCGCGAAAACGACATACGTTCGTTCATTGAGGTCCTTTCAATACAAAGAGGGTTGCTTTAACAGGGCTGCTCTTTATAATTACTTCATAATTACTTCAAGACAACCTTGGCACCCTGTGCTTCAATTTTTTTCTTGAGTTCCTCAGCCTCGGCTTTCGGCAGAGCATCTTTGACCATCTTGGGAGCGCCATCGACCAGGTCTTTGGCCTCCTTGAGACCAAGACCAGTGATTTCACGCACAACTTTGATGACCTTGATTTTATCGGGACCGGCGCTTTCGAGAACAACAGCAAATTCAGTCTGTTCCTCGGCGGCGGGCGCAGCAGCTGCGGGGCCGGCGGCAACGGCGACCGGAGCGGCCGCGGTTACTCCAAACGTCTGCTCGATCATTTTGACTAGTTCTGACAGTTCCAGCACTGTTTTGTTCCCTATGGCAGTTACGATTTCTTCATTTGACAATGCAGCGGACACAGCTACCTCCTTTTTTGTACTGAAAATGATTTGGTCGTATTTCTATTCCTGTTTTTCCTTATGTTCCTTGACCGCCTGGACCGCATACGCGATCTGGGTGGTGAGCGCCTGCATGACAGCGGCTAGTTTGGTCGTGGGCTGATTGAGCGCCGAGGCCAGCATACCGAGCAATTGTTTTTTATTGGGCAGGGTCGAAAGAACGACTATCTGGCTCTCGGATATCACCTTGCCTTCGACCACCGCGCTCTTGAACGCGGGAAGTTTTTTAACCTGTTTCTTCGCAAACTCGGTGATGATACGCGCTGGCGCGACTTCGTCGGCCCCTGCAACCACAACCGCGGTGGGACCAACGAGATAGTCGTCGAGACCGGTTATCCCAGCATTGGCGAAAGCACGGGAAAGAAGCGTATTTTTCTGCACCTTCATATACACGTCCGCCTCGCGGAGTCTCCGGCGCAGTTCCGTGGATTCTTCGACCGTGAGTCCAAGAGCGTTGATAAGATATACCGCATTGGACTTTTTGAACCGTTCACACATAGCGTTAACGGCTTTTTCTTTGTCAGCAACTTTGTATTTCATGTCTGTTCTCCGATCTTAGCGCAGTGTGATCAGGCGGCTTCCAGAAAGGACCGGTCGAGCTTGAGGCCCGGGCCCATGGTAGTGGAAAGACTGATCTTCCGGATAAACGTACCTTTTGCCGTTGCGGGACGCGCCTTTACCAGCGCGTGCATCAGCGTTTTGATATTCTCAGTGAGTGCCGTGGCTTCAAAAGATATTTTGCCCACGGCCGAATGGATGATGCCGGCTTTGTCAATTCGGTAGACCGCCTTGCCGGATTTCAGTTCCTTGACCGTTTTACCCACTTCCATGGTGACTGTTCCGGTCTTGGGATTGGGCATGAGCCCCTTGGTGCCAAGAATTTTCCCCAATTTACCGATGATTTTCATCATATCTGGTGTGGCGACAACCACATCAAAATCGAGCCAGCCTCCTGTGATTTTTTCAACCAGATCTTCAGCGCCGACATAATCGGCGCCTGCGGCCGTGGCCTCAGCGGCCTTGGGCTCTTTGGCAAAAACCAGGACGCGAACCTTTTTACCCAAACCATGCGGCATGGCAACCGCTCCGCGGATGGCCTGATCCGACTTTTTGGGATCGATACCCAGACGGACCGCCACGTCGACAGTTTCGTCAAATTTTACTTTGTGGCACTCTTTGAGGACCTTAACAGCATCCTCAATAGAGTATTCCTTTGCCTTGTCAACAAGGCTTGCGTATGCGGTGATGCGTTTCGCGACTTTCATTGCTCTTCCCCTGTATTCCGTTAAACCACTTCAATGCCCATACTGCGTGCGGTGCCTTCGACCTGCGACATGGCAGCTTCAACGGTTGCGGCCGTGAGATCCTTCATTTTAAGTTCGGCGATTTCCCTGACCTGGGCCTTAGTCACCTTCCCCACTTTGACGCGGTTTGGCTCACCCGAACCGGATTCAAGCTTGGCGTATTTTTTCAACAATATCGACGCCGGAGGCGTCTTGGTAATAAACGTGAAAGACCGGTCAGAGAAAACCGTGATAACCACCGGAATAATGAGGCCTCGGTCGTTCTGTGTTTTAGCATTGAACGACTTGCAAAATTCCATAATATTGACGCCGTGAGGACCCAGGGCGGATCCAACGGGCGGGGCGGGATTTGCTGATCCAGCCGGAATCTGCAGCTTTATTTTCGCGATTTCTTTCTTTGCCACGGGTACCTTCCTTTATCTCTTTACAACGGAGTGACCTGCAGAAAATCGAGTTCCACAGGGGTGAGCCGTCCAAAAACGCTCACCATGACCTTGAGTTTTCCTTTTTCAACCGAAATTTCATCTACCGTTCCGTCAAACTCGCGAAACGGACCATCTTTGATTTTAACCGCGTCGCCGATAAGGAATGGGATATCGGACTCCTGTTTGCGCTTTTGCGGATCAATCTGGCCAATGATGCGCTCCACCTCAGCGGCCTTGAGGGGCTGGGGTTTCTTACCCCCGATGAAATTAGTAACACCGGGGGTCGAGGTGACAAGGTGCACGGTCTGAGCGTTGTCTTCCATCTCGATGACCAGATAGCTCGGAAAAAATTTCTTGGTCTGTGTGACCCGTTTGCCTTTCTTTATAGTGAGTACTTCCTGCGTAGGCAGCAGGATCTGGCCGAACTGATCCTTCATTTCCTCGCTATCAATGACGTGCTCGAGATGGGATTTTACGCGCGCTTCGTGACCGGAAAGCGTGTGCACCACATACCATTTTTTCGCCATACAGGTAATCCTATTCCCGCAAAATGAATCCAACAATAAAATTGAGCACTTTATCGACGCCCAGGATATAAATCGAAAAGAGGAGACTTATCACAATGACGATAATTGTAGACTGAGTAAGCATGTCTCGAGTAGGCCAGACGACCTTTTTCAGTTCGGCCACGACATCGTTCAGATACAGAATTAGTTTTTGCATAATTTTTTTAACAGGTCTGGAGGGATTTGAACCCCCAACCAATGGTTTTGGAGACCACTACTCTACCAGTTGAGCTACAGACCTATTCTCTCAACGAGTTTCCTTGTGCGCCGTATGCTTGTTGCACTTGCGGCAGAATTTCTTGAACTCAGCCCGCTCAGAATGCGTGCGTTTGTTCTTGTCGGTTGAATAATTCCTGTCTTTGCACACAGTGCATTCGAGCGTAATGATATCCCTCACAAGTTCCCCTATTCAATGATATCGAGAACAACGCCGGCGCCCACGGTACGACCGCCCTCGCGGACCGCAAACCGGTTGCCTTTTTCCAAGGCGATGCTCGAAATGAGTTCAACTTCAATATTTGTGTTGTCACCCGGCATAATCATTTCCGTACCCGGGTTCAGTTTGATGGAGCCCGTGACATCTGTGGTGCGGAAATAAAACTGGGGACGGTAGTTGTTGAAAAACGGTGTATGGCGTCCACCTTCTTCCTTGGTGAGCACGTATACCTCGGCCTTAAACTTACGGTGCGGCGTGACCGAACCGGGTTTTGCAAGTACCATGCCGCGTTCGAGCTCTTCCTTGTCGACGCCGCGGAGAAGGAGACCAACATTGTCGCCAGCTTCACCATAATCGAGCAACTTACGGAACATCTCGACACCAGTACAAACAGTTTTCCGCGTGTCCCTGAGACCCACGATTTCGAGTTCTTCACCGACTTTGACCTTGCCGCGTTCGATACGGCCGGTACCCACAGTACCGCGTCCTGTAATGCTAAAAACATCTTCGACGGGTAAAAGGAAGGGTTTATCGACATCACGCTTGGGAAGCGGAACGTTTTTATCGACCGCATCAAGCAGCTCGAATATAGCTTTTGTTTTCTCGGGATCCGTGGGGTTTTGTAGAGCGCCAAGAGCGCTGCCTCTGATAATGGGCGCTGTGTCACCTGGGAACTGGTACTTTGATAAAAGTTCGCGGATTTCGAGCTCGACCAAATCGAGGAGCTCTGGATCGTCAACAACGTCGACTTTGTTCAGAAAGACGACGATATAGGGCACGTTTACCTGACGGGCAAGCAGAATGTGTTCGCGCGTCTGGGGCATTGGGCCATCGGCAGCGCTGACAACAAGGATAGCACCGTCCATTTGGGCGGCGCCAGTAATCATATTCTTAACATAGTCTGCGTGGCCGGGGCAATCGACATGCGCGTAGTGGCGATTATCAGACTCGTACTCAACATGCGATGTCGCGATAGTAAGAATTTTGGTTTCATCGCGGCGGCCCTGGGATTCGGAGGCTTTGGCCACCTGATCGTACGAAATGAACTTCGCCAGACCCTTTGTCGCCATGACAGCGGTAATGGCTGCTGTCAGCGTGGTTTTCCCGTGGTCAACGTGACCTATGGTACCGACATTGACGTGCGGTTTCTTTCGTTCAAACTTTTCTTTTGCCATGAAAGACTCCTTTTAGATTTGTTATTTTACGATTTAAGTACATCGTACGCCTTATCTCAAATGAGCCCAAGACGGGATTCGAACCCGTGAACCTCGTCCTTACCAAGGACGTGCTCTACCGACTGAGCTACTTGGGCGAGTACCAGCGGGCGATGAGATTCGAACTCACAACGACCACCTTGGAAGGGTGGTACTCTACCATTGAGTTACGCCCGCAAAAAAATGGACAGAGGTGGATTTGAACCACCGTAGACAATTGCCAACGGATTTACAGTCCGTCCCCTTTAACCACTCGGGCATCTGTCCATACATTTCAAAGAAAAGCTATTATCCAAGCCTGCGAACGGAATCGAACCGCCGACAAGCTGATTACAAATCAGCTGCTCTACCAACTGAGCTACGCAGGCAATACAATCCCCGTGAATATAGACCGTTAAGTATAAATTATTTAAAAAGTTGATGTCAAATAATATTTTTGAAGTTACAGATATGGGCACGAATTTCGCTAAAACTGGGGCTACTATTTAATAAGTTCTTTGCCTGCTTTGAGGGTTTCTTTGAGCTTCTCGTCAAAACGGTTCTTGATTCCTATTGGGGTGCCGGCCACCAAACCCTTGATAGACACAAGAATAGCCGGAGCAATGGCAGAACCTTTGATTGGGCCTGATTTTTCAAACCCAAGGACCAATACGCCGAAAAGCAGGAGACCGCAGATCACAATACCCTGCAGTGCTCCGATGGCAAAACCGCCAAGCCGATCAATAAGTCCGGAAAGAACCGTAATGGCGATAAACCGGATGAATTTGCCAATGAACATCAATAAGATAGCTGATCCGATAAAAATTCCTGTAAAAACCACCCAACTGATAAGTTTGTTGTTTCCTATTATGTGACTGAACATGACTGAAATGTAGCTGGCAAGATAAAAAGCCGCAATAATCGCAAGAAGACTGAAAAGGCTTTGAAAGACCCCTCGTTTTACTCCGAGGAAAATACAAACAGCAAGCACAACAAGAATGATCAGGTCCAACCAATTCATTTACAATGAAAATAACAAATAAGGTAAACGAAATCAATGATTTCCAGGTATCCAGACGCCAGTGCGAAAAAGCGGTTTTTCATTTTCCCTTGTTTCACACGTATGCAAGGGTTATTTTTCTTAACAAACATGCAAATCCAAAAAGACCATGCCTTCCACATTGTAACACCATGACCATTTCCCCATCCCGGTCTTTTACTCTCCTTGGGTTTATCGCACTTGCCATATGGAGTGTGACCCCGGGCATGGTCCGTGTCCTCGGCGAACGGCTGGGTCCCTATTCAGCAGGCGCGGCAGTATATCTAGCTGGCGGCGCGGCCGGACTCACGTTGCAGGCCTTTCTCCTGCCGCATGGCCTTCGCGTGTATCGTTCCTTCTCCTGGAAGTACCTTGTTGTCTGCGGCTCTTTGTTCGCGCTTTATATGCCTTGTATCTACCAGGCGCTGACCAGCGCGGCCTCGCGGCATCAAGCACTCGAAGTGGCGCTCATCAACTATCTCTGGCCCACCTTTATTCTGCTGTTCTCAATGCCCATTCTGTCTACCCGGCCCACAATGCTCCTGCTACCGGGCGTACTGCTGGCTTGCTCGGGCGTCATTGTTGCCTTAAGTTCTGGACTCGATCTGTCTGCCGCTGCCGCACGAGTGACGCACAATCCGTTTCCCTATGGTCTGGCGTTCATCTGCGCTCTTACGTGGGGGCTCTATTCCAATTTCAGCCGGAAATATGCGGCGCAAGCCCAAGGCTCGGCGGTTTTTCTATTCATGGCTGTTGCAGGAATTGTACTGCTGGTCCTGAGATGGCGCGCTGCTGAAAATCCGGTCTTTTCGGCCTCTACACTCGCGTTGGCCGGTCTCATGGCGGTATTGACCGTTACAGCGTATCTTTTCTTTGAACTGGCCATGCGCAAAGGCGACATGGTACTGGTGGCTTCCGCTTCTTATTTTACCCCTATACTAGCCACCTGCGTATCTGGTCTCTATCTCAATACCCCGCCAGGACTCCGTTTTATGATCGGCGCCGCCTGCATCACCTTTGCCGCCTGGATTTGCCGGAAAGCCTTCCGCTGACGTTATTTGGTCAATTTGGTACTTATTTAAGAAACGTAATTGTCTTTGTCAGAACCTGGCCACCAATCTTTGCCTTGACAACATACACGCCGCTTTGCCGGCGGGACGCATCCCATATGATGGAATTACGAATTGGAAATTCTGCGTTGTTAATCAATAAGGACAAATCGTCAACCATTTCCCCTTTAACGTTGTATATTTTCAATTCCTCTTCCGCAATGTGCGACTTGCAATTCGAAATCGTTATTGTAGTTGACGGATTGAATGGATTGGGCATGACTGTGAGTATTGCCGGACCAACGGAAAAGTCATCCGGCTGTTCGGCGGAAACATTGTCCAATCCCGAATACACTATCATATAGGGACTTTCAGCGGCCCCCCGGTCCTTGCTCCAGAACTGATTGGCCGCATTGGCGCTGTCTGTATTGATAATGGCAAGGCCATAGGCCGTTCCCTGCGCATACATCTGAATGGCTTCACGCGCAACGGGAAAATAGTACTTGGTCTGGCCGTTATAGGGGCCTGTATATGATGCTGAAGGATATTCCAAGGCGTTTCCTAGCCAGAAGGCAATGGGCCCTCCTGCAAAAAAGGCGTCTTCGGTCATGGCTTTGGTCACGGGCCGGATCACTGTCGTGTATTGGAACGTGGTGGCGCCCCATTCACAGGGCTGCAAAACAATGACCGCTGAATCGGGCATTTTTGTACAGACGGACATATCGAAACGCAAATAGGTGATTCCATTATATGCTGAACTGAGCGAAAGCCAAGCAAGGCCGCCCTTGTTGTCGGTTTCGTTCTTTTTGAAATAAGTATCCTGATAGGCATCGAGGCGTACGCTGTCCTTCACCAGCGGCAGTCCAGACCTGGCCTGCACGCTCGCTACATTGGAGAGAGCGCTGGTATCGGTACGGTCCGCGGCCTTCATGGCAAAATAATAGGTTTGTCCCGGAGTGAGATTGAGGACGTTCATGCTTTGCAAGGTGCCGGACAAGACCGGCTTGGGAATGTTAGGCAGTCTGGGAAGAGAAGAAAAATTTTGCTCTGTTATATTGCTCTGCGAATATCGTATATCAAGGGACCGGACATACCGGCCGCCGGTACTGTCACTGCCAGGAGCGGTCCAGGAAAGAACCACTGTTCCATTGCCCGCGCCGGTTATTGCGGAAAGGTTTGTAACAACACCGGGGGGAATAGTGTCCACCGGAACAGGTTCGTTAAAAACCACATATCGTATCAAGTCGTTAACAGCCATAATAATCATATAGTTACGCACGTTTTGAAGCCCGCCGGACGAACCACCGTCAAGGCAATTGTCGGAAAAGCTGGCTGATCCGTCGCTACATCCAGACGGATGCGCCCAATCGCCTAAAAGGGCTGATACAGGACCGTGGTCATCGCTCCACCGGTGGAGATCGATGAGAGGGAACTTGTGGTTTTCAGCAAAGGTTCGGAGATTATTGTTGTATGCCCTCAACGCGGGTTCCCTGTTTGACGCATTGCCCATAAGCGAAAAATCGATTGGAGGAATGGTGGTTATAATAGGAATGACGCCAACATTGATAAGCTGGTCGGTGATTTGTTTGTAATGCACCGTATCTCCCCAACAGTCATTCGACGGTTCGCATTGGTCGGCAGGCGGATGGCTGATGGAAATATCGTTGGTGCCTATCATTATCACCGCAAACATGGGCTTGCGGTTTGAAAGCGCTGAGGCGACCTGTTTGGAGACCCATTGTATAGTGCGACCGCTCTCCGCGACCTTGCCGTTTGCTATCCATGTACCCAGGTTGATGGTGGAATCCTTGAATGCGTTGATGTCCGTGGCGTTCGCAATACCGGTGACGTTATTCGCAAGCGGCGACCAGTGATTGCCGTCAACCGTGATGCTGTTACCAAACGTTATAGTCCGGTATTTGCTCCATCCGCTATTGAGGTTCCACTTGGCATTCAGGGTTTTAAGATACGTGACCATTTCAGGAGTGAATTCCGCGCAGTAGATGTCGATATTTGTTCCCGTATGACCTGTTAACCCGCCTGCGCATGCGATGGATGAAAGCAAAAACAGGGAAAGGACGCATTGTCTCATAATACCCCCACTTTCTTTTTATTTAATATATACCAATTCTTACTCATTGTCAAATGAATCGCTCACGCCTATTCTCAGACTTGTTTTTCAGGGCTGGAAGGTGTATTTTTTTAGACAAATGAAAAAAATAAAGATCCTCCTGGACACAGACATTGGTTCAGACATCGACGACTCAGTGTGTCTCGCCTATCTCCTTTCCCAGCCCAAATGCGACCTGCTCGGTATCACAACAGTCACCGGCGATACCGTGAAGCGCGCCATGCTCGCAAGCGTGCTATGCAGGCTCGCAGGCAGGGAAATCCCTATATTCCCCGGCTCACGGGACCCGCTCATTATCCCTCAGAAACAGCCTCTGGTTCCCCAGTCCGCGGCGCTTGGGAAGTGGAAACATGACACTAAGTTTCCCCTGGGTCAAGCCATTGACTTCATGAGGCGAACCATCCGGAAGCACCCGGGAGAGATCACCCTGCTGGCCATTGGGCCAATGACCAACATCGCACTCCTGTTTTGTGTGGATCCGGAGATCCCGCATCTACTAAAGGCCCTGGTCATGATGATCGGTGTTTTTAACCGGAAAGACCGGACGCTTCCCCTTGCAGAGTGGAATTCACTGGTCGATCCGCACGCATCCGCGATCGTGTTCAACGCGCCTGTGCGTACGCACCGGTCTATAGGATTGGACGTGACCACCAAGGTTGTCATGAATACCGACGAGGTCACACAGCGCTTTCAGACGCGTCTGCTGCGTCCGGTGCTCGACTTCGCCCGTGTCTGGTTCCGGGAACGCAACACTATCACCTTTCACGATCCCCTTGCCGCTGTAACCATTTTCAATCCGAACATATGCGGGTTTGCTCAAGGAAAAGTTACTGTAGATCTGCATGAAGGAAAATACAGCGGGAAAACTCTATGGACACCCGGGACCAAACCGGGTCCGCATGCCATTGCACTATCCGTGGACAGTGATAGGTTTTTCAGTCACTATTTCTCCGTATGCGGGCAAGCGGGTGAATAAACGCTCTAAAATATTTTTCGTTTTACAATTCCCCTCTGCAAATTTATATTATAGTGAAGGCATTCAACCATAGACAGGGGTTTGTTATGGAAGAAAATGAAAAAAGGTGGGTTCCCTCTCCAATCACCATAAATGGGCCGGCTTCTCCCGTGGCAGGCAACAACCGCATTTTTGACGCCCTGAAAAAAGCCGAGACAGAACGCGGCCAGGAAAACATGTTCGATATTTCCGGGCGCATGATTGAGCGTGAGAAAGAGAACAGCAAGCGGGCGCTTGAGGAACTGTGGCTGCTGAAAAAAAGCGGACGCGAGGAAGACGCGAAAACCATCGACATGCTCATTGACTACTACCAGAAAAAAATAGACAACGTGCGCGAAAAAGAGGAGCGCCTCAAATCCATCGGCAAGGAATCCGTGAAGCTTATTGACGAAAAAAGGAAATGGCAGAAAGACCTCGCCCAAATAATACAGGAACTGGAAGAATGCACCCAGGAGATCGATTTTCTCAGGGCAAAGCAGGAAAAGCTCAGGCTTAAGGAAAAAGAGGTCAAGGAAAAAAGCGAGACCTTGTTCCAGAAGCTTTCAACCAACGAGAAAGAGGTCATCGACAGCCTCTACACAGTCATTATCCTGAAGGACGAGGTCGCAACAGCTCAGGTAGTTTCAGCGGCGTCACCCAACCAGACGCCAATTGAGACGCTGTCCAAACAGGAAACAGTGCAAGCGCCCGCCGAAGAAACGCCCGGAAATATGTCTTTAACGGCAGATATCTGGTCGACCAGCTAATTAAAGGTATCGATCTGTTCAAAACAGACGAAAGCAATGAATCCATCATCGCTGACATGGTTCTCATGGCGTCCGACATCCAGAACCGCATTACCAGCCGTCCCAACATCTATTTCGAAGTTTCAACAAACGAAATACTCAACATCAACTCACTGAAAGAGCTCATCGACGACCTGAACGCCAAAGCGCTGACCAACGTGGCAACTTTCTGCACTCGCTACATGAAAAAAGTGGAAGTGCTGGGACAAAACTACGAAAAGATGCTGGCGGAACAACTCGCCAATTTGAGCGCCAAAGTATCAGATGCCGGTGCCTAAGAAACAGAAAAACGTCTACGCTGACGCGGAACAAATGGCGGAGAAACAGAGGACCATCTCTGTTTCTGAATTTTTCTCCAAAAACAGGCATTTACTCGGATTCGACAACCCGCGCCGCGCGCTTCTGACCGCTGTCAAAGAGGCCGTGGACAATTCCCTCGACGCATGCGAAGAAGCTGGCATTCTACCTGATCTCACGGTTACCCTCAAAGAATTGAGCGAAGATCGCTTTTCAATGTCTGTGGAAGACAACGGTCCTGGCATTGTTAAAAACCAGATACCCAATATCTTTGCCAAACTGCTCTACGGTTCAAAATTCCATTCAATGAAGATGTCACGGGGCCAACAGGGCATTGGTATTTCAGCGGCCGGCATGTACGGGCAGCTTACAACAGGCCAGCCAATTAAGATAACCTCGAAAATAGGCAAAGGCAAACCCGCGCACCATTACCATCTGCATCTGAATACAACCCAAAACAAACCAGAAATTCTGCGTGATATTGAGATGGACTGGCCAAAAGACCACGGCACTCTGGTTGAAATCGAGTTGGAAGGAAGATACCAAAAGGGCCGTTCATCGGTTGACGAATATGTCCGCCAGACAGCCATTGCCAACCCGCACGTTTCCATCACCTATACTCTCCAACTGCTTACCGGGGAGGAAAAGGCAGAATATATCCGGAGTGTAAAACAGCTGCCGCTTCCGCCAAAGGAGATCAAGCCGCATCCATATGGCGTTGAATTGGGTATGCTCATGAAGATGCTCAAAACCACCAACTCACGCGCGCTCAAAGGCGCGTTACAGTCAGACTTTTCGCGTGTAAGCTCAAAGGTAGCAGGGGAAATATGCGCTGCCGCGAACCTGAATCCCAACGCATCGCCCAAGGCCATTGCACTCAAAGAGGCTGACAATTTATTCAGGGCCATACAAAAAGTAAAAATAATGAACCCACCCACTGACTGCATTTCGCCCATTGGCGAGGATCTTATTGTCAGCGGACTCAAACAGCAAGTTGAAGCTGAGATATTCGTGGCAACGACCAGACCGCCTTCCGTATACCGCGGCAACCCATTCCAGATAGAGGCGGGGATTGCCTATGGGGGAAAACTGCCGGGTGACGAGCTTGCCCAGGTATTCAGGTTTGCCAACCGCGTTCCCCTCCTCTACCAGCAGTCTGCCTGCGCCATTTTCAAAACTGTGCAGGGCATTGACTGGAAAAACTACGGTCTCGATCAGGCGCGAGGCGCCCTGCCTTCCGGTCCCCTGGTTATCATGGTGCATATGGCGTCGGTTTGGGTGCCTTTCACTTCGGAGAGCAAAGAAGCTATTGCCAGCTATGATGAGGTCATCAAGGAGATGCGCCTGGCTCTCCAGGAGTGCGGCAGAAAAATTTCCGCCCACATAAGCCACAAACGGCGAGTGGCCGATGCGCTCCAAAAAATAAATTACATCCAGACCTATATCCCTCAGATCGGTATTGCGCTCAAGGACATCCTTGGCCTGAATGAAAAAGAGGTGAAACGGGCTGTAACCACCCTCACCGAAGTGCTTGAGAAAAAGAGGGCCATATGAGTCCAAAAAAGCAGGAACGTAAGATAACATTGGACATCAGACCCGAGATCAACGACAAACAAATTGTCGGATATATTAAAAAAACCGCGTCAGATATCCATGGTAAAATCTTGAAAAAAACCACGCCCTCGCTCTATTTCCCCCTGCGCGCGCTTTCCAATGTAAGATACGACGCTGCCGAGGGCTTTTTTAAGATCCTGAACCAAAAAAAATCACGCACGCTTTCGGTAAGCACGGTAAAACCCTTTGCCCAGACCCTGCGCATGATGTCGCTCTCAAAAGGCCTTATTGAAACAAATGACTTTGCCACAAAGAGGGACGCGTATTACCAGTCAAAAAACTGGGAAGAGGCGCGATTTGACGAGCAGGAAGAGTCGGACACGGTCATGGATGATATTGAGGCCATGTTCTCTATATACGAAGTATCACGCGAACAACTCAGATTTATTCCGGAAGAGCATGGCGGTGCGGTTGCGGGCAAGCTCATCGTATACGACAAAGACCTTGAAAGCGGGAAAATCGAGAAAATCGATTGTACACGCTTTGGATCGGGCGCCTACTCCATTCCCAGCCTGAATGAACACTTGAAATTCGAGACCAAGGCGAAATTCGTCCTGGCGATTGAGACTGGCGGTATTTTTCAGCGGCTCCAAAGCCATAAATACTGGGCAAAAGCCAACTGCATCCTGGTTTCGCTGGGCGGCGTACCCACCCGGGCAACCCGGCGGTTTGTCCGCAGACTGTCAGAACAATGCAAACTCCCGGTCTACGCGTTTGTTGACTGCGACCCCTACGGTTTTTCCAATATATACCGTACTCTCAAGGTTGGTTCGGGAAACGCGGCGCACATCAACAGGTTCTTTTGCGTACCCCATGCGCAATACCTAGGGGTTACGCCACAGGACATCAAAGATTTTAAGCTTCCCACGCATCCATTGCAGGAAGTGGACATTAAGCGGGCAAAGGATGCGCTGAAAAATGATCCCTTCTTCAAACACCACAAAGAATGGCAAAAAGCCATTAATCAGTTGATTGAAATGGGCGTACGCGCCGAGCAACAGGCCTTTGCGGCCCATACGCTCAACTATGTGATGGACGAATACCTGCCGTACAAGCTGAAGCACTCTAAGACATTTCTGCCGTAGCAAATATTTCTTCTGTCTTTTTTAACACAAATTTTTCCTGCTTTAAATATTAGTTAAGCAGAAAACAATATTAGGCAGTTGGCGCGAATCTCGGGCCTAGGCAAAAAAATGACCATTTTCCAGAGACGCAGGCGCATGAGAAAACGGAATTTTTTGGCCGATGTTAAACTGAAACAAAAAGTTTGCTTTTTCTTTGACGGAAATATAATCTTACTTAAAAGTAACGCTGGCGCAGCATGTATAAAGGTACTGAATAGCGCAATGGCCACACCACAAAAACCAAAGGGGTTCCGAATGAAAATCCTCCTGACAGTGCTGATCATTGGGTTTGCAGCTCTGTCTTACCCGATTGCCCAAGAGGAAACACTTGCTAGTCCGGGTGATAATGAATTTGTTGCCGAAACCAATCTGCGGACAAAAAACGAGTCCTGGTACACCTATTGGGGCCTGGGATGGACTGGTATTACCTATCCAAAGAATTTGCAGGAACTGATGAACACTATTGAAAATATTCCCGGAGTAAGCCGTACATGCGTTGAATTTGATTTTCTTGGATTTTACTTCCCCGTCAACCAGCACCGGACCGCCATAGGGTTCATTATAAACGGCGCTGGCGACCGTGTGTCTGAAGGAGGCATATGGGTCCAAATCAACCAATACATTTACGGGGCCAGTGTCATGCACTTCGTCAGCCGCAATATCGGCGACGGGTTTTTCCTCCGCGGCGACCTTGGTCTGGCAAGGATGGTGGTCCAAACTACTTTTGGCAACGCCTCCAGCAGCGACGCTGGCTTCGGTTTTCTTGCAGGGGCAGGCTATGCCATTCCGTTCACCGGAACACGAATCCTGCTTAATTTTAATTTTAGCTACCATAACATTGAAAGTGAGACCGTTTCCAAGGTAGCGATTTCAGGAGGGCTGCTGTTCTAGTTGAACAGGCCCACATTTGTCATGAGGACCGCCTTTAGCGGCAACGAGGAAAACATATGCCTGGATTGGAACCAAACAATTCCGCGCTGGTAATTATCGATGTACAGGGCAAGCTGGCCCATCTGGTACATGATAAGGAGACCATGCACGCCAACATACAACGCCTGGTGAAGTGCGCTGCTATCCTGAAAGTCCCTGTGCTTCTGGCAGAGCAAAATCCCACAGGCCTGGGCCAGACAATCCCTGAAATAGCTCAATTGCTGCCAACAGCAGACCCTATCCCTAAAATGAGTTTCAGTTGTTATGGATGCGAAGCCTTTATTGGGGTTTTAAGGTCATATCACCGCAAACAAGTCCTGGTCGCGGGCATTGAGGCCCATGTATGCGTATACCAGACAGTTTCCGATTTGCTGCGTCAGAAGTATGAGGTGCATGTGCTGGCAGATGCCGTATCATCACGACTGCCCCAGAACAAACAGATTGCCCTGGATAGAATGAAGGCAGAAGGCGCCATTATCTCCAGCACTGAAATGGCCGTGTTTGAACTTTTAAAAACAGCCGAACACGCGGCCTTCCGGGAAATCATCAAGATTTTGAAATAATTATATAAGAAAAATACAAGCTATACTCATTCGATAAAGAGGTTATAAAAGACCGTGTCTTTTAATAGGGAAACTTCTTATCCATCTTCGCTGCCGAGAGCTCCGCGATAAACTGCCCTAGCTCCTCGGTAATCGCCTCCATATATCGCTTTCCCTTTTCAGCGCTGGAGTCCATGGGGTCGCCATGGCCCGAATTCTCGGTGAGCAGATGCCAGGGGCGCGACATCCAGACGCTGCCATTCTCAATTTCCTTGAAACGCGACTTTCTGGTCTTGCCTTTGGTCGCGTGCTTCATGTTCACCAGTTCAGGGAAAAAGTGCAGACATACGCTGGTCTCCATCTGTCCGGCATGCTCGCCCTGCGTGGAAAAAATCTTCTCCGCCTTGTCCTGGCAGCACTTCCACCAATCCACGAGACAAAGGAATTGATCCGTTTCAGCATGCAGTTCGCGTAGATGTCCTTTGAATTCATTGCCGCCGTGGGAATTAAGCACAATCACCTTCATGATGTTGTGCGCCTTGAGCGATTTTAAGATATCGCGCAAAATGGCCAGATGGGTGCTGGGGCTCATGTGTATGGCCATGGGAAATTCGATCATGTTCCAGTCCACGCCATAGGGCACTGTGGGAAGCTGCACCACGCGCGCGCCCTTTTGCCATGCCCGGGCGCAGAGTGCGTCAGCGATGTGCGAAGCCTCATAATGATCAGACCCATAGGGTAGATGGAAATTATGCGGTTCTGTTGAGCCAAAGGGAATGATTGCCACTTCATATGCCGGCGAACCAAGCCCAAGCACGTCCTTTTGGGTTATGTCTGCCAATTTCCACGGTTTTTTTCCCATATACACAACTCCTTGTTTAAAAAAACGACTTGACAAGATTCATAAAAAGGTGCACGACAAGGCAGCACGCCAAGCCCGCGATGCAATTCATGGCTATTCCGGCCTTCCGGTGCGCGGTAATCTCGCGCGTGTTTGCAAGGTACACCAGCGCAAAAGCCAGAAGCGGCACCGTGAGTAGAGTAAGACGCTGGAGCAGAATGATTGATTTGACCGGCGCGCCTCCCATGCAAAGCGACACGCCAAGCCCGAATAGCATGATACATGAAGCAAGGATTTTAACGCTTCCTGACTTCATGTCCCCTCCCCTTCCCAGACTGTCGGAAAGCAGGGTCGCGCCGGTGAGCGCGTTCACCGCAAGGGACGAGAATGAGGCTGCGAAAAGACCGCAACAGAAGAGGTATTTGCTGAACGCGCCAAGGAGGGGTTCGAGTTGTAACGCCATATCAGCCGCTGTTTGGACATTGATGCCGCGCGGCTTGAGCACTGTTGCAGAGGTGACGGTAATAACGCCAACCAGAAGAAAGAGGACTGAAATACCAATGATGGTATCAGCGCGGACACGGGAATAATCCTCACTGCTCCATCCTTTTTCACGGACCAAGTAGGATTGATAAAGCGCCGCGGCAACGACAAAGTTCGTGGCAGCCATGGCCGTAAAGAGTCTCATTTGTCCGGCATGGGGCATTTTCGGCACAAAACCAGCGGCAAGCAGGGTCAGTGATGGCCGCGCCATGATAAGATTAGTGAGAAACGACCCCAGCATGATGACGACCATGGCAAGCATGAGCCGTTCGATATACGTATAGATATTGGGCGAGAAAAAATAGAGTGTAAGACAGAGCAAGGGAAAAGCCACCTTGAAAAAGGTCTCGGGCGCATTGGTGATCGCGGCAAGGGACGAACTTACGCCAATGACATCGCCGGCCTGGAAAGAGCAGCAGATGAGAAATACGGAAATACCGAGTACAATGGTAAAGGGCCTGCCGAGTTTGCGCGCAGCCAGCGTCATAAAGCTGGATCCGGCAAACAGACCGATCCGCGCGCTCATAAGCGTAAAGGTGACCATGAAAAGCCAAAGCACCGCCAGCCACCAGACAAGATCAAAGCCAAAAAGCGACCCGACCTTTGTAGCAACAGTAACTGATCCTGGACCAATGACCAGCGAGGCTGTAATGCAGCCGGGGCCGATAAGATAGAGGATTTTGCGTACCATTATATCCTATTGAATATAATATAATGAACTTGCTCCTTTGGATCAGAAATTACACTACGCGGTGTTAAAAACCATTTCTGCAGGTATAATGCACTGACGACCCTGCGCACTAAGCAGGGCCATCAGCGCTTCTGTGAAAAGAGAGTGAAGCTAAAAATTGTCTACCGGGCTATTGTTATTCTTTTTATAAGTATCTGGAAGCCTGTGTTCAGACGGACCAGATACACCGCAGGAGCGGCCTGAAGGTTGTGTATTGTTTTACCGTTCCACAGGACAGTATGCGTACCCGCCGCATAGGTCGCGTTGCCAAGATCGCCTACCAAAGCGCCTGACAGATCAAATACCTTGAGACTGACTACGCTGCGTTTTGGCACGGAGAAGGTGATTGCCGCACTGGAAGCAAAAGGATTGGGAGACACATGCAGCGCTGGTGCGGCGGGAAACGCGCCATTTCCGGCTTCAACGGAAGTAGCGGTCAAAATAATTTCCTCATATTTGGCCGGGGTGGCGCCGCAATAGAGGTTTAATTCATCGGGCATTTTTTCCCAAACAGATGTACCATTGCGCAGACCAGCAAAGGCAAATGTGGGAAAAAAGGCGGGATTTCTCCAGCTATTGAACAGGGCGGTATCGCTGGCATTTATTGCTCCCCACCAGGCAAGGGAATCGACTTTAAACCGGTCCATGTCGATCCGGTGAGAAGTATTGTCATCGGGCGCTCGCAGCAGATTGTCATCATCGCAAATGGAAGGATTCATTTTAAAGACACTTCCCGTAGGCGGTATGAACCCATTGCCTTTTTCGGGAAATATGCCGGCAAAGGGAATGCGTATTTCCATGCACCAAGCCCCGGGATATGCGAAAAGACGCACGATATCGGGATGCGGCAGGGCCCGGGTTTCAATGCCCGCGATGATATCACTGCCCTCGGGGACCGTGAGCCAATTGCCTTCAGTATCGTATGGCTCAGCCGGGACCCTGGCACCCCAAATATTGCCCACAAGACCGATTTCACCAGTGAATTTCCTGGTGAACTGCACCATATGCTGGGCCCAGTTTATCGCAAGCGGAGTACTTCCCATTTGTGCGGGAATCGAGGGAAGCAGGGCGATTTCCACTGCATCGTTGAACCACCAGGGTTCGGTGGCAAGCGCGCCATCGCTGCTTTTATCGCCTTCGCTGTGGAAATTATCGAAAAATTCGCACGAAATGTATAAATACTGGGCATCGTACAGGAAACGCCAGACAGCGATAAAATCTTTGAGGCCAGTCCAGAGAAAGGGGTGCGAGTAAAATTTGTCGTTCCACATTTTCTCACCAGTGAGATATATCTTCTGTGCATGCTGCCATTCAACCTCGTCCAGCTTGCCATCCAATGCAATCCGGCTGTTGCTGATTTTCCACACAGGCCATTGCGTGACACCAGTATAGAGGTTCCTGAAAGCTTCCAACTCCCTTGGGGTTGGACTATAGTTTCCGCCCGCAAAAAGCGGCAGACAGAAACCTGCTGCTTCAACGAGCGAAATTATTAATTTTGCTTTCCAGTTCATAATTATCTTCTCAAAGATTAATAGAGCATTTTCCATGCCAAAACATTAATTAATATAAGATGCTGTTTTTTATTGGCTTATAACTTATATCACAAAGCGTTTCATGATTTCTTGATGGTTTTTCCACCATCAAATAAGGACAGATGGTGAAATTTTCACCATCATTTATCATTCAATATCTTTACAACATCTGAACCCTATGAAATCATTGTAGTTATAACTGGTTGTTTTTACGCTGAACGATGTCGCCCGTTCGCTACTACCCCAAAAACCGCCAATATAAGAATAAACCTGCAGTCCGGTATTCTGGTCAAATTGAAACGGCATATTCTTACTTAGCATAATCCATTCTTCAACATTCCCTGATAAATCGTAGATACCTGCCCACGAAACACAGTCAGGCTTGTCACCCACGGCCTGGGCAGATCCATTAAAAGGGTTCTGAGTGGTATCGAGAAGCTCTGTATTGCATTTTGAAGAGTCGTACACTGGCCCATAGGGATAGTTCCACCGCTGGTATCCACTGCTTGCGGCCTCCCACTCGCTCATGGTACAAAGCCTTTTCCCCAGCGATTGGCATGCTTGGCGTGCATCTTGCCAGCTCTTGAAGATCACCGGACCGTCAGTGCGTTGGGAATACCACCGGTAGTCAGCGCTGGTATAGAGCGTGTCAAATTCCTCGTAATCCGCATTTGTGAATTCATATTTGTCCATGCAGAATGAAAGCGTCTCCATTTCTACAAGCGCCATCTCTTGCGGACACGTCGAATCAAAACTCGACCGGGTAACAAAGGAGTCTATTCCATGGACCACTGAATCACCCAGCGTGTCGCTGATCACAAGTTTCCAGAAATAGGTTTGCCCGGCCGTAAGCGCAAGCGCGGTATCGGGAGCATTGATAATATACGAATTAAAGCCTGGGTGCCGGCCATACAGACGAGAGGCCAACGTGTCGACCCTGCCCTGAAATACAAGCGCCGGCGGCTGAAAGTCGCCAAAATAGAAGGAAAAAGAGAGCGCTTCACAGGTATAATCGCGGGCAAAATCAGAATCTGCAACCGCAAAACTGAACTGCAGGGTAAGCGGCACCTCCTGCTCGTTTGACAACGGATAGAGCGCGCTGATAAAAAGCGGGGGATTGTTGGTGCGGACAAGAAAGAGTGAATCTATATCATTAAGGTCGAGTGTAAGATCTGTTTCAAGGGCAAAGGGATTGTATCCTGGCGCGCTGACCTGGAGCGATTTTTTCCCTGTTGCCGCATAGGGGAACCGAAACGTCCCTCCCTCTCCGCTGATTACCGTAGTATCGTTCTTGCCACTCAGCGTAATGATTGCGCCCGGAACGCCCTGGCGCGAAAGAGCGTCAACCACCCGGCCCTCAAGCTGGGTCTGTCCAGCCTCAATGGGGGTAATGGCTGATTCGAAATACCCGCACCCAGCGGCCAATGCAAGAGCAATGACTAAAACAGCGGCCATACCGGGTTTCTTCCAGCGCTTCACGGTTCCTCCTGCAGGGACAGATTATGCTTTTTTATAAGTTCGCGTAACGTGCCCCGATCAAGATCGAGAATGCGGGCCACTTTGGAAAGGTTCCCTTTTTGTTCAATAAGCTGCTGTTGAACAACCTTTTTATCCACTTCGTCGCGCGCTTCTTTGAGCGTCTGTTCCTTTTTCCGGTCTATGCCCGCGCTATCGAGTCCAAGGTCGTCCGGCTCAATGAATTCACCTTTGCACAAAATGGCGGCCCGCTGGACCACATTCCGCAGCTCCCGGACATTGCCGGGCCATGCGTAGGCAAGCACCAGGTTGCGCGCCTCGGGAGTAAACCCCTTGATGGTAAGACTGTTCCGCGTTGCCACTTCGTTCAGGAAGGAGCTCGCCATGATCAGGATGTCTTCTCCCCGCTCGCGCAGCGGCGGCATATCGAGCGTGACCCCGCAGAGCCGGTAAAAGAGATCTTCCCTGAAGAGTTTGAGGGAAACCGCGTTTTTCAAATCTTTATTGGAAGCGGCAATGATGCGCACGTTGATGGAAATAGTCTTGGTACCGCCCACGCGCTCAAATTGGCGGTCCTGGAGAAAACGGAGCATCTTGGCCTGGAGCGCAAGCGGCATGTCGCCGATCTCGTCGAGAAAAAGAGTGCCATTGTCCGCGGTTTCTATTTTGCCCTTTTTCTGAGCAGCGGCGCCGGTAAAGGCGCCCTTTTCGTATCCGAAAAGCTCGGACTCAAGCAGTTCCGAAGGAATGGAGGCGCAGTCGATGATCACGCATTCGGCCTGCCTGCGCTCTGAAAAATCGTGAATGAATTTTGCCAAGAGGCTTTTTCCCGTGCCTGTTTCGCCCGTGAGCAGAAGGGGAACGTCCGTGGGCGCGACCTTTTCGACCATGTCAAAAAGGTTGCGTATGGCGGGACTTTCTCCCAGCACATCGTGTCTGCGGTTTGCGCCCGCCTTTTTCACCAGCCGCTTGTTTTCCTGTTCCAGTTCCTGGAGCCGGCGGTTGTATTTTTCCCGTTCGCGCGCTGCGGCAAGCTCCTCCGCCATTTCTTTTTCACGCTGGGCCGCCTGGCGCGTCTCAATGGCCGTGGCCGTGAAAATGCTGAAGATGCGCAGAAATTCAGGACGCGTATTGTCCGGATGCATGGAAGCAAACCTGCTGTCGAGATACAGGCCGCCCAGCATTTTTCTGCTCCTGCTTTTCAGCGGCAGGCAGATAGAACTTTTTATGCCCTGCGTTACAATGCTACTGGCCGCGTTGAATTCAGAAGTTGCATGGGTGTCGGCCACCACCAGGGGCTGGTCCGCCTCAATGGCCTTGTTGATGATACTATGGCTCATGACAAAGGCATTTTTATCAGCCACATCCTGCTCCATGCCCACGGAAGCGACTGGTTCGAGCGCGGCTTCGGCAGTGTAGAGCACCACAGCGCCGCGCTCCATGCCTGTTGCTAAAAGGGCTTTTTCAAGGATGATTTCGAGTATGACGGTATATCCCTTTGCGGAGTTGATGGCTTCCGCAAGTTCAAAAAGAATGGCAAGCTGGGCGTTGGACCGTTCAGCCGACGCAATGGCAGCCTCAAGATCGGTAAGCGACCGTTCGAGGGCAATGCCCGCGCCTTTGTTCGCCTGGGCGATATGTGAGAGATGGGAATAGCGGATGGTTTTGAGCAAATCGCTACTTTCGCGCAGGCTGTCCGCGCCAGGGAACAAGGCCGTGACGCCTTCAGCGGCCGCAGGCGCCTCCTCGAACCTGAGCGCGAATTGCCCTATGGAAAAAACCATGGCATGCCTGAGCGTCTGTTCGGTGACCGGAGCGCCATTGACCTGTGTGCCGTTGGTGCTGTCGAGGTCGACCAGCTGGTAGCCGTCTCTGAGCCCAAGCACATTGGCGTGGAGCGAAGAGACATCGGCCTCGGCAAGAACGATATCGCACTGGGGAGAGCGGCCTATGGAGACCAGTTTTTTCCTGATCTCATGCCTGAAAAGCTCCTTGCCGGCTTTAGTCACCACGATACGCGCCACGCAAACTCCTTACTGCTTGACCACAATACGCTTGTTGACAAACCCGTCAATGATGCCATAGAGATACCCGCCAAGAAAAACGGTGACTGAAATCTGGTGCATGACATGATACCGTCGCGCCTTTGCCACGTCCTCTTCCCTATACCCGTACGTGCCGGATTCAAACGATGATTCCCGGGTATAGGCATAGATGGAGAGCGCAAGCGAGGCGATGCTTGTTACGCCAAGCAGGAACGCCTTCTTCTTCTCGCCGTTCATATATTGGGGCGCGCCGCCTGGAATGAGGTTGAAAACCGCGGAATAGGCGGGCATGGAATCGACTATCATAACGCGCAGGGAGGTCTTTTTTTCGAACTTTGCTATCTGGAAAAGCGAAATTACCTCGGGAAGGTATTTATTGGGGTTCAGTTCGTAATCGGCGTCCATGCCCAGGAGCTTGTCAAATGCCGCGCGCGCAGGAAGCTTCTTATCGACCATCATGAGGCACACACCGAGATATTCATACGCCGCAATGAGCCGCGCGGTATCAGTGGTGGTTGCGGTATACAGGAAGCTGTTGAGACAATCGACAACGCGTTCGTATTCACCCTGCCGGTAATGGTCAAAGCAGCGTTCTTCCTCGAAGGCCGGGGATTCCTGCGCCCAGGACGCGACGGACGCGAACAGCACAGTACAAACAATTGCCTGAAATATCTTCATTGAAAATCTGCCTGTCCCACCTGGAAACGGGTGGTCTGTTCCTCGGTAATCACCGCACGGGCAGTGTACCGTTTTCCTCCGGGGCTTTCGAGCCGCAGGGAATATTCGCCGCAGGGCACTTTGATCTTGGTTTTTGTGGGCGATTTTCCATAATCTTTTTCATCAAGCAATATAGTGGCCCATACTTCAGAAAAAACAAAAAGATACCCAAAGCACTCATGCGCAGGCTGTGCCGGCTGGACCGTTGGGGTATCGGCCTTGGCTTCGGCCAGAGGTGCGGGCCTGGCATCGGCCGGGACAATGATTTTTTTCTGCATCGCCTTTCTGGGAGCAGATGGAGGAGCTTTTGCCGCAACTGCCACTGCCTCAGGACGGGGCAACGCGGGAAACATGATAGTGTCGATCTCGCGCAGGGCGGAAAGCGAGTCCCACCGTTCCTGGGCACGTACGGCCTCGTGCTGGCGTTGCTGCTGCGAATAATAGATGCCCGCGCCCATGACGCAGAGCAGCAAAAAGGCCGCTACTCCCGCGACCATAAGGCCGGTCTTTTTTCTCCTGGGCACCAGGATGGTGTCGAGGGTCACGCTGGTGTCTTGGGTCACTGGATTTGCCTGCCGGATTTGGACAATATGCTCCTTGACCTCTTTGTTCCCGGGATCGAGCTGCAGAATGGATTCGTATTCCTTGAGCGCCTCAAAAATCAGCCCTTTTTCCTGAAAGGACTTGCCCCTGGTGATTTTGGTGGTGATACTCCGCACCTTGAGACCCGCGGCAAAGCCTTTGGGGTCTTTTAGGTAGTTCTCGACAAGGTCTTTATCGTTCGAAATTTCGTGGCGGTGAAGAAAGGCGTTCAATTCCTCTGCCACCCGTGCCACAGTGTCGTACCTTTTCCGGGGCTCCTTTTCCAGGCAATTCGAGATGACAAACGCCAACTCGTCGGGCACATAGATGCCGGTCTCCCTGACTGGCGTATAATTTCCCTGGGAAATCAGATTGAAGATGGCTGGAATAGTGGGCGCGGTAAAGGGGAACTTGCCCGTTACCGCGAAATACAGGGACACGCCCAGAGAAAAGATATCGGACTGGGCCGATGGTTTGTCACCACGGATCTGTTCGGGTGAGACATAGTAGGGTGTGCCCACCACATCCTGGGTGTTGGTAAGACCGGCCACATCCTCCATTTTAACAATGCCAAAATCAGAAAGTTTGACCAGACCATCGTTTTTTATAATGATATTGGAGAGTTTGATGTCGCGGTGGATGATCTTCTTCTTGTGCGCCTCGCTGAGCCCCGCTGCCACGCCATGGAACACGACCGCGGCCACTTCCGCGGGAAAAGGACCGTGTTTTTTTACCAGCTGCTCCGCTTCTTCCCCATCGATGTATTCCATGGCAATATAGTAGTGGTCGCCCTGTTTCCCATAATCATATACCTGGAGAAGGTTGATATGTTCAACCTGGGCAATGGCGCGCGCCTCAAGCTCGAAGCGCACCCGGAACTGCTCCTCGGAAGCAAGATGGGGATGCATTATCTTGAGCGCCACATGGCGATAGAGGTCGCGGTGCATGGCAAGATAGACGGTTGCCATACCGCCTTTGCCCAATTCCTTTTCAATGCTATATTTGCCGAATTCTTTAATCATAGGTACGACAAAGAAAATATAATGTCTGACTTCATAAGGGGTCAATTTGTGAAAGGGTAAACTCACTATTAACCGTATAGACCGCGCCCTCGGGCATAAGCCTGCTCTGGAGCAGAAAAATACGGTCAATATGCCATGCGAGAGGGGCTAAGGGTTTCATCATCTTTCTCCAGTCCTTCCTGCCCTGACCGCGGCCAATAGTTAGATGCGGTTTGAAAGGCTTGGCATCACCAAACCCGGGGCACGCCTGCCTGATGCGTGCGGCCAGATCCATAATCGGTTCAGGAGGCTCAATACCCACCCAGAGGACCGCACCCTCCCTGTTCTTGAAAAACCCCGTGATCCGCAGTACGCATCTGAGGGCTGGCACACCGCGCAATGCCTGGCGCAAACCTTGGTCGATAAGGGACGCATGATCATCGTGGACCTCACCGATAAAAAGAAGTGTGCAATGCAGGTTCTCGGGCCGCGTCCACCGGAGGTCTGGGTACGCGCCGCACAGCCCAATGTATTCAGAAAGCCGCTGACGGCACATTGCATCCGGCACTGCCGCGACAAAGAGCCTCATGACAGCTTCACTCTTTTATTGGACCGCGACCATTTTGTATCTTCAAAGTACATATGCGCCTTTTCAGATTCTTAATATTTTCCAGGATCGTCATTCTGCCTTTCAGGCTCCTGAAAGTAATATACATATATATACTCCTGACGCTCATCCAATTTAGAAAGAAAAAAGGTTTCATGAGGTCCTCGGCCCTGGCCTATTCGCTCCTTTTCGCGGTCATACCGCTCATCGCTTCTTTGTCGCTTTTCATGAACCATTTGTACAAACTGAATAAACTGAAAATACAACTCTTCCTGAATCAACAGGAAGTCAATGCCTTCATTCTCAAGATTCTCCCTTATACCTCTGAAGAGATCAACCAGTACATTGCCTCATTTGCGGGGAACGCCATGACAGTGGGATGGATTGGGACGGGCATCTTTATCATTACCCTGGTGCTTCTGGTCGATCTGCTCATCGACATATTTAATGTGACCTGGAACGTACCTGAACCGCGGCCATATCACCGAAGGCTAGGACTCATCACATTCATCATCATTTTCTTTACCGCGGTTTTCTCCCTTTCCGTGCGCGTCCAGGGCTTTATTCTTGAACAAAACCTGATAATCAAAATTCCCGGCCGCATTTTTTCGTTTTTTCTCCTAAGTTTCGCTTTTTCCATTCTCTATGAACGCCTGCCGCGCGCGCAGGTGAAAAAACGCGCCGCGCTCATGGGCGGCATTCTCGCCGCTGCTTTCTATGAAATAGGCCGTATCATCTTCAAATACTTTATCAGCGAAACATTCGCATATAGCAAGCTTTACGGTTCACTCAGCATTCTACCGGTCTTTATTGTCTCGCTCCTTATGCTTGCGCTTATCATTATCCTGGGTTCGGAAATGTCCTTCACTACCCAGAATTTCTCCCAACTCTATCAGGAGCTCCAATACCAGCGGGAACAAAAGAAAATGCGCAAACGCTCGCGCGCCTAGGCAACGGCGGCAAGGGCCGAACGCAATGCTTCCATGGTTTCAACAACCGTCTTTCCAAACTGGGCCAAATGGCCCGCATGGGGAAACACCGGATGGAAAAGGTCCAATGGAACGGAAAAAGGCGCGTTGAACGCTTGCCGGGCATTGGTGTAACAGGCCGCAATCCGGCTGGCAAAAACGCGGACATCGATTGGCGTATGAAGCAGTGCTGAAGAAAGGGCGCCGTAGAGTACCAGGCGCGTGAGTTCATCGCTGCCAAGGCGTGTCCTGAAAAAGGGCAAATAGACCAGGGGCTGGTCCCAGGCCTTGTGCGGCGAACAATAAACCATGCCCTGCGCAAAAAGTTTCTCATTCACCGTATCAGCCATTCCCGCGCCATAGGCGGCAAGCTCAGCGACCTGGTCCGGCAACACCATTTCCTTGCACGCATACGCCTTTTTGCACTCATGGCCAAAGGCGCAGGGCAGGCAATCCATGCGGCCGCATAAAATGAGGTTTCCCGGAGAATAAGGCCCGGTTTCAGAAAGAAACGAACCGCCAAAATAGAGCGCCAGCACCTTGCAACCCGCAGCAGCCGCAATGTGCATGGGACCCGTATCGTTGGTAATGAGAAGGCCGCACTTTTTGAGCAGCGCCGGAAGCATGGGCAAGGTCACAATACCCGAGGTATCAATGACCCGCGCGCGCAGATGGCCAGGTATTGCCGCCACTATCTCCTGGTTTGCGCGGTAGTCTTCCGATGAACCGAGAAGCGCCACAGTGCAGGGACCGCGCAGAAGCAGGCGTTTAATGGCCTGGAGAAAACTCTGCGCCGGCCATTTCCGGTATTCAGCCTGCGACCCCGCCTGTACGGCAAGGAGCGGCCCCTCTGACCTGGCACGAAGCAATGCGGCATATGCGTCAGCCGTATGGGGATCAAAATAGAGATCGAGGCGCCGTTCGCCCGTATGAGCGCCCGCGACATGCAGGCCATAATCGACCAGGTTGAAGGGATTGATACGCCTGTTTTTTACCAGGGCAAAGAGGAGCCTGGTCCAGGGATCGTCAATGACAATGCTTCCCGTATCATCGAGGTGCACTCCCCGTATCTTAGCTGAACGCGCCAGGCTTGCCAGGTCAGCGCCCTCTGCCGAGCTCTGGCGGTTGATTACCAGGGAAAATTCCCCGTTCGTGATGCATTGACGCGCCAACGCGGGATTGGTCCGGTCAAAGAGGACCATTTCATCGATATGGGGGTTGTTCTCAAAGGCAAAAGAATAGCCTTTTTCAACAAGGCACGCCAGGTGCGCTCCGGGATAGAGCTCTTTCAGCGCTTTGAAAAGCGGGGTAACCTGCACATTATCGCCATGCTTGTGCAGAGCAATGACGAGTATCTTTTCATATGCCATGGTTCGTTAGGTGAATATAATTAAAAAACGCCCCCTCCATCACTGGAGGAGGCGTATCTATTCGCCGTGTCCGCGTACGTTGTCCGACCTGGTTACTGGAGCAGCGTCAGCACGTTCTGCGGGATCGCGTTGGCCTGGGCCAACATGGCGGTCGCCGATTGCGTGAGGATCTGGTTCCGCGTGAACTGCGAGGTCTCTGACGCGAAATCCACATCGCGTATCAATGACTCGGCGGCCTGCGTGTTGTGCTCCTGGTTGTCCAGGTTGTTGATGGCGTGCTCGAGACGGTTGACATAGGCGCCAAGATCGCTGCGCAGCTGGTTGATCGAACCGAGCGCGACGTCGATTGAGGTAAGGGCGCTGTTGGCGCGCATCTGCGTGGTAATGCTTGAGCTGGTAAGACCCATGGCGCCAATCGATGTGCCGCTGATGGTGACCGTGAACTGATCATTGGACGAGGAATTGGGACCAATATGCAGTATGCACGATCCGCTGCCGGTTGCGCCAAAAGAGCCGATCTGACCATCGAGCAGTGTCTGTGTGTTGTACTGGGTTACGTTGGTGATGCGGTCGATTTCGCTCATGAGCGAGGTGTATTCCTGGTTGGTATACGCGCGTTCAGTGGTAGTGAGCGTGTCATTGGTCGATTGGACAGCCAGTTCACGCATTCTCTGGAGCATTGATTCGATTTCGTTCGCAGCTCCTTCAGCGATCTGGAGCAGGGCAATACCGTCCTGCGCGTTCGATTTGGCCTGATGCATGCCGCGCACCTGGGTGCGCATTTGTTCTGATACGCTGAGACCCGCAGCATCGTCACTGGCGCGATTGATACGGAGACCTGTGGAAAGACGTTCCAGGGAAGTGTTCATGTCCCTGTTGACCTGACGCAGGGCACCCTGCGTGATCATTGAGCTGATGTTGTGATTGATACGCATACAAAACCTCCATGTTTTGTGTTTGGTACTTGATGAAGGACATCCTTTGTCCTTCGAGGCAGCGATAGTGGGCTGCCTTCAGGAAAGATATCGGAACAATCCGGAAAAAGCTTGAGCGTTTTTACAAATGGAAAAACAAAATGCCCGGCCAAACGGCTTAGTATTATCCTATCTTGTTTTATATCAATTAATTATCTACACAAACAGAGGGACCAGTCCATTTGAAGTTGTTCATTAACAATACAATCCTTCTGGACCATACGCCAGGAAAACAATAGAGTCAGCTCCGCCGCAGAACGCAACGGAACTGACGGGGGCTTGGCCAATGCATTATTGAGCCAAAAATAGTCTTTTTGTGTATACATGATTCCCGCTTTTTATCCGCAATACATACACACCGCTTGCCATGCCAGCAGCGTTCCATACCACCCGGTCGTTGGCAATACAAATGGATTATATTGCCGAAAACAATGTTATTGAGGTGTTTCCATAGGAGATCGCCCTGTCGCACCCCACGAACGTGCACCGTTCCACAATCATGTTAGTGTTGGTGTATCCAGGGTTCCCGCCCCAAAAGAAAATACCTCCCCTGACCCCGCGCCTGTCGCTCCTTTGATATTATAGAAAACAATTTCACTGCCCACCCTGTTGACTTGTCATAGCGCTACTGATACGTTTTCCTCATTACACGTTTACCGAGCTAAAAAAGAACTTGAAAACCCTCACTATTGTATAAACACAGCTTTGGTTGTCATTACTTCCCTGCCCGTGGAAAGACGGATACAATACATGCCGCTTGCGGCCTTGTGCCCCATTTCATTGGTCCCGTCCCATACAATGGCATAGTTTCCAGCCAATTGATGGCGTTTTACTAGGGTTTTCATACGCCTGCCATCCGGTGAAATGATTGTGATTGTTATAAAAGCCCCGCTTCGGTTGTTCGAAATGCCATATCTGATGAGTGTGGATGGATTGAACGGGTTTGGCGTTGGATTGCCCAGGTATGTTTTACCCGATACAACAGCCGCCACATCAATATCCGCTGGATTGTTCGAGTACTCATCCGCGCCAATGTCTGTCTGGCCGTCAGAGCGTGGAAGATTGTCCCAGTCATTGGTCACACCGGACAAGTTAAGCCCGCAATTCACCACGCTTGCAGTATCAGTTTTCAAGTGCAGATCGGCATTAGCCTCGTCCTGAAACCAACGTGCAATAATGGCTTTCTGGGTACGTGAGACAAATACGTTTTTCGCGGTATCGGGAGCTTCGCCCTCACCAAGGTATGTTATACTGCCCAGAAGAATATTGTTCTTTATTTCACAACCCTGGTTTTGGTTGGAAATGATGCCTCCTGAGCTGCCAAGTGAAGAAAAGGAAGTGTTGTTATAGACTTTCACGTTTGTAGACCCATTTAAATCAATGCCGATTGTTCCGCCCGCAAGAATCATATTGTTCCGAATATACCCTCCAACAACCATTGTAGTGCCGTCGCCGCCGCCGGGGCTGCCATAGCTGATGGCCCTGTCGCAGTTAATGAACGTGTTTCTTTCGACGATTATGTTTGTATCCCCATGCCAAAAAAAACAGGCGGCGCGGCCCTGTCCTGTGGCGCCTTTGATATTTAAAAAACAGTTGTCGTGTACTACCCAGTTGTCGGCGTTCATAATATCCATGCCGGCAATATAGTCGCCGCTAGAATCAACGGTGCTGCCGCCACACCGTATGGATGGCGGGACCCGTGTATTTTCAAAGAGACAGTAGCGTATTGAGCATGCCTGGGCATCAAGAGTGTGGGGGCCCTTAATCATCCGTTCGCCGACATTGAGGAAATGGATGTTCTGTAAAATAACATTGGCGTTAGGTCCGCTTTGAAATTTTACCGCATTGCAACGGCATTCAGAAATTGTCAGGTTGGCGATGGTGACGTTGTTCGCTCCTTCGAACCTGAATATCTCTTCCTCAACATCCACGCAATTATCCATGCCCTTTCCCACTATTACAACGCCATTGGGATCGTCCGTCGCTCCTCTGATGGTCAGTCCGTCCGCAGTAAGGGTCAGATATTCATAGTTGCCCATGGCATAGGTGCCATTGGCCAGGACAATGGTCCTGTTTGCAGTCTGGGTATTCAGGGCTGCGCGGAACTGGAACGCCGTTGTACAATTATACACGTTGGCTGTTTGTGGCAGTGGTGGCACGGTTTTGCCGTCAAAGGTGACATAGGCGTGTACGGCGCTTGCCACAAGAATACAGGAAATAATGAATTGATAGGTCATATGTGTACCACCTTATCTTGCTAGAATGAGTTTCTGGGAATACACTTTTCCATTCGCACGCAGCATGGTGACATACATGCCCGCGGCAATACCGGAAGCGTTCCAGGTAAATTTTGCCGCCGCTTGTTTTCCATGGATAGTTCCCGAATAGAGATGCGTTATCAGTTTGCCTGTAAGGTCATAGATGTCCAGCGATACTTTGTAGCTCTGCATCCCGGCAAAAATGCAGGTGATTTCGGTGGATGGGTTGAAAGGATTCGGCGCAGCGGCAATGGTTGTCCCAGACATTGGTGTGGGCACGGCAATTGGTTTGTTTTCAATAGTAGTCCAGGCCGTCCTGAGTGAATCCAAGGGCAGACCGCTTGGGTAGTATACGGTATTGCCGATTACCGGTGATTTTGCGCCGCAATCATACATATACCCGATAAGGTGGGCCAGCTCGTGCATGGCAATGTTCATGGCTCCGCCCCAATCGTGCAAAGAGTTTGTATTGGCAGGAGGAGTCGTGTTCCAGCGGTAGTGCACCTGGTCGTTTAATAATGACCCTGCGGTCAGAGTCGCGGCTCCCATATTGACGGACGTCTGGCATCCGCCCCGCAGATCGGCGCAGGGGATGTTTTTCCGTTGCGCCATGGCAACCATGGAGTCCGCGTATTCAGGATAGAGGGCAAGCGCACCGGCTGAACCCCAGTTGCCGCCAGGCACGCCGTCCGGTATGACAAAAACAATGGGGACAATATTTCTGTTTAGAAGCGTATCGCAGATGGCCGCCATGTTCCTTGAAAAAACCTCAGCAGACCTTCCCGATTTCGCGTCATTGTGTCCAAAAGCGACCGTTGCGGCCCATCCGCCATTGCAGTTGGTCTGGATTGCAGTGGGAGTGATGGAAACGCCCCACGAAGCTTCCTCACCACTGTAGTTGCCGTAATTGCTTCCATGCCCTCCGGTACGCACAAAACTTTGCCCGAGATTTCCGTCGTTCAGGAGATCGGAACAAATGGTGTTGTTATTTGATTGGTAGGCGCCCCACATACGGGGATAGTGGGTAGGCACAGGCCCTGTGCACGCGCCGAGCATCTTGTTGCCCCAGAATTGCTGATACGATTGACTGTCGCCGATATGGAAAATCAGGTGGCGACTTGGGCGTTCGGCTGTGTGGGTGTTGTTAAACTCCATGTTTTTCAGCATGACATTCAGTTTTGTGGCGTCATTGATACCGTGCACAAATACTCTGAAAGATTGTGTTGTCTGGCCGGCGCCAACAACAGCTTTGACCGTCACATCGTTATAGTATGCCTGTTCGTGGTCTGGCACCCATGAAACAATACCGGTTGCGTCAACGGACATGCCTTCAGGGGCTGTTTCAAGTGAATATATCACGCTGCTTCCTCGTGGCGCATCCGTTTCCACCTGGTAACTGTACGGATGATCCAACGGCCTACGGGCAAAGGCTATCAAAATGGGTTTTGAGGTAATGGACAGTGCGGCTATGTCTGCGGTTAGAACGCCCAATACCACCATGACGCTAACTGCAATTCGAGAAATCATTGGTCCTCCATTGTTAGTTTTTATTTAAGTAATGTCACTTTTATCGTCTTGAAAGCTTTTTCCGTTTGCAGAGTAATCAGGTATATTCCCGAAGGAAAGCTGTGCGCATCCCACATCGCCCCTCCATGGCTAATGGACGAGGATAGATCAGTAATAGATCTGCCGAACACGTCAAATACCCGAAGGGAAGCGCGGCTGTGTGCGTTTGTATGGATCGTGACAACCGGATTGAACGGATTCGGTCCTGCAACAAGGGTGATGCCGTCAGGCACCATGTCAGACCCGCGTTCGACGGCATCGTTCAATCTGTATTCATCAGCGCCAATATCTATTTGTCCGTCAATGGACGCCCGTACGCTGCCATCCCAGTCGTCCATGACATTTGTCCCAAGGTCAATGCCTTTGTTGATAACCATCGTTGCGCTGCTCGAAAGATGGGGGTTTTCGTCCTGACTATTTTTAAAAATATTCGTGTTGGTGGAATAAAAAGCATTGTGGGAGGTGTCCGGGAAGGCGCCGTCAATGTATCTTATTTGTCCATAGATAATGTTGTTTTTCATTTCATTGCCTGTTCCATTGCTCAGGAACTGTACGGTGCGGGCATAGGTTGCGTCGGCGCTGTACACCGTGTTATTGTATATTTTGATTCCTGCGCAGTTATCAACCTCAATCCCGATATACGCGCCTTTGACGATGAAATTATTGCGGATTATGCCGTCTGTCACGTCGCCGTCGCCGCTCGGGTTGCCAAAGCATATGGCCCTGTCGCAGGTGATGAACGTGTTCCGTTCCGCGGTCATGTCCCTGTTTCCCCGCCACCAGAAAATCGCCCCGCGGGCTGCGCCGTTTGCGCCTTTTATGTTTTTGAAAAAGCAGTCGTGGACATTCCAATTCGTACCATTCATTATATCCATGCCAGCGATATAGTCACCGTTGTCATGATCGCTTCTGCACGCGTCGTTGATGGGCACCAGTGTGTTCTCAAAATGGCAGTACCGGATTTCCCAGTTTAGCGGATCATACACACTGCCTCCCTTGATCATACGTTCTCCGATATTGATGAAGCGGACATTGTGCAAGAGTACATTGTCGTCGCGAGAATTTTCGATCTTCAGTCCGTGGCAGCGTGAATCGGTTATCGTCAGGTTGGCCAGGGTAAAACCCCCGTTATACAATACCAGCATTTCCTCGTCTCGGTTGGTGCAGTTCCTGAATCCCGAACCAGTGAGAATGACCTTGGTGGGATCGCCCGATTCCCCCCGAATGGTGATATTGCTGGAGTCGATTCCCAGGGGTTCGAATGGCGCGAGAGGATAGGTGCCGTCTTTCAGGACAATGGTTTTGCCGCTGGTTTGGGTGCGCATGGCCATATAAAACTGGGCGGATGTGCTGCACACAACGTTTGCGGCGGGAGGTGGCGGCAATGGCGGAACGGCCTTCCCGTCCTCGGTGGTGTAGGCCATAAGAGAAATGTTTGATGCTAGCAGGAACAAGGAAATGGAATATGCTAATGACTTCATGGGGCCCCCTTTTATATTCGTTAGACTATTGAATGAACATGGCTTGTTTCGCGTACACTCTGTTCTCCATATTCGCCTTGACCATATACACCCCGGCAGGGTGTCCGTGTGCATTCCATTGGAACGCAGAGGCATGGCTCATGTCCAATGACAAAGCTTTGGTGAAAACCTTGCGTCCGGCAGCATCATAAATTCCAACACTGACGTTTGTCTTTTGATTATTAGCGTTGGACCGGACCGTGATGGTCGCCGCTGGATTAAATGGATTCGGCGTTACCTGTATTTCAATCGCGCCTTCTCGAATGCAACCGCCGGTGTTTATCGACATTGTAGCGTCTTCAATAATTGGCGAATTGTCTTCTTTGAAAACAACAAAATTGTCGTACAGCGCTTTGGTGTTAAGGTTCCGTATGGATGCTTTCCCCGGTCCATAGGACTGCGCATCCGGATCTTGTGTGGTGAAATGCACGCTGCCATTCGCATACATGGTAATCGCTTTGCCTACCTGGGATATACCAAGATCGTACACAATGTTCTGCATTGGCGTTGCGTCTTCGGTTCCTTCGCCAATCAGGGTCCCGTTCCAGTCGTTCGCTTTTGCCGGAGTCAGTTTCCTTATGTTGGTCAAGTCCCCTTTTCTCCAGAATGTCGTGGAATAATAATACAATTCCTTTGTGTACTTGTCATAAATTGCATCTCCCGACCGGTACTGCGTGGTTTCAAGCACGTCCTGACCATAGGCCGGTCCGGTGGCTTTCCAGAAAAACAGGTTGGCCATATATGTCCGGTCAGCCTTTCGAGAGTGGACTGAAACGGTGAAACCCATGGAACAGTTTGAATCGAGGTCGCGGTTGAACCAGACGTTTTCATTAAAAATAGAGCCAATGCCGCTTCCAAGACTGAAGCAGTCGATATCGAGCTTGCCGTTGGTTATTTTTGGGGCACAGGTCCCTTCTTTTACCCAGTTAAAAAGGCTGTCGTAATCAAAGGTCTCCATATAGAGCAAATGACCGACATACTGTTTTCCGAGGTGCGCGGAAATGAGGGCTTTGTCACTAGCGCCTGTCAATCCGTTCTTATCAAGATCGTAGGGAATACCTGAAGCTTCTTTTTGTCCGGCAATAACCGAATCCATAATAGCGCCGTCGGCTGCGGTGATGTTCATATCTTCGTTCAGGTCTCCCGGAAAGACCGTAAGCCGGACCCCGGAGACATTTGAAGAGGCATCAATGATCTTATTTGAAGGAAGATGAAACTTTTTATAGGCATAGAGCGTGCAGGGCGTTGCCGGCACGTTGGTAAGGGAAAAGTCGCCGTTAGTGCCGGTGACCGCAGCATACCGCAAGGCGTGCCTCACAAAGACCACAATGCCGCTTTTGTCATTCACTCCAGAGATATCGACATTTCCGCTGATACTGGAAGCAGTGGCAGTCTGGATGAAAACAAGCGAAATCAATGCTGTTGTCCAGAAACAAAGAGTATGTCGAGTAGGCGTCATAGTATCTCCTTACAATAAAATGTATTTATCATGAGAGACACCTTACGCCCCTCACAGAACCGGACTTGCAG
>MFYT01000006.1 GCA_001789205.1 Candidatus Raymondbacteria bacterium RIFOXYA2_FULL_49_16 | reverse complement strand
TCTGCGTTATGGCACAGATTCCGGCATCAACCTCTACACGCATCTTTCTGATCAGTACGCACCCTACCATATCAAGGCCATCACCTCTACAATACGTGATGCAACGCATGTACTGGATGGCTTGCTGTATCACGAATCCGAGCTGCGCATTGAGGAACATTACACAGACACCCACGGTTTCACGGACCATGTATTTGCGTTGTGCCATGCACTTGGTTTCCGCTTTGCACCGCGTATCCGTGACCTTAAGGATAAGAACTTGTATGTACCAGATAATCCGAAGGATTACCCCGCGTTGTCGAACTTTCTTGGTGAAAAGATCAACCAGAAGATAATTCTGGCCCAATGGTCTGAATGGCTGCGCCTTGCCACATCAATCAAGCAGGGCACGGTAACAGCTTCTCTGATGTTGCGTAAACTTGCAAGCTATCCGCGACAGAATGGCCTGGCGCTCGCTTTACGCGAAATCGGACGTATTGAGCGGACTATTTTCGCTTTGGATTGGTTGCTCGATCCGCGTCTGCGGCAACGGGTAACTGCGGGATTGAATAAGTCGGAGGCGAAAAACACATTATCCCGTGCTGTATGTCTCAACCGTTTGGGAGAAATCCGGGATCGCACCTACGAACTGCAGCGGCATAGAGCAAGCGGCCTCAATCTGGTCGTGACAGCGATAATCTTATGGAACACGGTCTATCTGGAACATGCGGTGACCGCAATGCGGGCCCAGGGACACATTATCGAGGAAGAACTGCTCAAACATATCGCTCCTATCCATTGGAATCACATTAACTTAACCGGGGATTACACTTGGAAGCAGAACAGGTTTGTCGAAAAAAGGGGATTTAGACCGTTATTGCCCATTCCAAAGGCTTAACGTACTTTAATTTCCCTTTCGCCAAACGACCCCATAAACTCTATATCCTGGTCCAAAATTGATTCGAAGTTCCGAAACCCCGCCACCGACAGATTTGTAATCTCCTATCAATCCTAATTGAAGCCTATCAATCCTGACGAGAATGCGGCCCTTGGTAACGCTATCTCGGATAGAACTAATCCAAGAAGAAAAGGCTTCAGATTGCCGAACTTCTATCATAGTAATAATCTATTAAATGTATCCTATAGATTACAACTTGTTTTTTAGGTTTAGAAATCCTGGATATATAATTCTCTGTGAATTATTCTTCCAAAACAACCGCGGTGCCGTAACAAAGCACTTCCGTGACCCCTGACATCACCTCATTGGCATCGTAGCGTATGCCGATGATACCGTTCGCGCCAAGCTCCTCAGCGTGCTTCACCATGTTATCAAACGCTTCCTGCCGTGTTTTTTCACACAATTCCGTGAAAAGCGTTATATTGCCGCCAACGATTGTCTGCAACGCGCCACCAAGTGTCCCAATAAAAGAACGGGAACGCACAGTGAGCCCGCGAACAAGCCCCAGATTCTGTTTTATGCGTTTTCCATGAATTTCAAAAGCAGTGGTGGTATTTGTTTTGTTCATATGTCTTTTATCTCTTTTAAAAATTCTGCCGTTGTTACCTGCTGTCAACGCCCCGTTCCAGTTCTCCCTGTTTACGCAGTTCCCGCTTCAATATCTTTCCCGAGGCGTTTTTGGGCAGTTCCTTCATGGCAATAAACTTCTTTGGGATCTGAAACTGCCCCAGGCTGGCCTGACAGAAAGCACGGATCTCTTTTGGTGTAGCACTTTTTCCCTCCTTGAACGCGATATACGCAACCGGTATCTCACCATGGCTTTCATGCGGCTCGCCAACCACTGCTGCCTCGTAGATGGGTTCGAATTGATACAAGACCTCTTCGACCATGCGGGGATAGACGTTCATGCCATTGACAATGACCATGTCTTTTTTGCGGTCCACAATATAAAAATATCCTTCATCGTCCTCGGTTCCCAAATCGCCGGTCCGAAACCATTGACCAAACATTGAGGCCTTTGTTTCTTCGGGTTTGTTCCAGTAGCCCTTCATGATATTGGGCCCGCGAACACAAATCTCCCCTATCTGGTTGTGCGGCATTTCCGCGCCCTGCTCGTCCATGATGTTCATCTCCACACCTGGAATGGGAAGGCCCACTGACGCAGGTTTCCGTTTGCCATCAATGGGATTCAGACATGTTACCGGTGAGCATTCCGTGGGCCCGTCTCCCTCATAAATCACTTTGCCAAAACGCTCCTCAAACCGTTTCATGACCTCCTGGGGCATTGCCGCGCCGCCCGAAAGCCCGTATCTTAAAGATGCCAGTTTGTGTGCATAGTCGTCAGGTAGTTTGAGCAGGGCATTGTACATGCTGGGAACGCCCAGGAACACAGTGGCGTTGGCCGACTCAATGGTATCGGCGACTTCTTTTGGATCAAAACGGCCTAGCGGCACAATGGCGCAGCCCGACAGCAGGGGCGTAAGCATGCCCACGGTTCCGGCAAATGAATGGAACATGGGAAGCACCACGAGAAAAATGTCTTTCCCGGGCTCGGTCTTAATGGCCGTGGACACGCTCTGTACATTTGAGGTAAGATTATAATGTGTCAGCATGGCGCCTTTTGACTGGCCAGTTGTTCCAGAGGTATAGATAATAACCGCGACATCTTCGTGTGTATCACACGCGATTGCGGGAACAGGCGCGTCTAATTGTAACAGGTCAGAGAAGTTCAAATCGCTGGAATGTGATTTTTCCTCCCCAATGCTCACCAGGAATTTGAGATCCGGACAGGTTTCACGAAAAGCACTCACCTTGTCTTTTAATACATCGGAATATATGACAGCCTTTGCGCCAGAGTCGTTGATCATATACGCGATCTCTTTGGGGTTTAGCAGAAGGTTGACCGTGACCACTGTCGCGCCTGCCTTCAATATCGCGAAATAGGCGATCACAAATATATCGGAATTGACGCAATAAAGGGCAACGCGGTCGCCTGGGCGGATTCCCCTGTCGCACAGAGCAGCGGCCGTCCTGCCGCTTTGCCTGCTGAGCGTGTCGTAGTCTGTCACTTTTCCCTTGAAAAAAACCGCGGTTGCGGATGGGTGTTCGCGCGCCACAGTATCGAGTAATTGGGGTAAAGAAAGGTTGTGCTGTTTGGTATCAAGTTTCATAGGGGGCTCTCCTCGTGTTTCACAGCACCTGCGATAAAAGTCTGTGGAGGTGAGTTGTCAATAAAAAGAATCCGCACGCCGCCGGACAGGATTATGCGGGCACGCCGGCTTCGAGGAGCGCGTCGATCTTCTTCTCGTCTTCCTCGCTGGCAAGCGAGACCGACACCATCTTGGACACGCCGGGTTCAATAAGCGTGACGCCATAGAGCACATCGCACGCGGCCATGGTCTTCTTGTTGTGCGTGATGATAAGGAACTGCGTCTGCTTCGAGAATTGGCGTATGAGCTTGATGAACCTGCCTATGTTGGCGTCGTCGAGAGGGCCGTCGACTTCGTCGAGGATGCAGTAGGGCGAACTCTTAACCAGATAGAGCGCAAAGAGGAGCGCTGTGGCGGTGAGCGCGCGTTCGCCGCCCGAGAGCAGCGAAATGTTCTTCATGCTTTTGCCGCTGGGACGGGCGTAGATGATAATCTTGGCCTCGAGCGAATCCTCGCTCTCCTCAAGCCGCACGTCAGCCTCGCCGCCCTCGAAAAGGCCGATGAAGATTTTCTTGAAGTTCTGCCGCACAATTTCGAAGGTCTCGATGAATTTCTCGTTCGCTTCCTTGTCGAGTTTTCGGATCAGTTTCTCGAGCTGGCTCGTCGCGTTCTCGAGGTCGTCCTTTTGTCGGGCCAGCGCCTCGAACGACTTCTTCTCCTCCTCGTAGTCCTCGAGCACGCTCAAATTGACATTAGCGCCGATGAGTTTGAGCCGTTTGCGCAGTACCTCGATGCGCTCACGCACGCTCTCCTCGTTCATATCGAGGACTAGGTCCGCGTCCTGTATAGTGTTGAGGTCAACCTCGTATTCCTCAAAAATCCGTTCGACAAGGTGGCGGCGCTGGGAAGAGAGTTTCTCGAGCTCCATCTCGCATTCGTGCACCTTATCGGCAAGCAGGGTGAGTTGTTTTTCCTTTTCATGCGCAATGGCCCGCTGTTCATCGATCTCGTTGAGGAAAACGTGGTATTCCTCTTTGCAGCGCTGCACGTGCTGCTCACGCTCGTCTTTGTCATGCGAGGCAGTCTCGCGTAAAGAGGCGAGTTCGCGGCCCGCATCAACATGAGCGGCGATTTCACCCTCGTAGGCCTGCTGCTGGCGCCGGCAATCGGCGAGCGCCGCATAGGTGTCCTCCAGTTCGCCGGTCATGCGGCCGATTTCACGGCGCGTACTGTCGAGTTGGTGGATGACCGATTGCAGCGCCACTTCAGTGTTCTTGGCCTTTTCCGTGACCTCGAAGCGCCGTCTTTCGAGCGCGCCAGCCTCTTCTTCACAAATAATGAGCGATCCTTCGAGTTCGGTCTTTTTGTCCTCAATGGCGCCCAGGCTTCGCTCGGTGTTTTGTTCGTCCTCGCGGGTCTCCTCGCAGCGCGCGTCGATGATCCGAATTTTTTCGAGCGACTCGTTTTTGCGCGCCTGTATGCGCATGATCTCTTCGTCGAGATACCGGATGCTTCCTTCCTGCTCCTGGCGCACCCGCTGTCCGGAGGAGAGCTTCTCATCGATCTCGAGCATGGCCATTTGCGCCTCTTTGATGGTCTGGAGCGAGGCCGCCTTCTCCCCTTCTTTAAATTGGATCTGCGTTTCGAGCTTACGAATGCTCTCTTTAAGCGTCTCAATGACCTTGGCGCGGCTCAGGAGGCCCAATTCCTCGCTGGTAAATTCGCCGCCGCGGACAATACCGCTGGTATTATAGATAGTACCATCGGGTGTGACGCAGTAGAGGGCCGTTGTACCGGCAGCGGCCCGCACCCGGTCCGCTGCTGCCGCGTCCTTCACTAGAAGCACATCGCCGAAAAGGAGGCCCGAGAGCGCGACGTATTTTTCTTGGAACGAGACGAATTTTTCCATCCACCCCAAAACGCCTTCAATGGATTCAAGCGCGGCAAGGTGTTGGGCGCGTTCGCCCGTGTTTATCTGGTTGTGGATAATGAAGCTCGCCTTGCCCATCTTTCCTTCCTGCAGGTAGGCGATGGCCTGGTCCGCGATTTCACGCGTATCCGCGAGGATAAACTGCACCCGCGATCCCAACGCGGCTTCGACCGGCGCCAGGTATTCGGGGTTTACATTGATGACATCGGCGACAATGCCCGCGATGCCGTCGAGGGACCGTTCGACAATTGACCTGACCGCGTCTTTGTATCCCTCGTGGTTCTTCTGCATCTCTTCGATGAAGGTGAGACTTTTGCGGTCCGAGATGAGGTGCGCGGAAAGATTCTTCTCTTCCTCAAGGATCTGACGATACCGCTGTTCTTCCTCCTGTATCTTGGCATGCAGGCGGTCGCGCGTGGCGGCAAAGGCCTCGTATTCGGTGGTGGCCCGGTTGAGCACGGCCTTACTTTCGCTAATGCGCTGTCCGCATTCCTCGATGCGGCGTTCCTCGCTCTCAATGGTACGTTCAATGGCGGCCTTGTTTTCGAGAAGGTTGTCCAGGTCGGAACGGATCTTCTCCATACGTGATAACAATTCGGTCCGTTCCTCGAGCACGCGCAGCCGTTCGGTGTTTATGCCTGCCAGATGCTGCTTCTTTTCCTGATAGTCGGCCTCGACCGCGTCGAGCTCCTGCTTGGCCATCGCATAGGCCTCTTCGGCCGATTTGAGCCCCGCCTCCTGTTCAATGAGACGGCCCTCGTGCCCCTTGTGGTTTTCGGCAAGGATCGCGGCCTTTGATTCGAGCTCCGTATGCCGCGTTCCCAATTCTGCAACAGCCCGGTGAGCGGCCTCTGTCTTGGCGCTGACCAGGGCCATCTCTTTTTCCAGGGTATGAATGCGCTCGGCAATGGCGGCCGTCTCCTGCGAGGCGTGCATGACCTTTTCCTCGCGTGCGTGCGATTCGAGCCGTTTCTCCTCTACATGGGTCTCAATGGTCGCTATCTCGGCGGCCATGCTTTCCTTGCCGGACTTGAGTTCAGCATGGCTGCGGCCAGCCTCCTTCATCTTCTCGCACACGCCGCGGAACATGGCGCCCGTATAGGCCACTTCTATTTTCTTGAGTTCATCGCGGTATTCGCGGTATTTCTGCGCCTTGGTAACATGGCGCGCAAGACTCTTCACATACCGGTCCTTTTCGCCCACAATGTCTGAAATCCGTTTGAGATCGTCCGAGGTTTTCAGCAGGTTCCTCAGGGCCTCCTTGCGCTGGCTGCGGTATTTGTGGATGCCCGCAGCCTCCTCGAACATGATACGCCGCTCCTCGTCCTTGTCGGAAAGGATGAGGTCGATCATTTTCTGTTCGATGAGCGAATAGGATCCCAGGCCCATGCCAGTGTCAAAAAAGAGCGTGTGGAGGTCCTTGAGCCTGCAGAGTTTTTTGTTGACCAGGTATTCGGACTCGCCGGTCCGGAAAATACGGCGCGTAATCTGCACAGTATCAGCGTCAGACTGGAGCGAACGGTCCCGGTTGTCGATGGTAAGGGTCGCTTCAGCGAAATTAAGCGGCTTTCTTCTGATGGTTCCGCTGAAGATGACATCTTCCATCTTTTCAGCGCGGAGTATACGCACGCGCTGCTCGCCCAAAACCCAACGGATGGTATCGATGATGTTGGTCTTACCGCACCCATTGGGCCCCACGATGGCGGTAAGGCCTGAATTGAAATTGATTACCTGGTCGTCGGCAAAAGACTTGAACCCTGAAACCCGCAACTGTTTTAAGTGCATGTGCAAAACCCTCGCAGCGTATATGTTGTGTTCTTTACTGATGACTATTCAACCGATTGTACCACAATCTGTTGGGTAGTAAGATACAATATCTTGAAAAACAAATCAAGAAATAATGCACGACACAAAATAAAGTATAAACGATGTCTACAGGTGGTGTTTTAGCCTTCCCTGGCACCTGAACAAGGCGTAAGTCAGAAGACTTAATAGTAATATTATATAGAAGAACAGGTCACCGGGGCCAAATGAGGTAATAATGGTCCCTTTCACCCTGCTGGTGAAGAGATTGTTGTAGCGCGGCAGCTGGCTGGAGAGCCAGGCAACAGTACTATCGGGCAGCTTTACTGTGTGTAAAAGGGCCTTTTGCGCGGTAGATGCGTCGTACCGGGCCATGTGAAACCGCGCTGACTCAAGGGCATGGTATTTCAGGAAGCGGGGAAAATACTTTTCAAGAATCTGGTTTTCGTAATACGCGTGGTCGTATTTCCGGTAAAAACCGCCGCCAGTAATCTGGTAATCGTTGATAAAATAAAACTCCCGCTGAAACAGGTGGCGGGCCGCCTCGTCTTCGTAGACCGCTCGCACCCGGTCTGAAACACCCACGGGATCGGTCTCCATGGCCTTGAAGGCCGAGGGCGGCAGCGATGAGAAAAAGGTCCCCGTCTCCTTACGTTCGTACACATACCCAAACCCATGGACCCGCGCGAGGAATAATGCCGTTATCAAGGTCGAAACCATGAGAAAAACAATAATAAGACGGGGACGTTGCACCACCGCCTGGGCATCTGGATCGCGGGCCATGTCCGCGGGAATAAAGACCAGGGCCGCGCCCAGGGCGCCGGAGACCAGATTGGTGATGCAGTCACGGATCTCACCCACCCGGTCGGGCAGCAAATGCTGGATGGTTTCATCGCCAAGCCCGATCCAATACACAATATTCACAGCGCTGATTGCCGCGCCCAGTCTGGCCATGCGCCGGCCCAGGGTCGCGCAGACCAGGGCGCCAAGCACCCCGTATTCAAGGAAATGGATGCGTTCAATTGCGTACTTGATTGATGTCAGATAATAGGCGTACATGCAGCCCGCAACGCACAGGGCGATCAGGCTTTTGACCAGCCGCGCTCCCCGGAAACGCCTGAGGCACACGCAAAGAAATATAACGCCAGCGGCAATAAATACCACGTACAGAATATCAAGAGACTGGGGACCAAACCGTTCGACCAGCTCTTTCCTGATGGCGCCTACGCATGAAAGCGTGGCATAGATAACGGCCGTATAGGCAAGAATGACAGCCCAGAGCAGACCATCGGTCTTAGAAAAGGACCTGTTCACTTTTGACTCTTGGGGGTTTCAAGCATCTTGGTAATAAAATGCTTTTCTTCACCGGTAAATACAACCGGAAAAAACAGGGACGCAAGCGCACTGCTGTCGCCGCTCATTCGCCGCCATTCCACGGTCGAAAGCGCGGCCGCACGCTCCATGGTTACATTCATTCTCTCGATAAATCCCGCTGTCTTTCTTCCCACAAAGCCCATTCCCGTAAAAAAGGCCATGCCTCTGTCTATGCCTTTGACAGCGAGAGGCGCCTCATAGGCCACCACGGTTGAACAGCGCACGCCTGACGGGGTCGCGGTGTACCATGCCTCGAGGACCGCTATGCACGAAAAAGAGACCCCTTTTTTAAGGTTCAGATTGGCATATGCAATGAAATGGTCTTTATCCATGGCCGCTATGCTAAGGGTACTGCCCTGGCGGATGGTCCGTCTGCTCCTGATGGAAAACAAGCCTGGACCAAGCCTCTTGATTGCATAGGCCTTATCGTCCCCTTCCTGAAAAACGGTCATGAGCTTTCCCAGAAGTTCAAACCTGTCGGCCTGGAAAAAGGCCGGTGCCACTTTAAGCACGCCCGGGGAAAGCAGCGTGACACTTTGGACGCGCACGCCGGTCTTTCTGAGCGTTGCCACGGTTGAATCTTCCAGGTCCTGGGCATACAGGGGCAGCGCTAGCATGATGCGGATAATAATCACCAGAATTTTCATGCAGGAAATATAACCTCTTGGCTTTGGGGAATCCAGAAACCGCGCTGTTTTGGTTGTTTTCCGAAACAAAAAAAGACTATACTTTTACCTGCCTTTTCAGGTGAAACATAACCCAAAGAAAGGAGTTTAGACACATGGCACACTATATCACCGACGACTGCGCAGCATGCGGGGCATGCCTGCCCGAATGCCCGGAAGAAGCCATTTCCGAAGGTGACCCCATCTACAAAATTAGCGCGGCAAAATGCACGGACTGCGGCAATTGCGTGGATGTCTGCCCTTCTGAATCAATAAAGCAGAAATAATCTTAAAATGATGCAGGAGGCTGCCTTGCCCGGCAGCTTCCTGCTGTTTATGCACGACCACTCCCACAACCACCATCACCACACCTACAAGAGTTCGGAAAAACGCCATCTCCTGCTTGCCCTGCTGGTAAATGGCCTGGTCATGCTCCTCGAATTCGCGGGCGGCCTGCACACGCACAGCCTGGCCTTGCTAAGCGACGCGGGCCATATGCTTACCCACATCTTTGCCCTTGGCATGAGTTACTTTGCCATTGTCCTTGCTTCGCGGCGTTTCGATGACCGCAGAAGTTTCGGCTATTTCAGGGCCGAGGTACTCGCCACATTCATCAATGCGCTCTTTCTTTTTTGCGTCACAGGGCTCATTGTCTACCACGCAATAGCGCTGCTCATCACTCCTGTTCCGGTGAGGGAAAAAGAGATGGTAGGCATTGCTTGTATCGGTCTTATAACCAATATTGTCAGTGTCTTTTTGTTAAAATCCGATTCTGAAAAAGACATGAATATAAGGTCCGCTTTCATGCACGTGATCAGCGATACAGCCTCGTCGGTACTTATCATAGCCGGCGGTATTGTCATCTATTATAAAAAGCTCTACTTCATCGACCCTCTGCTTTCACTCCTGATCAGTGTCCTCATTCTTGTCTGGGCGTGGCGCCTTTTCAAGGAATCGGCCAATATTCTCCTTGAGGCAACACCCAAACACATTGATATACATGCCGTAAAAGAGACGCTGCTCTCACAAGTCCCGGAGATAAAGGAGATCCACGATATTCATATCTGGGTAATAACAGGAAATCTCTATGCTGCAACACTGCATGTCCGCGTAGCAAATATCCCCATGGCCGAAGGAAACAGTATTATGGGCAAAATCAGAGCTCTTTTACATGAGAATTTCAGTATAAATCATGCTACTATCCAGCTTGAAACAGATTCTGATGAAAAATGCCTTCATCAGGCTGGAATTCACCATTCTGTTTAACGCCCGGTTAAATTAATTACTTGCAATGTATTGTAATAAAATAAGATATTATTACGTTCTTTTAATGGGCGTTTGTTAATTTAAAAAAGGAAATGGCGCCCACTATGGAATTGAAAGAAACCCCCTTTTTCACCATATTGCTCTTTGGTCTCTACTTTCCATTGCTCGGTTCGCTTTCCGCGCTGATCATTTATAAATTAAAACTGCTCTTTTTCTACGTTTATTATAATAAAAATGTCCCCGTGCCTTTTAGCCAATTCAACGACCTGCCTTTTGTTACCATACAACTCCCCTTGTACAACGAGGCTAATGTTGTTGAGAGACTCCTTGGCTCTGCCACTGCCCTTACCTACCCTAAAGACAGGTATGAAATTCAGGTATTGGATGATTCAACCGATGAAACAGTGACTCTTACTGCCAGTCTTGTGGAAAAATACAGGTCCGACGGGTTCAATATTGAACACATCCGCAGAAAAATACGAAAAGATTTCAAGGCTGGCGCACTTGCCGAGGGCCTCAAAATAGCCCGGGGCGACTATGTCGCCATCTTTGACTCAGATTTCATTGTCCCTGAAAATTTCCTGACCAAAACCGTCCACTTTTTCACGGATCCCAAGGTCGGCATGATCCAGGCGCGCTGGGGATATATAAACGCCAACGACTCCCTACTCACTCGTCTCCAATCCACCTTTCTGAACGGCCATTTTATCATTGAACACACCTCACGCAATAGAAGCGGCCTTTTTTTCAATTTCAACGGCACAGCGGGCATCTGGAGAAAAAAGGCCATTCTCGAGTCAGGCGGCTGGCAGGGAGATACGCTTACCGAAGACCTCGACCTCTCGTACCGTGCCCAGGTGAACAAATGGAAGTTCGTGTTCCTTAAAGATCTAGTGTGCTATTCTGAACTGCCTCCCACCCTCGACGCCTTCAACGGCCAGCAATACCGGTGGGTAAAAGGCATGTGCGAAGTACTCGTCAAAGTGTTACCGGTTATATGGAAATCTCCGGTCTCGCTCCGCAACAAAGTTGACGCCACCCTGAACCTGGGTTCGGGCATGGGCTATATTTTCTCGGTTCTCATTACGCTCTGCGCAATACCCGTGCTCTTCCTAACCAAGGAATACCTCGACATACACTATATGTACCTTACCCTGAGCTTTATTTTCATCAACTGCGTCATGATCTGGTTCTACTATTTTATCGCCGAAGCCGGTGTCAGGGGATTTACTCCAAGGACTTTCTTTTACCCGCTTCTTCTGGTCATCTTCAGCATCGGCCTCTCTCTCAACGGCCTGCTCGCGGTCATAGATGCGGTCAGAGGAAAAAAGACCTCCTTTATCCGCACCCCAAAGTTCAACAATAACCTGAGGGCCACCATCAGCTGCGAACGCGCTCTCAAGCCGTTTCATTACCTGGTCTTTCTCTTTGTGGCCTACTTCATAACCATGTTCATACTCATCATGAGCTCGGGAAAGCTTGCCCTTCTGCCCGCCTTTCTCTTTTTCGCGCCAAGTTATTTCTGGCTCATTTTCAGGACCGTACGCGAAAAGATACTGGTCCGATCAAACTGATTTTTTTTATATTACTCTGCCAAAAAAATTCCGGAAATAAAACGTTTTTACGAAAGGATCTGCGCCATGTTCAGAATAAGCATGTTGAACAAAATTTCTCCCCTGGGCCTTGCAAAACTGCCCAAAGAAACTTATGAAACTGCCCTGGAACTGGCCAATCCCGATGCCATTCTGCTACGCAGCTTTAAAATGAACGGCAAAATGCCTGCCACGCTCAAGGCCATTGGCCGGGCCGGCGCAGGCGTCAACAATATTCCTGTTGATGCATGTTCTGAACAGGGTATTGTTGTCTTTAATACACCCGGCGCAAACGCAAACGCGGTCAAGGAACTGGCAATCCTCGGGCTTCTCATCAGCTCGCGCCGCATTGCCGACGCCCTGGCCTATGCACGCGGCCTTGCGGGCAAAGGCGCTGAAATCTCCAAAATGATCGAAAAGGACAAGTCGCAATTCGTGGGTCCCGAGCTCCTGGGAAAAAAACTGGGCGTCATAGGTCTTGGCGCCATAGGCGTCATGGTCGCCAACAGCGCACTGGCCTTGGGCATGGATGTTGAAGGATTTGACCCCTATATTTCGGTCGAAGCGGCCTGGAGCCTTTCGCACGATGTGAAAAAAGCGCGCAGCCTCGACGCGCTGGTGGCCAATTCCGACTATATCACCGTCCACGTGCCCCTGTCTGATAAAACCAAGCACCTCATCAATGCCGAAAAAATCAGCCTCATGAAAAAAGGCGTGCGCATTGTGAATCTGTCGCGCGACGCGCTGGTTGATGAAGCCGCGCTTATCGCCGCGCTCAAGGAGGGCAAAATCGCCCATTATGTCTCTGATTTCGGCAACGAAGCCATTCTCCAGGCCCCCAATGTCACCTGCTTCCCCCACCTGGGCGCGTCCACACCCGAGGCAGAGGACAACTGCGCAATCATGGTGGCAAACCAGGTACGGGATTTTCTTGAAAATGGCAATGTCACCAATTCAGTCAACTTCCCGGCCTGCCAATTGGAACGCTCGGGCAAAACGCGCATTTCCATCATCAATAAAAACATACCCAACATGGTGGGCCAGTTCACCACAGCCCTTGCCGATGCGAAAATGAACATCGCTGAAATGCTCAATAAGAGCAGGGGCGACTATGCCTACAACATCGTGGACATCGATGGCGACGTGGGCGAGAATGTGACGAGGAAACTCGAAGCCATCAATGGTGTCATTAAAGTCCGTATTATAAAGGCCGCGTAAACAATCAACGCTGTGGCTGAATTACCGCGCGTATATCTCAAGACCGGACGTGAGGGCCCTGCGTTTGGCCGCCACCCATGGCTTTTCTCAGGCGCTGTTGACCGTATAGAAGGCAAACCTGCCAATGGCGCGGAAGTCACGGTTATCTCCGGAACCGGCGCTTTTGTGGCCCATGGCCTGTACAATGCCAACAGCCAGATCCGCGTTCGCCTCTATTCGTGGGACCAAGAAGTCAGACTCACACACGATTTCTGGCACAACCGAATCGCATGTGCAATACATCTGCGTTCAAGCCTTGGGCTCATGGGTCAGGAAACTGGGTGCAGACTCGTCTTCAGCGAAGGTGACATGCTCTCCGGTCTTGTCGTTGATCGCTATCGCGACATTCTTGCGGTTCAATTCACTTCTCTGGGTCTTTTCCTCCAACAGGACCTTATCGTCGATTCGCTTGTTACTCTGCTGCAGCCAGCGGTTGTGTATCTGCGCACTGAAAAAGGCATGCGCGAACTCGAAGGTATTGAAGCACAGGACCAACTGATCCGGGGAAACATGCCCGAAGGCCCCGTTACCATTGTCGAAAACAATATTTCATTTCTTGTGGACCTGCACACTGGACATAAAACAGGCTATTACCTTGACCAGCGCGACAACCGGAAGGCCGCGGCCGCTTATGCGGTGGGCAGACGCTGTCTCGATATCTGCTGTTATTCGGGCGGCTTTTCCCTAAATCTGGCAAAAGCCGGCGCCGTTGAAGTGACAGCCATTGATTCCTCAGAGAACGCGCTTGCCCTTGCCGGGCAAAACGCCTCCCTGAACAACCTGCGGAATATTACCTGGGTCCGGAGCGATGCTTTTAAAATGCTTGATAAAATGGCTTCTGACCACGAAAGCTTCGGCCTCGTTGTGCTTGACCCTCCCCGGTTTGCCCAATCGTCACGCGGGGTGGACCAGGCGCTCAAAGGCTATACACAGCTGAATTCACAGGCGCTTAAAATATGCGCTGAAAACGCTATTTTTGTCTCGTGCAGCTGCTCTGGCCGTGTGTCAGATCAGGAACTCATTCGCGTCATCAGCAATGCCGCTGCGCGCGAAAACAGGAATGTGCAGATACTCGAAGTGCGCGGCCAACCCCCAGACCATCCCGTACTTGCCTCGTGTCCTGAATCAGCGTATTTAAAATGCATTATATGCAGGGTAATTTGATCCCCCCTGATGAATGCGGCAACGCGGAGGGTGCCGCTTGATCATAAGACCAAAGACGGTCTCGATTTATGGGCCGTCCCTGGCCCAAAAAAAAACAGAAATAACTGATCACCCGGCAGCCTCCGTGCTGCCGGAAAAGATGCGCCCATGAATCCTTCTACGCTCCCCATCTACGATGTCAAAGAACAGATTGTTTCAGCCCTGCGCGAAAAAAACCGCCTGATACTCCACGCGCCAACCGGCAGCGGCAAATCGACCCAGGTGCCGCAGTTTGTTCTTGATTCCGATATAGCACAGGGCCAAATCCTTGTTCTGCAGCCGCGCAGAATTGCCGCGCGAATGCTTGCAGCGCGCGTTGCCTCCGAGCGCAATGTAAAACTCGGCGAGGCAATAGGCTTCCAGACCAGGTTTGAAAGCGCAGTTTCGGATGACACGCGCGTGCTGTTCATTACCGAAGGCATTCTGCCTCGCAGACTTTTGCATGACCATTCATTAAAAAATGTTTCAACAATAATCTTTGATGAATTCCACGAACGAAGCCTGACAACAGACCTTGGCCTGGCCTTGACGCGCCAATTGCAAATTGAACGCAGGCCTGACCTCAAAATTATTGTTATGTCTGCCACGCTCGAACCAGGGCCTCTTGCAGCCTATCTTGAAAACAGCGTGACCGTGCATACGGAGGGCCGCGTCTTTCCTGTTGACATACGCTACTCTGCTGTTGGCCGCGAATCACCGCCATGGGACAATGCGGTAACGGCGGTTCGTCAGCTTATGAACACAGAAACAGGCGACATTCTGATCTTTATGCCCGGCGCCTATGAAATACGGCGCACGGTCGAAGCAGTGCGCAACGCACATTTGCCCGAACTCTGCACACTCTTTCCCTTGTACGGCGATCTGCCGCCACACCAGCAGCAGCGCGTCATGGAACCAACGGACCGCCGCAAAATCATTGTTGCCACAAACATTGCCGAAACCTCGCTTACTATTCCTGGCGTGCGCCATGTTGTGGACAGCGGCCTTGCGCGTATAAACAGGTACGACCCGAACAGAGGCTTTAACACCCTCTATGTTGAGACCATAAGCCAGGCATCTGCTGCACAGCGCGCAGGACGCGCTGGCCGCGAAGCACCGGGCATCTGCATACGCCTGTGGAGCCAGGCAAATCATGACACACGCAGCCCGCGCACCCAGCCTGAAGTGGCGCGCATTGATCTGTGCGAAGCCCTGCTGAACGTAAAGATGATGGGGGTCAATGACGTATCAACATTCCCCTGGTTTGAACCGCCTCCTGAAATTGCGCTCAAGGCAGGGTTTGAAACGCTTGTTGAGCTTGGCGCGCTCAAAGCCGATGGCTCAGTCACGGCCGACGGCACTGCAATGGCAAAACTGCCAGCCCACCCCCGGCTGTCACGGCTTTTGCTTGAATCCGTCAAACGCGGGGTACCAAAAATGGGCGCGCTTGCAGCCGCTGTTCTGACCGAGCGGCAGGTGTTAACAGGCAAACCCGATCTGCCCGACCGTTCAGCCATGCGCGAACACGGATCTGATTTTAACGCATTAGCGTATCTGATAGATCGCGCTGAGCAATCCCATTTTGATATAACCATATGTACCAGGCTTGGGCTCAATGCTGGCGCTGCACGCCAGGTCCTTCGTACACAGGCTTATTTCCTGAACCTGTTGCGCCACCAGCGCATGCACACGCGCGATAATGCCGAAGATCCGCACGCATTGTCAAAGGCCCTGCTGCTCTCCTATCCTGACCGGCTTGCCCGCCGCCGCGACATGGGCACGCTTCAATGCGAGTTTCGTGACGGACGCAGGGGCGAACTTGCCCGCGAGAGCGCTGCGCGCGGCGCCCAATTCCTGGTGGCAACAGAAGTACGCGAAGTACGCAACAGGGGCCAGCAGCCAAAAACCATTTTAACGCTCTGCTGCGGCATAGAGGAAGATTGGTTACTCGAACTCTTTCCTGATAACTGGCGCTCACAAACCAATTTTTCGTATAATGCTGAGCGCAAAGCAGTTGAACAGCGCACCAAAACTTTCTGCCTTGGGGTGCTCATTGAAGACAAACTAAACGACCAGCCTGATCCAGAAGCTGCGGCTGAATTTCTCGCACATTACATTGTTGATAAAAATCTAGCTCTCAATGGCTTTGACGAGGAAACCCAGGCATATATTGACCGCATTCGCTGGGTTGCGTCAATTTTCCCTGAACAAAACCTGCCGCAAATGGGCGATGATGATAAAAAACTGATTATTAAAGAGCTCTGTGCCGGGGAAACGCGATACAATGCTGTGCGGGAAAAAGAAGTGTTACCTGTTATCCGTAGAATTCTTGGGAGCAAATCACACTTTGTTGACTCCATGGCGCCGTCTCATATTCAACTGCCCAATGGCAGGCGCATGCCTATTACATATACAGTGGGTCAGGAGCCTAAGGGCAGGTCACGAATCCAGGATTTTTACGGCATGAATGCGTCACCGAAAATCGCCAATGGCAGGGCAACCGTGCTGCTTGAGATACTTGCGCCAAACCACAGACCTGTTCAGGTCACGAATGATCTGGCAGGATTTTGGGAAAAGCATTATCCGGAGTTGAAGAAAACGCTGTCACGGAGATATCCCAGGCATGAGTGGAGGTAGACCGAGCGTCGAATAGTCCGCCAAAGGCGGATATCAAAACGGCCGGTGAGGGATAAGTGTCTTGAAAATTCTCATTTCATCTGCTATATTCTTCCTGGAAAACGGTCACTCACGATCTCTTACAGAGCTTTGGAGACACATATGAAACCCGTACCATTTGTTGGCCATCCTGTCCACGCCTTCATCAGCAAGCGCTGGAGCCCCCGCGCCTTTGCGGACAAGGCCATTGAAAAGGAAACCATCCTCTCCCTGTTTGAAGCGGCGCGCTGGGCAGCGTCTGCCATGAACGAACAGCCATGGCGGTTTGTCTATGCGCAAAAAAAAGACGCCCCGCGCCATGCACAACTCTTCGCCTGCCTTACTGACCGGAACAAAACGTGGGCAGGTAGCGCGCCTTTGCTGGTTTTAACAGTGGTCAAAACAACCATGGAAAACGGCGATCCCAACCGCTGGGCGCTATACGACCTTGGACTTGCCATGGGAAATTTCACCCTTCAGGCAACACTACCCTTGCAGCTGAGAGAGCGGGAGCTTGAATTGCAGGAAAGAGAGCCTTTGGAGGCGTTACTTTTATAAAGATTGTAAGAAAAAATTGTCAATTCGCCAGGAGTTGTCTACATAAAGAAGATGACCGCAGTGGCCGCAACAGTGATAAGAATAAATCCTGGCAAAATCGCTTTTCTGAGAGCAGGCGCGCCACTCACACACACAATTGTACCCTTTACCAGAGTGTTTGCCACAGCGGCAAGAACAATGGCTTTTGACGCAATCGCAATGGTGAGCCCTTCAGGCCCTTTGCTCAACTTTGCCATGGAAAAGGCAATGGCGTCCACATCAGCCAAACCGGCAAAGAAACTTGATATATATACGCCGAAGTTGCCCCAATAGAGCTGTGCGACTTTTGAAACAAGAAGAATGACAATAAAAATAAGCACAAATTTTACCGCGGGCACCACTTCAAAAGGATTGGTGAACGCAACATCCTCCTTCTGCTGTCCATAACTCTGAGACTTGAAAAGATAGATGCAGTAGGAAAGCCCCACGATCACGGAAACAACCACCGGCATAACCAACAGCGGCACAAGGCTCACATTCAGGAAAGCAACCACTGCGAGCAGCCGTATGAACATAATGGTCCAGGCAAGCACAATGGCAAAAGCGAATGAGGTGGAATATTCCTGGTTCTCGACACTGCGCTGGGTAAAACTGAGGGTAACGGCTGTGCTCGATGCTATGCCTCCAAAAAACCCGGTAATGCCTATGCCCTTTTTAGACCCGACAATTTTGATCATCACGTATCCAATAAAACTGATGCCTGAGATGAAAACCACAAAAAGCCAGAGCTTGAAGGGATTGAAAATATTAAAAGGCTCGGGGCCAAAGGACCTATCTGGAAAAACAGGGAGAATGACCGCGGAAATGACCGCGAATTTAAGTGCCGCCACAACATCTTCGCGCTTTAAGTGCTGGACAAATGAATGGAGCTCAATCTTTGCCGAGAGCAGAAAGGTCGCGACAACTCCCAGGGCAATGGGAACCTCAATCTGGCTCCAGTAGGCCATGCCGCCGATAATGACGGTGAAAATTGAGGCCATTTTTGTGGTGAGTCCCACCTGCCCCTGGGCTGCTTCGATATAATAATTGACGGCTAGAAATGCGCCCACAACGCCCAGCGCGATAATAAAGGGCAATGGCGACGAAAGCGTGTCGGAAATAAAGGCCGTGCTGCAGCCAATAAGGCCCATGAGGGCAAAGGTACGAACACCCGTGGGCAATTCGCGGTCGTGCTGCTCGTACGCGAATTCGCGCTGCAAACCCATGAGAACGCTGATGGCAAGCGCCACCACAAACCTGAGAAACAGGGAAAGATCGTCCATGCGTTACTCCTTGTGCTGTACCAATAGTAATATATACTGTTGCAGCAAGTCTGAAAAAGGGTTTCTCAGGATATTGCGGCGCCAGGGCCCGTGAACAGGGTAATGGCACGGGGCAGCACCGTACAGGTCGCGGGAAGCGTACCCGGGTTTTCACCATCAACATCGAGGAATATCTCGTGGTCTGATCTGACCGTGATGGTACGCGCCTGCCTGCACCAGAACCCTTTTTCAGAGAGATGGGCGCCTGCATAGACATGCCGGGAATGGCGCAAAAACCCAAAGAAATTGAAATCACCGATGCACACAACGTCAAAAAGTCCGTCGTTGAGAAGCGCCGTGGGCGCAATCTTCATGCCGCCGCCGAAAAACCTGCCATTGGCAACGGCAAGGGACGCCACAACATGCTCTTCAAACGGGCCATGGTCAATGCTCAGGCTCAGCGGCCTGTTCCTGTATTTCAGAAATGCCAGTGCGGTGGAAAGCGCGAACACGGTTTTGCCGCCCAGCCACTTTGGGCCGCTGTTTGCGAGTTTGGTGATGACACCGCTTACCCCCATGGAGGTAATGTTGATAAAATGGGTTCTTGCGGTTGCGCCGTTAAGACTGGTGTATTCAAGCGCACCCGCGTCAACCGCGATCGTCGTTCCCTGCGCAAGCGCTTTGACACCCGCCTCTGCGCCGCTTGTTAATCCCAGGCTGCGTGACAAGTCGCCACCTGTTCCCTGTGGAATGACCGCAAGTTTGGCCGCCGGATGTATGACCGCGCCAGTCTTGGAAAAAAAACCTTTGACCACTTCGCTGTGCGTGCCGTCGCCGCCCACGGAAAGAATGATGGATGCGCCCTCTTCGAGGGCAATGCGGGTAAGCTCCTCGGCATGGCCCTTTTTCATGGTGAATTTCCAGTTGATGCGGTCCGCCGCCCGGCCAAGGTGCTTGTCGCACAGACCCACCAAGTCTCTGAACCGGTGCGCGGTTTTTCCGCTCGCACTCCTGGGATTAACAATTCCCGTGATTTTCTGTATTGCAGCCATGGATTAAAAAAGGCAAATATACTCTTATCGAAATCCCCATTGCAGATCAAACACCGGTACCGGTAATGGGTAAAACGGCATTACATCAAGCTGCGTGCCAAAGGGATATTCTCCAAAGATGACCTTGTACCCCGCACACGTCCTGAACCTGTGGCTTTTGTTCCAGATGAAAAGCCCCTTGTGTTCAATCGCATACGCGCCATCATCGAGGCCTGTGAGAAAAAGGTCAGCGTCGAGTAAAAACGCGAACGGCCCGCGGATAACCCCGTTGAAATCCACGCCAGCGTTGACTATATATCCTGAATGATACACCGCAGTACGGGGAAAAATATTCGCATAATCGATAGTGGGCATGTTCATGTCACCAAACCGCGCCGCAAGCACAATGCCCGCCTTGCCTGTCAGGGAAAAACCATTGTTCCATTCCTTGGTGACCAGGGCCTGGTTCTTGACCGTGAGGATAACAGGAACAACCGCGTCCGACGGCAGCAGGCCGCCAGCACCATCGCGCGCCAATGTGCGCAACAGAGGTGTTGGACAGGTGATAGAATGCTCGGACGCCAGCAAAAGCCTGCCTTTATCGGGCCACGCTTTTTTGAGGCCCAGGTTGGGCATGAGCACATTGACCAAAGGAAACGTTGAAAGCTCTACTGATTCAGTAAGACCGTAACACAGAGGCTGGAACAGACCCACTTCAACCCGGTGCGCGGGAATGGTCGCGGCAGTACCTGCTGACCATGGCGCGGTCTTAGAAAAGACAAGTAATGGAAGAAAAAGAAATATCCGGAGAGACCTCATGGCAACACTATCCTCACCGTTATCGGTGCGTGGTCAGAAAGGGGCATGGTTTCCATGCCTCCATGGCCAATGTCCTGATGCACCATGCCAGCACCAGTAACAAACCCGGAATCATTGTTGGTGAAAATATAGTCGAGCCGCCTGTTCCAAAAACCATCTTTGTCTGTTGTATGAGAAAAATAAGACGCCTGGTCTGCCTGATACACTGCAAGAGGAATGGCCTCGGCATAGGCGGTGTACAGCGGCACAAGCCACTCTGTCTCTTCGCTGAAATCATCAGCCTGAAAATCCTCGCTTACGCACTTTGAATCAGGAAAATCCTTCAGCATGGTGGATCCTGGAGGCAAGGAATTAAGATCGCCGCCGGCAACAACCAGCGCGCCTGCTGCGTCAAAACGATCAATTTCCGCCTTGAACCGGTCAATGTGCTTTTTCTTGGTACCATCCTGGGAATATGCGTCGGCGTGAATACAGATGACCCGGAAATTCGCCTGGCCAGGCACCGCGGCCCGCGCGGTCAGGATGTTGCGGCGCAGGTAAAAATACCGTGTGAGCGCGTCCTGCTCGCTCTGCAGCGGCAGGGCAATGCGTTCCGCGTCCGAGAGTTTCCATTTTGACAATATCACGTTACCCGAATTGATGCGGCCAATGCCGTCGCTGGGCACATAATCAGCTTTCCATTGCGACGCATACGCGCCGTAGTTGAGCTTGGTGTGGTCGAGGATATACTGGATATTGTCTACATAGGCGCAGCGCTTTGATTCGATATCAGCCTCTTCGAGCAGCAGGATGTCCGGATTTACCTGATTGATCTTGCGCACCAGCCCGTCGAGATTATCCGTTACCTCATCCTTGGTCATGAGAGTTCGATCGCCGTAGCAGTCAAAGAAAAAGTCGATGCGGCCGCCCGCGAATTTGATATTCCACGCCATGATAGTGAGGGTGTCTATGGACGCGAGCGCCGAGGTTTTTTCTGCAGCTTCATACATGACCGCGTCTTCAGTGTCATCAAAGGTCGTACGAAAAGGATCAAAGGAACAGTGCAAGAAAAAAAGCGCGGGGAAGAGAATGCCGGTTACAAAATATCGCACATGGCAGGATTGAGGTACAAGGAGCGAGGAGCGAGATGAATGAAGGTCTGGTATCCGGTCTTGTACCTCGTACCTCGTGCCTCGTGCCTCCTTACTCACCTATCTCTCCTCTGAAAACCTCCACGCACGGCCCGGTCATGAACACTGGTTCGTCCTTGTTCATCCACTCGAGCGTTAAGGTACCCCCGCGCAAACGGTTAATAATGACCGTATCAGTCTTTCCCGTGAGCACGCCCGCAACGCAGACCGCGCACGCGCCTGTGCCGCAGGCAAGGGTCTCACCCGAGCCGCGCTCCCAAGTACGCTGCCGCACCTCAGTGCGCGATAAAATCTCAACGAATTCAACATTGGTGCGCCGGGGAAACATGGGATGGTTCTCGATCTGCGAGCCAATGTTGCATACCTCGAACGAGTCAACTGTGTCAACATAGATGACGCAGTGCGGATTGCCCATGCTCACCAGGGTCATGGTAAGGGCCATACCGCCAACAGACAGGGGCTGTTCAATCACCATCTGCTTCGGGTGAATGGCGGGGATTTCCTGCGCGGCCAATACAGGCTTGCCCATGTTCACGCGCGCGGCAAAGGCCTTTTTATCACGCGCCTGCATGACAATGTCCTTGACCCCTGTTTTTGTCTCGATCCGAAGCATTTCCTTTGGCACAATGTTGTCGTATACGTATTTGGCCACGCATCGCACACCATTGCCGCACATCTCGGCCTCGCTGCCGTCGGCATTGTACATGATCATGCGCGCATCAGCCACTGACGAAGGGGCGATAAGGATAAGTCCGTCGCCGCCAATGCCGAAATGACGGTCGGAAACTTTTATGGCCAGCGCCGCAGGGTCTTTCACGGTCTGGGCAAAGCAATCAACATAGATATAGTCGTTGCCAGCGCCGTGCATCTTAACAAACTTCATACGTCACCATCCTGATACCGTGTTATTGATGATTGATTCCTTGAGCATGCCCAGGGCGATCCCAATGCCAGTGTCCACGTTTTCGGTCCGGTGGTCGTAGATGCCTGAGCCGGTAATTGTATCTTCAAAAATTGCCTTGTTCTCTTTTGTATCGACAAAAGCCACCTGGGCAGTGATGGTGACCTTGTAGGTCTTCACGTTTCCCGAAGCGTCGTATTCGTCTGGTACATTGGCGTACACGATGACGCGTATGCGCAGGTCAGCGTCGCCGTTGTCCTGCACCACGGAAAGCACGTTCAACCCCGTATAAGCGTTGTACACTTGGTCGCGGAGCTTCTCCTCTATCCCGATTTCGGCCGTGGTGTTTTCGACAAGCGGGATGGACACGGTCTTGATGTGCGACGGCAGGGTTGATCCGGTAAAACTGTACCTGATGCACCCTGAAAACGCCACACAGCAAAGGACAATAAGTAGGTTACGCATACGCATGAAAGATAATTAAATGCAGGTCGCGTCAGGAAGTAGTGGTGCGCCGCCCCTCGATACGGCCTAATACCTGAAACAAGGGGCCTCCTCGGGGATCGGCGCGCTGTATTTAGGGTTTAATTGGTAAACAATTATTTATATTATCCAAGAAATATTCCATAGGAGAAACACTATGGTAAAACCTTCCATGAAAGCCATGCGCGCTGATATAACGACCCTAAGAATCGATGCCATTGTCAATGCCGCAAACACCACGCTTCTGGGAGGCGGCGGTGTTGACGGCGCCATTCACCGGATGGCAGGCCCGGAACTGCTGGCAGAGTGCCGTACGCTGGGCGGATGCGCGACCGGAGACGCAAAAATCACCAAGGGCTACAAACTGCCTGTCCGTTTCGTGATCCATACCGTGGGTCCTGTGTGGCATGGAGGCGCACGGGGCGAGAAAGGGCTGCTGGGAAGTTGTTACAGAAAATCTTTAGAGATTGCACAACAGCATGGAATCAGGGAGATCGCGTTTCCGGCGATAAGCACCGGTGTCTATGGCTATCCAATTGAGAAGGCGGCCCAGGTGGCTGTTGCCACGGTACGCACCACGCTTGAAACCCTTGTCAATCCCATGCAGGTGATCTTTTGCTGCTTCTCAGAACGGGATCTAGCAGAATATCAGCGGGCGCTTGCCTGAAAAAGGCGCCAGATACCTCGTATCACTTATTTTTGTCCAATTCCTTCTGCATCTCTTCAAAACCCGCCTTGGCCTTTTCCTCTGACAGATCAGCATTGCTTTTGGTCGCTTTTTGAGAAGCACAGCCGAACATAAAGAGCGAAACCACGATCAAAAATTTACCCATTGTTGTCTCCTTTTTTGATGCTCTTGTTTGCCACAGAAAATTTCATTTGTCTGTTTCTAAAATGTCATTCCGCAGGAGGGAAGGTCAAGAACACAAAAAGTAAGGGGCGCCAAGGGGGGGCGCCCCGTTACCAACCACAAAAGAGAAGGGGGATTTATATTAACACATAGTGCTATGTGCAATACGCTATTTGTACTGTTTGGAAGGCATGTTTCATTTTATCCAAAGCATTGTTTTTGAGCTGCCTGACCCGTTCCTCTGAAATATTCAGCTTTTTCTCGACTTGCTCAAGGGTCAACGCTTCTTTTTCGTTGAGCCCGAAATAGGAACTGATGACCAGTTTTTCCGGACTGGTGAGTGTACCGATCATTTCTTCAATATTGACATGTTTTTCTTCATTCTTCACAGCAGGTTTTTTGTAATACATTCTGTCCTCCGATACATTGTCTTGTGTGTTATAAATATAACGAAAACCAAATTTCTAAGTGTCACACGAATGTAATGGTGAAGTAAAAAAAGGACGAAATACGCGACAATAATTATAAACAACAACCGTTACAATCCTGGCAGTTTGTCTAAAGACATGGTGAAAAACTCTTCAAGAGCTATGCCACCCGGTCCGATAATGACCGGCACGGCCTTTGGATACCTCTTTAAAAACGCCTCAAGACCTTTTGACACCCTTGGCCGGGAAGATTTGACTTCAATGGCCACTGTTTTTTCAGCGGTTTTCAGCACAAAATCCACTTCAAAGTCTCTCTGCCGCCAGTAATACAACTCACCTGCTGTCTCATGGAGGTGATTGAGCAGGTGACCACCGACCGCGTTTTCCACAAGACACCCCCACCATTCGTGATCTTTCCGTGTTTCCGCAAAAGATTTTAAATGGAGCGCCGTGACAAGGGCATTGTTCCATAAGATAATCTTGGGGCTGCTGCCTCTTTTGACCCTCTGACCCTGCCGGAACATTTCCAGTCCGCATGATGAGATAAGCTGATTCCAAGAGCTTGAGATAATGGGACAGGGTGGTAGTGTTGCCCGCATCCTGAAGCTGGCCAAACATTTTATTATAGGAAAATATCTGCGCCGGATGCGCCGCGGATAGCGCAAAGAGGTGCCTCAGTAACGCGGGCTTTGCCACGCTCTGCATTTGCAGCACATCCTTTGCGAGCACGGTTTCAATGAGGGAATCCGTGACATAGTTTTGCCAGGTGCCGGGTGTATCGACGAGTGTTCCGGTGCCGGGATACCCGCCATAAAAGATCCATTTATCCACATCCCACCCGTACAGGGCCTTCATTTCCGGAAAGCTCCAATGAGGAAAGCGATACAGCAGAAAACGGCCGGAGAGGCTCTCTGACAGGCCTTTCTGGATAAAAAAAGAGGAAGACCCCAGCGCCAAGATTACCACAGGGATTTCTTTTCTGGCCTTTTCATCCCAGGCAGCCTTCACTGAGTAATGCTATTGTAAGATTAAAAGCTGATCACCGGGAAGCTGCCAATACCGGGATTTCCACCATTTCTTTTACTCGCCCGCCTCGCGCTCGGCGAGGCGGGTCCAAAAAAAATGGTGGAGCCAAAAAAAAGGACGAAATACAAAGGGGTTTTCAGAGACTGTTTTTAAATGGGGCTTTGTGTGAGCCTGAAACCGTCACTTGCGGACACTTCGCCGCCTCCTGCCATTTACCCATAAGGGTGATTTGCATTGTCCTATACCCGTGTATTTATTATTTTTTACATCCTTTTACTGATACCCGCTCCCGGTGATATATTATGAAAACATGCGGCATTAATATCGGCGCGTCGAGTGTTAAAATCGTGGTCCTCGAAGACCAGGCCATGGTTGCCAATAGCGTCAGGGCGCACGACGGCGACGTACGTACCACCCTGGTGACCATGCTCAAGGATTTGGGCGTACAGCCAGATATAACCACCGTGGTCACAGGCAACGAGGGACGCAAGCAGGTCGCAGCCCACGGCGTCATTGAGGCAATGGCCATCCAGGAAGTGCTTGTGCGCGACAATCTTGCCTGCCGCGCCGTAGTCGCCCTGGGCGGTGAAGACCTCGTGGTCTATGTCATCGATGCTGACGGCCGCGTCATCAACTCCTTTTCCGGAAACAAGTGCGCCTCGGGCACGGGCGAGTTTTTCAAACAGCAGCTCAAACGCATGGACCTCGATATCCCCGAAGGCATACGCCTTGCCGAGGGAGCACAGGTGCACAAACTATCTTCGCGCTGCTCGGTCTTTATGAAAAGCGACTGCACCCACAAGCTCAACAAAGGCGAGGCGGCCAAGGGCGACATTGTGCTCTCGCTCTCCAATGTCATGGCTGTCAAGGTCATGGAATTCCTGAAAAAAGCCAAAATCCAGAGCGGCTTTGTACTGCTCACCGGCGGCCTTACCCAAAACAGCCACCTGATAAAATTTTTGCGCGAAGGCATGCCCCGGGTCGAATTCATTATTCCCGAAAGCGCGCCTTACTTTGAGGCCTATGGCGCGGCAATCATCGCGGGCCGCGACGGCACGCCCCTGCCCCCGTTTGACGAAGTCTTTGTCCACGAAAAAGTATCGTTCGAGCGCATGCCGTCACTCACCCCCTTCCACGACAAGGTTACCTATATGGCCCCGCGTCACGGCGAGGTCGAGGCGGGTCGCGAATACATTTTAGGTATCGACGGCGGCTCCACCACCACCAAGGTCGCGCTCATCGACAAGGAACGTGAGCTCATTGTGGCCTCACACTATGGCCGCACCCATGGCGATCCAGTCAAGGCGCTAAAAAAATGCATTGAAGAGGTCAAAGCGCAGGTGTTCGCAAAAATCGGCGACAGTCCCATCCATATCACGCTTGCGGCAACCACCGGTTCGTCCCGCGAGATCCTGGGCGTCTTCATGCAAACCCAGGGCGTGTACAACGAAATCATCGCACACACAGTGGGAACCACCTATTTTGACAAATCAATTGATACCATTTTTGAAATCGGCGGCCAGGACGCCAAATACGTATATCTGAAAAACAATGTGCCGGTCGACTATGCAATGAACGAGGCGTGTTCCGCGGGTACTGGCTCGTTTCTCGAGGAATCAGCCCACGGAGATCTCAATATACACCAGGCAGCCGAGATTGGTCCCATTGCCGAAAAGGCCGAGGCGCCGCTCCGTTTCGGCGAGCATTGCTCGGCCTTCATCAATTCCGACATACGCAAGGCCATCCAGGAAGGCGCAAGCCGCGAAAACATCGTGGCCGGCCTTGTTTACTCCATTGTACATAATTACCTCAACCGCGTTGTAGGCAATCGTTCCATCGGCAATCGCGTTGTGCTGCAGGGCGGCGTGGCAAAAAATAGCGGCATCCCCCTGGCCTTTGCCGCACTGGTAAACAAGCCCATTGTGGTGCCGCCCGACCCCGAACTCATGGGCTGCTTTGGCGTGGGCATACTCGCCAAGCAGAAACACGCCGACGGCCTGCTCGATGCCGGTGATTTCTCGTTCAACGCCATTCTCGCTGCCGAAATTGTATATGAGGGCGAATTCGTCTGTAAATCGTGCGACAACTACTGCCCCATCCGCAAGCTCCGCGTGGCTGATTCACGCTACTTTTTCGGCGGCAGGTGCAACAAATACGCCAACAGCCGCAAAAAAGTACAGGTCGATGAGGCAAAGGTTGAAGATCTCATTGCCGTACGCCACACCATGCTCTTTTCCGAATTCGCTCCCGATCTCTCAAAGGTCGTACCGAAAAAAGATCTCGTTGTCGGCATTCCCCAGGCCTTCTCAGTCTACAACCTGTGGCCGCTCTACGCCACCTTCTTTGCGGAACTTGGCGTAAAAACCATTCTGTCCGAGACACCGGACAAAGATGGCCTGGATAAAATGAACGCGCCCTTCTGCTATCCGGGTGAAATCGCGCACGCCATGACCGAAGAGCTCTATAAAAAAAATGTGGACTACTATTTCCTGCCGCATTTCAAGTTCATGGAAACCATGCAGGACGATGCCCACGCCTGCTTGTGCCCTATTGTGCAGGGTTTCCCCTACTATATCCGCACCGCATTCCAGATCCCTGATGAAAAAATTCTGCGACCGGTCATCGACTTCGCTCACGGCTTTGACAAAGGCGGTAAACCTTTTATCGAAACCGCGCAAAAACTGGGCTTTTCAGCAAAAGAAGGCCGCCACGCATTCCGCAAAGGAGTGGTCGCGTACCTCAAATACCTTAAAAAAGCCAATGAGATCGGAAAAAGCGCCATGGAACGGTACGAGGCCGAAGGCCGGCGCGCCATAGTGGTTTTCGGAAGACCCTACAACGCCTTTACCCACTACACCAACATGGGTATCCCGCGCAAATTTACCTCGCGCGGTTTCACGGTCATTCCCTTTGATTTTGTTCCGCTCGAAAACGCGGATATCTACGAAAACATGTACTGGTACTATGGACAGCAAAACATGCGGGCCGCGGAAAACATCGCCAAATACAAGAGCCTCTACCAGTGCTATCTATCCAATTTTTCCTGCGCGCCCGACTCCTTTATCCTCCACTACATGCGCTGGATAAACGGCACCAAGCCCTTCCTGGTGCTCGAACTCGATTCGCACACTGCCGATGCGGGTGTCGATACACGCATCGAGGCTTTTCTCGACATTATCGACGGGTACGCGCGCAGCGCCATGTTCAAACCCGGTACCGTGTTCGATCGTCGGTACGACATTAAAATCGCCGATAAAAACATCAAGATTGAAGATTTGCAGACCGGCAAAAAAATCGACCTGCTCGACAAACGCGTGGTCCTGCTCCTGCCCTCCATGGGCAGCGAATCCACCGAAGCCATTGCCACCATCGCCAACAGGTGCGGGGTCAATGCCGTGCCCCTGCCCGTGCCCGACCGCACCTCGCTCCAGCTTGCGCGCAATGTTGCCAGCGGAAAGGAGTGCGTTCCCGCGCTTTTGGTTTTAGGCGCCTTTATCCGCTATTTCAACGAGTTTACTATAGACCCTGAAAAAATCTACGTGCTCTTTATGCCTATTACCACCGGTCCCTGCCGCACGGGCCAATACGCGGTCTTTTTCGACCGAATTTTACGCGAAAAAGGATTTCCCAACATCGCGCTGCTCAAACTTAATTCTGACAATTCGTACTCCGAACTTGGACGCGGCTTCACGCTCATGGCCTGGCATGCGGTGTGCGCGGGCGATGCCATGAAAGACCTCAAGAGCGGCATGCGTGTCTGTTTGAAAAATCCCGAGGACGGCTTTGCCATTGCCGATGAATACTGGAAAAAAATGATCGAGGTCTTTGCCAGCGGCAATCTGTCACGCGATTTGCCCAAGGTCATCCATGAAATGTCCCTAAAACTGCGTACTCTGCCTCTGGCGCGCGATCTTACCACGGTTAAAAAAGTCCTGGTAGTGGGCGAAATCTACGTGCGGCGCGATGACTTTTCAGTGCAATCGCTCATCGACACCCTTACCGAATGGGGTATCATGGCGCGCATCTCGGGCCTTTCCGAGTGGATACACTATCTCGATTTCATGCGCGAATACGAACTGAAGCTGGCGTACAGAAAAAAACCTTTGTGGAACAAAATTGTCACCCGCTACCTGCTCAAGCGGGCGCTGTTGCGTGTAGAATTCTGGTGGAAGCACAAAGTCCAGCATAAAATTGAACATGCCTTCCAGGCCTCGGGCATTTTCCCGGCCGCGCCTTCTAATATGATGAAAATAATGGCGCGCGCCGACGAATTCACTTCTACGGATTTTGCCACCGAGGCAACGCTTTCGCCTTCGGTAGCTGCCGAAGCCATGGAACAGGGATATTCAGGCATTGTCATTATCGCACCCTTTGCCTGTCTGCCCGGCCGCTTAATCGAGTCCATCTATGGTCCGTGGGCGCACGAACGCAAATATCCGGTCATTTCACTCGAAAACGACGGCAACCTCTATCCGCCCAATATCATGTCCAAAATCAATATCTTCTCGTTCAACGTGCAAAGTTTTAACAAACAAGACACAGCCGACAAAAAACCAGCAGAGAAAAATTGATATCAGCCCGCCGAATTTAATACTTTTCTCCCATGACTCTTAGGCGCCTGTCGGCTATTATTTTACCCATTATTCTTGCCTGCACAGTTACCGCTGCTCCACGCATTGTTGTTGCTCCCGACTCCTTTTCCATGGGCACGCTCATCCAAGGCGACATTGTCTCGTATTCCTGTGAGATAACAAACACGGGCGACGCTGACCTGGTAATCGGCAAAATCGACCGCTCGTGCGGCTGTACCGCTCCCGAGATGGCAAAGAAACAGCTGGCTCCCGGTGAAAAAGGCGCGCTGAAAATCACCTTTGATTCAGAAAAATTCTTCGGCAATGTGCACAAGACCGTCACGGTCTATTCAAACGATCCGCAAAAGCCCTATGCAGTGGTCGCGTTCACGGCTGATATCAAACGCGTCTGGTCGTATAATCCAACCTATATCAAGTTTTCATGTGAAAAGGACGGGAAAACCACTCAGGAAAAAGAGATCGCATTTACCGTGACCAATGACCACCAGTCTCCGCTGACAGAGATTAACGTGGTCACGGACTTGAAGGAACTGGTGTTCAGCAAACGCTTTCCCGTTACAGGCCTCACGCTTCAGGCTAATCAGACCTTCGATTTTTCCATAGAACCAAAAATAACCGCTCCAGTCGATTCAACCAGATATGGCCATGTGGATCTTTCGGTTTCGTTCGCCGATGGCAGAAAATTCACCAAACGCATAGGGGCCTCGATAAAAAAATGGCAGCAATAATCAATACCAGTAAAGGATGCATTGTCATTGCCCTTATCGCCATAGCGTTGGCCTTTATCGTCAATGCGCTTTCCCCTCGCGGCATCGCCCTGGTTGGCCAGTGGGACACGGCAAAAGGCGTTATATCGGCAAAGGCCAAGCACGATTTTATCAACCAGGCGAGGGAGATAGACTTGCCCAAGGCGCAGGAGTATTTTAACGAAGGCGTTCTTTTTGTCGATGCACGCGCTGCCGAAGACTATGCAGCGGGCCACATTCGCGGGGCAATCTCGCTGCCGGTAGACAATTTTTTCAGCGTGTTCGGCCCATTCAGGCAGGCATACCCCGATTCAACGCTCATTGTGGCCTATTGCAGCGGCCGCGAATGTCCCGATAGCCACGAACTTGCCGAAAACCTTGAAAACGCGGGATATGTACACGTAAAAGTCTTTATCGATGGATTCCCGGCATGGAAATCGGAGGGCCTTCCCGTTGAAAACTAAACTCGCCGCTTTTTTCGGCAATCCCTATGTGGAACTTGCCTGCCGCCTCTTTTTAGGAGGGCTCTTTGTCTATTCCTGCGTTCATAAAATAATGCATCCGGCCGACATGGCAAAAGTCATCTATGGCTACAAGATAATGCCGGGGGTTACCATAAACGTGCTGGCCATCATGCTGCCCTTTTTCGAGCTGGTCTGCGGTCTCTGCCTTGTGTTTGGCATATGGCCCCGTTCGGCAGCAGTGCTTATCAACGGTATGCTGCTTATATTCATCGTGGCAATCAGTTATAATCTGATGCGCGGCCTGCAATTCGACTGCGGCTGCTTCGGCTTTCACAAGGCGGGCGAATTTTCAGACCCCCGTGAACTCCTGGTGCGCGACATGGTGTACTTTGGCATCACCCTGGTAGTCATCCTGTATCAGGGTACGCGGAAATTTACCATAAAAACTAAAAACCGCTGCCTTATACTAAATAAGACAGCGGCATAATAAGACAGCGGCATATTTTCGCGTATACGGCACGCGATATCGCCCGACGTGCCCGATTGGGTCCCGTAGAATTGCGCCCGTTCTATTTAAAAATCAACATTGTAGAGGTTTGGTTAATATGGCCTATAAATTCCTCACCATATGTTGAGAACCCAATCGCAGGGATTCCTTCGAACAGTTTTCCATAGGCATCGCATTGGTTTTTCTGCCGAAGCTCGAGTGTGCGCAAAATGCAATGAAAATCAATAATGCCGCGTATCAGGCCAAGTTCCTTCTTCTTCGCGTCCAAGGCGATGCGCGTATCCTGGACTATATCGCGGGAAACCAGGACATCGAGTTCCATCCCTTTTTTAATGTTGCAATAAAAACGCAGCGATTGTCCCTGCGGCTGCTGGGGGCTTCGCACATAAAATTCCTCTCCTACCTTGAGCCCAACTGGATTTGTCATAAATTTCTGCCCGGCATCCGCCAATGATACACCAAGCACCTGCGCATACGCCTGCATAGCTGGTTTTCCGTCGAATGCGTGGACAGTGCGCGCGGTTTCATCAACGTCCGTCGCCTTCAACTTTTTTCCGGTCGAAGAAAAACTTTGCGTCTTAAGAAAATCGAAGCCGTTGACTGGCTTTAAAAGCGCCAATACCGCCGCGCCCGAATAGGCCTTTCCTCCCGAGGAAACGAACGTCTTTTTGAATTGCAGGTCGTCGCCCGCGGAACCGCCGATAAATGAAATGTCCGTCAAATTGCCAATGCGGTCCATGACGCGCTCTTCGGCCCCGCTCATCCCATCAATAAGGATGATACCCACATACTGTGATACATCCATATCTTTAATTGGTGTCTTGAAATACGTTTCGAATTTCTTAAACGTTTCTGGCACCCGGTCTTCGGAAGCGATGTTCTCAAGGACCTCAATATGCGCATCGGCGATCGTTTCCTTGTCGAAACACATGCATACAACAGCGTTGCTGAGCATCTTGCCTGTAACGATTTCCCCTGCTGTGGAACAACCGAAAATCTTTGCTCCGGGAAAGGCCTTCTGCAACTCCGTATTAAGAAGAGAGTGGTCGTGGCTGACTGACGCGAAAAACAAGACAACAGAAGGAGAGAAGGAACCCAATTGCTTTTTAAAATCACCGGCTACCAGCTTCGTTTCCTGAAGCGAATACACTTGCTTGATTGCCATTGTAATACTCCTGTTATAAAAGTTCTATTATTAAATTCTTAAGCAATGGTCACGCCGAGTTCGGCGGCTATCCCTTTAAGCCGGTTAATAGTTTCGGGATCGTCGGCTGATGTATCTGAAAACAAGTCGGGATTAACCCCTTTCAACGTCAATTTTGCTTTTGTCGTATACATAATTGTTGTATTTCCTTTTGCACGCTGGGTAATAATCGTGTCTATTAATCGCTTAATTTGGCCTGCCATTGAATCTCCTTGGTTGATTTTTTTCGTATCATAAGGATTGTAAAAAATAATAAATTTATTGGCAAGGTCAAATAGTTTCATTTTTTCAATTGATACCGGAAAATAACAAACATATATTTTCGGTATCCTTACAAAGTGAAATTTTATGCGCTACGAACGGCATGTCATCGACGTCCAGACCGGTGAGGTGGGGGTAGGTACCGGGAACACGGCGCTTGTCTCCAGCGCAATCGGCTCATGCATTGTCATAGGCCTCTATGATCCCGTGGCGTGCGCGGGCGGACTCGCCCATGCCATGCTGCCGGGAAGCGCGCCAATACATGGCACGGACAATGTGCTCAAAATACATTTCGAACGCGGCAGCCCGACTGGTGCAGCGGCTTCTTGAGTGCGGTTCGAAGTCCCAATCCCTGGTCGCCTTTGTCGCTGGCGGGGCCAATGTGCTCCAGCGGCACGAAGATACCATTTGTGAAATGAACATAGACAGCGCATTGCAGACCCTCTACGACTTAAGCCTGCCCCTTGCCGCTTCTTCTCTTGGCGGTTTTTTACGGCGGCGCATTACTCTGCACTGCGCAACAGGCCAGGTCTTCTGCGGTCTGGGCGATGCTTCGGATGCCGGACTGGTAAATCTGAGGGAGGTTTCCTATGCCCATGAAGAAAGGCCCTGAACCAAGGACGGCCAGGCGACAACGCCTCACACGCGCCAGCCGGATCTATGTTCCGGCAGCGCTGCTCGGGTTGTTTGTCGCAGGATTCGTCGCCTATTCCCTGCACATTGAATCAACAATCACCCGTACGCTGCTGCCCATTGAACATGCAGCGCTAAACGCAAAATACGAAGCCATTCGCGCCCACCTTGCATTCGAGGAATATCTCGCGGGCGATCCTGACCAGACGCTCGATTCTCTCTGGCCGTGCCTCGACAGCGCAGAGACCCATGCAGGCCGTCTCTGCATGCACCAAGTCCTGGGGGTCAAAAAACCCGATACCTGCACCACGGGCATCTGTTCTTATTCAAACACCTTTTCTATCATCATTCTATCAATTAAAGATTTGTCACAAAAAAGGCTCTCCGACCGTTCACTTTCTGACGCTTCATACGATTCGCTTTTTACCGAACTCATTCTGCGCGCGGACAGCCTCACTGCAGAAATCCACGCGACAATTGATGAGAAAATCAGCGCGTTTCACAAGATCCAAATTGTTCTTTTTGTCTTGTGCGTGGTCCTTTTTATCTATGTGCTCGTCACCTCAATACGGTTTGTCAGCGCCCGCACCGCAATGCTGAACCTATTGTTTGATGCAAATCGTAAGCTGGACAGCACCAACCAGCAGCTGACAGCAAGCGAACAGCAGCTCAAGGCGTCAAACCAGCAGTTGACAGCTAACGAACAGCAGCTCCGGGCCGCGAACCAACAGCTTCAGGCGACCGAACAGCAGCTTCGCGCCGCAAACCAGCAGATGGTCCTGAGTGAAGGCCGCTACCGCATGCTCATCGATACCATGCAGACAGCCGTGGCTGTGTACGAGGTCGTGGACAATGGGGACGATTTTATCTTCAAGGAATTCAACAAAGCAGCCCAAGCCATGGAACAGATGCCGCGCGAGCAGGTTTTAGGAAAACGGGTCACCGAGGCCTTTCCCGGTGTCAGGGATTTTGGCATTTTCGCCGTGTTCCAGCGGGTGTATCGCACAGGCGCTCCGGAACATTTTCCCGTTGGCCAGTACATGGACGATCGCATTGTCGGATGGCGCGATAACTATGTGTACAAACTAGCATCCGGTGAGATCGTTGCCGTCTATACTGATGAAACAAAGATAAAACAGGCCGAGGAAGAACGCAAACGCCTGGAATACGAGATGCAAAAATCCCAAAAACTTGATTCCCTGGGCATCCTCGCGGGTGGCATTGCCCACGATTTCAATAATATGCTCTCAGGTCTTTTTGGATACATCGACATGGCGCGCAATCTGCTTTCGGCCGATGAAAAGCCAGCGCATTATCTTGACCGGGCAATGGGCGCCTTCAACAGGGTAAAAGACCTCACCAATCAGCTCCTTACCTTTGCCAAAGGCGGCAGCCCGGCAAAAAAGCCCGTTGATCTGCAGCCGCTTATTCGGGACGCTGCCGAGCTTGCCATAAGCGGTTCATCCTGCGTATGCAAATACACCTTTGCCCAGCAGCAACTGCCATGCGAGGCTGATCCAGGCCAGATTTCTCAACTCATCAGTAATATCGTACTTAACGCGCGCCAGGCAATGCCTGGAAGCGGCACAATCAGAATAGGAGTAGAAACCCTGGTCCTTGGTGCGGGACAGATACCTCCGCTGGCTCCGGGAAATTACGCCCGCATCACCATTGCTGATACGGGTGTGGGTATTCCCCGCGAAATGGCGGGAAAGATATTTGACCCGTTTTTCACCACCAAACAACAGGGTAGCGGTCTGGGGCTTGCCATCTCATATTCCATTGTCAAAAAACACTTCGGTACAATCACGGTTGAATCCGAGCCGGGCAAAGGATCGGCTATTTCAATTTATTTGCCCGCCGCAACCGGGCCCCTGGCTGCTGAGGAAAACGCCGCGGACATTGCGCCGCATGGCACGGGCCGCATCCTAATTATGGACGACGAGCCTATTTTGCGCAACCTTGCCACTGATATGCTCTCAAATCTTGGATACAATGTCTCGGTTGCCATGCATGGAGAGGAAACCCTGCGAAGCTACAAGGCAGCAATGGAAGCGGGAAAGAAATTCGACGTGGTCATTCTTGATCTTACCATTCCTAACGGCATGGGCGGCAAAGAAACCCTTGAGCAGCTGAAAAATATTGATCCGCAGGTCAGGGCCATTGTCTCAAGCGGGTATTCAAACGACCCGGTGCTGGCCCATCCCGGACAATTCGGTTTTGCGGGCATGGCCGCCAAACCCTACCGGAGCAGCGACCTTGCCAAACTTTTAAAAAAATTGCTTGCATGAGAAAAACAGGATGGTCCCTCACTACGCACGGGGTCTCTTCTCACCAGCAAACGAGCTGACACCCTGGGCCGTAGCAAACCACAGCGTCCCATCGGGTATCTGGGCTATCGCGAGTACAAATGCGCACCAGACCGCGTTTGTCGCGTCAACAAATACGTCCCAGACGCGATAACTGGCAAGCCCCTTTTCTTCCTGCTTATATTTTTTCCAACCATCCAAGACCAACCGGCTCCTGCATGCCAAGACCTTTGACTGTCACAGGCTCAAAATGCTCCCAGTTTTTTCCCTGGTCCATTGACCTGCTCACCTTGGCGGTTTTGCCCATATAACTGACCCACAACTCGCCTTTTGACGTACAGAGCACCTGGTTTATCTCCTTGCTGAGCAGGCCATTTTCAGGCGTATAGCGGACAAGCGTCGCATTTTTTAAAAGACAGGTGAGACTAAAAAAATGGCCAAACCAGACAACGCCCTTTTTATCAGCGGCAATGCAGAGCATCAATATTAGTATTCGTCTCATTGATTAATTCTATGGTCACTAAAACTATAAAAACTACAAATACAGAATATGTATTAATATCCCTTGACTGTAAAAATACTTAAAACATATACTATTGGATCAGAAAATGCTGTAAGTCATAAATAACAACAACTTAACCCAATTGGAGGTTTCATGCGATTCCTCGTTCCGGCCCTTCTGGGTCTCAGTCTCATGCTTGTAAATTGCGGCGGTACAAAAGAGGCTGCTCCGGTCGACCAGTCCGGCATGCCCGCGTTTGTCCTCAACCCTCCCTCTGCGCCAGGCAAACTTTATGGCACAGGAATTGCGAAAAAAGCGAGCCCCCAGTTGGCAAAAGACATTGCCGATCTCAATGCAAAAACAGAGATCGCGAAGATATTGGGACAGAAGATCTCCAATATGACCTCCCAGTTCATGCAGGAATCAGGCATCAACAGCCCTGAAGTTACTGAGTTCTCACAGTCCGTCACCCGTTCCATCACAGACCAGAACCTTATTGGCGTGGTCATTGAACGCCGCGAATTTGTAAATGGATCCATGTATTCCCTGGCAGTGCTCAACACCACAGACCCTGCGGTAAAAGATTTCGTGAAACAGCAGGTCACCAATTCGCTTACCTCGCGCGAGGCCCTACTCTCTGAATTCCGCGCCAAACAGGGCTTTGAGAACCTTGATAAGGAACTCGACAAACTCCAGAACAACTAGTAATTACAAAAACATAAACAAAAAAGGAAGGTCATGTGAAAAAGATCATTGCAATAGCCTTAATCGTGGTTCTTGCAGCCATTGTTCCGGTCGCAGCACAAACCGCTGAACAGGCAGCACCCGCGCCTGACAACCAGGCGCTTCTCGAAAGCGCCGAAGCCGAGCAGGACGCGGCCACAACCGAAGCAGGCAAATACGAACGCAAGTCAGTCACCTTTATCGACGCGCTCTGGCTCATGGACAAATCAGTGCGCGGCATGCCGGGCGAATACGTGGGATACACCCTTGAGAAGATCAAGGAAAAACTCATGATGCCCCGCTTCGACTACAATCCTCTTCCCCAGTCATTCATCAGCGACTTTGTGGCCCAGGCAAATGCCAAGGAAGAAATCACCATCGACAATATCGCCGAGATTATGGACAAAACCATTGTGCCAAAAATCCTGGCCATCGTCGATCTGAACAAGGAACTGCGCGCCCAAAACTACACCAGCGAGGCTGACCGCAACTCCTTCTACGCCATCAAGGCAAAAGAATTCGGCTTTAGCGATGTTGAAATCGCAAAAGTCATGAACTCAGCCTTTATCTTCATCCCCGTGTGTAAAAGCTACTCGGGACTCACCAGCGGCGGCCAGTACAAAATGCTCATGGATGTGGGTATTCTCTGGTACCGCATATCAACCAAGGGCGAAAAGGCCCAGGCCAAGCTGGTGGTCAAAAAAATGACCAAATCCATGGGCTTTGCAAAAGAAGGTAAAACCTTCATGAAGGACGGAAAACTTGTTGACCACAAAGAATTCGCCTTCCGTTCATGCGTAAAAAATGCGGCCCGCAATCTGTTGGTCGCCACCCAGGAAATGCCCGAATTCCGCCTTTCCGGACAGGTTGTTGAAGTCGATGCTGGCAAGGTCGGTTTCGATCTTGGAAAAAATGAAGGTCTCCGTGCCGACGATAAATTCCGCATTGCCGAATTTGAAGAATCAGAAGACGGCTCGGTCAAATCCACCTTTAACGGCTGGGTTGTTGTCTCCATGGTCGCCGACTCCAACAGCAAGGAAGGCTACAAATCCAAGGCGCAGATCGTTGCCGGCGAACCAATGACCGGTTCAGTGCTTTCCGAATTTCCCCGCATCCCCATCGACATTGCAATCAAGTTCCGCACCTTCCCCGGTGTGGCAAACAGCGGTGACACTGCCATCTTGGGCATGGGTATGGGGCTCCAGCTCGACGCACGATACAATATTGGCCGTCATTTTGGCGTCAACCAGCTCTTTGCCGGTGTTGGCTATGGTCTCGGATCTGCCGGAGAAGCAGACATTGCCACATATTCGGACGGCGCATCGGTCGGGCAGCTCGATATTCTTCTTATGAAACGCTTTTTGGTCAAGCGATTCACCCTGGGCGTTGAAGCCGGATTGGCTTCATTTTCAGCCACAGCCTCACGCGGATCCATTGGTGCGGGTGCCTTCAGCTTGAGCATCGATGAAACCTTCTCGGGAATGGGCTTTTTTGCAGGAGCCAATGCCGGATTTAACCTTACCCCGGCCCTCATAGCAGATCTAAGCATCCGGTTTGAATCAGCAACTCTCGCAAGCGACTGGCAGACTGGTGATTTCCCCCATTCAGGCATTGGCATTCACGCTGGTCTCACCTGGTCTCCGCCATCGCTGCCGTTCGATCCTGTTGACATGGTTCGCGGCCGTCTTGGTCTGTAACATTTATAGAAAAGGAAACAAATAATGAAATTAATCACTTCACTCCTGTGCGTGGGCCTGCTGGCCTTCAGCGCTTTTGCCAAGGACGAATCCAACAAGCCGTTGTCTAATCAGGCGACCTTTGTTGAGAGTTTCTCGTCCGCAGAAGTTACCATCAGTGCGACTGGCCTGGGCGGCAAGACTGGCTGGTTCGTGAACGACATGGAAAAGAACGCACTGCTCGACGCGCGCAAGTCGGCGGTCTGGTTTGTACTCGTCGGCGGCACGGATCCGCTGCTCAATTCGCCTGACGCAAAGACTAAATTCGAAGGCATTGCCGAAGAGTTCTTCAAAGGCGAAAATGTGAACGTCTATATTTCGTGGGAAGCTGACAAGGTCATCTCAACAGTAAAGACCAAGCTGCCCGACGGAGAAAAAGGCGTGAAAATGACCAAGCTCTTCAGGGTAAACAAGCAGAAGCTCACCGATGATCTTGCTGCAAAGAACGTGATTGTGTCAAAGGACGCGCTCGCCTCTGCACAGGGAAATCCGGTCATCATGGTCATCCCCGAGACCCCCAAGGGCCAAACCCCCATGCAGGTCTTTGACACCAACCCGCTGGCCAGACACGCTGCAGCGGTAATTGAAAGCTATCTCACTGCCCGCACCTACGAGGTGGCTGTTCCCCGCGCCGCCGAGCAGCTTGCCGATCAGTCCAAGATGCAGGCCGAGGTAAAAGGCGCAGAAGAGGACATTGCCTATCAGATCGCCCTGGCCCTTGGTTCTGACGTCTATATTATTTTTGCCGGAACAGTGACAAACGGCAAAGCTTCCGTCCAGGTCAAGGCCTATGAAACCACCACGGCCCGCCTGCTTGGAACAGAAACCGGCTACAGCAAAACCCGCGCAGGCGCTGCCATGGAACCCCTGGTCGAAGAGGCCATCAACGACGCCATCGACAAAGTGCTCGCACGTGTTTCCGCCTATTGGACCAAGGACCTCAACGACGGCATCCAGTACAAACTTATCTTCAACATCACCAGCGGGTTTGACGATATCCAGACTGTCCAGGACGCCATCTCCGACTGCATTGACGAAGGCTTTGCGAAGAACAAGGAAAACGTGGCAACGGACAAAACCATGGACTACAATGTGTGGGCGAAAAAGGACGATTTCAAGAAAGCCCGCAATGTCATGCGTTTTATCCAGAAAAAAATGACTGGTACGGCCAAGGTGACCCAGATTGTTCTCAACCGCAAACTGATCATCTGCGGGGTCCAGCCGGAATAACACCGCCAGCAATAATGCCCTCTCGTGTGAACCATACAACGGCCGGCACCTGTGCCGGCCGTTTTTTCTAAGAAAGGAGACCTGTTCATGACATCCACTCTTCTCACCCGGATTGGCCTGCTGTGCGCGGCTGTCGCGCTCTTCGCCGCAAATGATTGGATTACCACGGGCAAGCACCAGGGCTATCCCAACGCGCTCTATTTTGTAGGCGTGGGCCTCTCAGAAAAAGGCGCTGATGCCGCAAAGCAGAGCGCCATGGTTGAAGTCAAAAAGCAGATTTCAGTAAAAGTAAACGCCTCTACCTTCGATGAAATGACTTCGTTCTCCATCAATGGCGCTGAAAAGACAACCTCCAAGTCCGCATCGCGCGCGCAGCTCACCACTTCAGGAGACATCCAGGGCATCCAGGTGGTCGAGACCGCCCAGCAGGGTAAAATCTACTATGCGCTCGCGGTCCTGGATAAAAACAACTTCGTGTCCAACACCAAAGCAAGAATACAGGAATTGAAAAAAGACCTTGCCACGCAGATGAACGGCGCCAAGGCCGATATCGGGGCCGGCAAAATCGGCCAGGGCATGAAAAAGCTCTCGGCCGCCAAACGCGACATCGCGGACATCATGGAACAGCGCACCCTACTCTCGGCCGCAGCCGAGGTCACCGCCGCGGAACAGATCGACGTGTCGGTAAACGACATTGCCGCGCTCTACGAAAAGTGTGTTGCCTCAATCAAAGTCGAAAAGGCCGCGGGCGACAACCAGGAACTTACCGTTGGCATGGTACCCGAGGCGCCTTTTATGATCACCGTGAGTGCGGAAAGCGTACCAGTGGCGGGGACCCTTGTTGAACTCAAGGACGAGGCGAAAAAGACTGTCATGGAAAAATACACCGATGAATCGGGTTCAGCATCGTTCAGCCTGGGCGAAAACGTGAACAGCGCCGTGGGCAGCCACAAATACATTACCTGCGTCAGGCTCCCGGTAAACGAGACCCTCCGCAAGGTCCTTGCCGCAACCGACCAGACCTTTACCTACAAGGTGAATTCAAACCCCTGCTGGGCAAAAATAACAGTCAAGGTCGCGCCCGAACTCAGGGCCGACCAGATCGACCTTACCGACAAAGCCATAAAACTTCTGGGCAAATACGACGTGCAAATGGACACGGCGTCTGAAAACACGATTGAGGTATCGCTTTCCGCAAAGGAAACCGGCAATGTTCAGGGCCTTTCCGAAGCGCGTACCTTTGTCAAAAGCGACGTGACCATGGGCTTTGCCCTGATTCAGGACGGTAAAAGCATTGTATCGTTCGAAAAAATAGGCAAGGGCACAGGCAGCACACTTGGCAAATCAGTGTCCCAGGGCATTGGTAATGTGGGCATCAAGAGCGACATAAAACTCATACTCGATAAAATCTGCGGGGCGGGCGCTGATACGCCAAAGCGCACCATCGCGGTCTTCCCATTTAAAAACATGAGCGCCTATACCGACTGGTACAACCTTGCAGAGTCAGTCTCCGACATGATTATCACCAAGCTCATCAACTCGCGCAAGTTCGACGTGGTCGAGCGCTCCCAGATCAACAAGATCATGGAAGAGAAGACCCTGGGCCAAAGCGGTATTGTTGAACAAAGCGAGGCCCTGCAGATAGCCCAGTTGGCTGGCGCGGAACTCATCCTCATTGGCAGCGCCAGTGTGGTCGCGGGAAAAATCGAGGTCGACGCGCGCATCATTGACTCGGGCAAGGGCACGGCCCTCTGCGCCATGAGCGCCTCAGGCTTTGACATCACCAATCTGCGGCCCCTTGCCGATAACCTCGTGGGACAGGTCAAGGGCAAATGCATAAAATAACCGCCGCGTTTTGCGCGATTTTTTTTCTGGCAAATGCCGGGTGGGCAAAACAGCCCCTGGGCCAGGTCTCGGACATGGTTGGCGACGTATTCATTAAACGCAGCAGTGACTCATCGTGGGTAAAGGCCCGGATACGGCTGCCCCTGTTCGAAAACGACGCAGTGGCCACCAAGGCCGAGTCGCGCTGCGAAGTGACCCTGGCCAGTGACCGTGTGGTGCGTATCGATGAAAACGCCCTTGTAGTGGTAAGCGCCATTGACAGTTCGCTGACAAAAGTCAACGCGGTAAAAGGGTCTATCTGGGTCAATGTGAAACGGCTGGTGGGCCCCCAACGCTTCGAGGTCTCAACGCCCACGGCCTCGGCCGCCATCCGGGGCACGGTCTTTGCCGTTGAAAGCAATACCAATGCCTCAAAATACCTGGTCTTCAAGGGGGCCATTGGCGTGTTATTGTCAAACAAGACAGGGGGCCGCGATTCGGTCTTTGTCGTGCAGCAGGGAAAGCAGATCGACTTGGTGAAGAACATGGAACAATACCTGAAACAGCAGGAAAAGGCCTTCCAGGACTATGCGGCCCAAGCGGACGTGGAGTTCGAAAAATACGCTGCGGAACAAGAGCAAGCCTTTGAGCAACACCAGAAAGAGCAGGAAGAGAAGCTCCGCGCCATGCTCGATGAGGAACGCCGGGCCTTTTCCATTGTCAATGGCACAAATTGCGCGCTTCGGCCAATTGACGCGAAAAAAATAGGCTCCGCTGGCTGGGCGGACTGGAACCGGAAAAAAGACTCTTCGCTCGGCTGGTAAATCCCCTGGTCATGAAACGCCACGATCCTCTGTTCGAGCCGGTAACAAAGCGGGAACGCCCCTTTACCGGCTCCTATCTCTCTCTCGAACGGCTCACCATCACCCTGCCGGACGGTAAGCGCGCATTAAGGGAAATTGTGCGCGTGCGCGATGCCGTGGCTGTTCTGCCGATCGACAATCATGGCATTGTTCATCTGGTACGGCAGCACCGACCGGCAATTGGCCGCACCATTCTGGAAATTCCGGCGGGAGTAATTGACAAAAAAGAAACTCCTGCGGCGTGTGCACGCAGGGAATGCGCCGAGGAGACCGGCTTTCGGCCGCGGCGCCTGAGAAAGCTGCTTACCTATGCCCATGCCGAAGGATACTCCACGGGTTTCATCACCTTATTTGCGGGAACGGATCTCGTGAATACCGGATCGCTGAAACTCGACAAAACAGAATTCGTGGAACAGGTAAGTATGCCGTTTAAAAAACTGTTATGGCTGGTGCAACGAAAAGAAATAATCGATTCAAAAACAATTCTCTGTGCTTTGTTGGTCGCAGACTCGGGCGCGAAAGATCACATTATCTGAAAGAAGACCGCGGCCTTTTCGAGCTCTAAATCGATGTCGCTGTAGATCTTGTCTATCAGCTGCCGCGAAAATTTCAGTTTTTCCCACGCTTTTTCATCGACAACCGGGATGGTGGAGTCCCCGCCCGACCCAATGCAGAGCGCGCGGCACAGGATATCGGCAATGTGGACGATCGAAACCATCATGGCGTATTTTCCCGAAAGCATGGGCATGTGATGATACAGTACCGCGTTGCGTAAATCCTCGGGCAGGTTCCATTTGCTGGTCAGCCAGCCACCAATCTGATCGTGGGTAACGTCAAGCGCTTTTTTCTCAGCCAGGAAGAAAAGGCAGTTTTCCTCCTTCTGTACCTGGAGCACCTTGTCCATCTCCTCGGGCATGAATTTATACAGGATGATTTTACCAAGGTCGTGGAGCAGGCCTCCCAGGAAGCATTCTTCAAAGAACTTGAAGTTGAGCTTTTTCGATATTTCACGCGCAAGGACCCCGGTGCCTATCGAATGGAGCCAGAATTTTTCAATGTCAAATTCCTTCTGGCCTCCGCCCTTGCCGCCCAGTGTCTCAAAAATGGATGCGGTAAGAATGATATTTTTGACCGTGTTGAACCCGAGTATGACAATAGCGTGGGTAATGGTATTGATGCGGCCCGGAAACCCGTAAAAAGCGGAATTGACCAGCTTGAGTACCTTTGAGGCAAGCGCCTGGTCCATAATGAGCGCCTTGCCCACCTCCTCGGCGGAGGTACGGGGATTTTGCATGAGCCGGGTGATTTCAGTGATGACCTGCGGCAGCGTTGGCAGGCCCGTAATGCGGTCAACCGCCAGTTTCAGCTTTTCCTGTGATCCGATTGTGCTAGCGGTAATCATGATGCCTTCCCAAAATGCTCTTTTGTCGCTTCATAAATAATGGCCATAAGTGGATGGTTTTTCACCTGTTCAAATACCCGTTCCACTTCCTGTCGTTTCGTATCAAGTGATGCCGTGATCTTTTCCTCGGTAATTTCGCCTTCCTGGCTCTGGATGACCACAAAAGGTACCCCCCAGTTGCGCAGTCGCGAAATAAGGGTGGTACGAAGCTCCGTACCTTCGCCAAGGAGGATATTACCTCCGGACCCGACAACCGGTTTTGCCAATACCATGCCTTCGGTTATCTCGTTTACCGATATGCGCTTCATATGCTCCTTGCTTGCGTCAGAAAACGATTGACTTGGACAAAAAAAGGTAAGTATATATATATATTAAATATAAAATTACTGTCAACCTAAATCAAAGCCCATGGCAAAACCCGTATTCCTGAGCCTGTGCGCCTTGCTGCCCGTTGCGGCGCACGCTGCCACCCATACGGTAAAAGACATTTTTTCCTCGTGGCCCAACGCATCACTCTACATCTTTTTTGGCATTGGCGGCGTCCTGCTGCTCGCCGTCTTCTTAATGTTTGGTACCGAACTCTTCCGCTCACGGCGCGAATCGCAGAAGACCGCCGAACTCTCCTGGAGCGTATTCGAGTCCCTCTGTAAAACACATGGACTCAACGATGTTGAAAAACAGGAATTGCGCAGAATCTTCCATGCCAGCGGCGCTGAGACGTCCGACGTTATGTTCAAAAGCATTAAGGCCTTCGAAGAGGGTGTCAGTGCCGAGATCGAACGCCTCAGGGGCAAACACGACGAGTTGCTCCGTGTCTGCGACATCATCAGCGCCATCCGCAGCCGCCTCGAATACACGCGGCTGCAGCCCGGCACCCGCTATTATTCATCGCGCGAGTTGTCCGCTGGCCAGCCTATAAACATATCTCCTGTCAAGGGTACGGACAACGCCAAGTTTAGAAGCAAAATCAGGGACATCAGCGAATTGTCCATGGCAGTGGTCAATCCCGAAGAACAGGAGGCGGTGGCCGCTTTTTCCCAGGGCTCTGAGGTGGCCGTGTCGCTCATCCAGACCGGCGACGCGGTCTACAGCTTCCGCACCCTGGTAATCACCAAGAGCCCGGACAATACGTCCCTCACCTTGGCGCACGTTGTCGAGATGGACCGCAAACAACTGCGCGAGTACCTGCGCCTCGAAGTGACCATTGAGGCCATGTTCCGCGTACTCGCCTCCGAGGCCGACCCCGAACTCGCCAAAAGCGGGGCCAAATTCACCGGCACCATCAAGGACATTTCCGGCGGCGGAGTAAAACTCCGCACGGTCGAGGAGTTCCATTTGGGTGATGTATTGTCCGTCAATTTTAATTTCAGGGGCGAGTCGTTTCGCGGACTTAAAAGCAAGGTGGTCCGCATCGAGAAAAAAAACACGGCCGGCGAGTCCTTCCTTTTCAATAACATCAGTTTCCTGAGCATCGATGCCGCGCTCCGTGAAAAACTCATCCGCCTTATTTTTGAGAAACAACGCGAAGAAATCCAATGGCAATAAAGCCTTCTGTCACGGTCCTTTGCGTGGGAAAACGGGCCGAACCCTTTGCGGAGAGCGGCGCTGGACACTACGCGGTGCTGTGCCGCGCCTGGTGCGATGTTTCCATTATTCGTCTCAGGGACCGCAACAGCGAACCCATGAAAACCCAGGTGCGCAAGGAGACCGACGCGGCTATAGAGGCCCTTGAGGGATTCACGGGACGCGTGGTGCTCCTCACACCTGCGGGACGCTCCTTGGACAGCCTCGCTTTCGCCTCCTTTGTTGAGGAGAGTGTACACAGCAACGGCAAATTGTTATTTTTAATAGGCGGCATTAACGGGTTTGCTCCGGACATCCTGAAACACGTGCATAGCGCGATATCTCTTTCGGCGCTCACCTTCAATCACCATGTGGCCCTCGTGGTCCTGGCGGAGCAGATATACCGGGCGTTGTCCATCGCCCGCCATACGGCCTATCACCGGTGATACGGCCAAGTAAGGAGAGCGGAATGAAAAATCAGAGAGGTTCCTCCCAGTCTATGACCGTCTTTATCGTGGCGCTGGTCACGCTTGTCGCCCTCGCGGGTGTCATCATCGTCTTCGTGACCAAGGAGTTGCGCGAACGCGAGGTGAACAAGAAGCTGGCCCAGGAAGTGGCCGAGTACGGCATGGAAATGGCCCTCATGGAAATCCAGAAAGACCCGTTGTGGAACCAAGGTTTCCTCAACGTCAAATACCGCGGCGGCTACTATACTGTCAATATGGAAAAGGCGAACGACACCACCTTTTCCGCCATTTCAATCGGCTATGTGAACAACATGAAACGCCGCATTGTGTGCACCTACAATCTCGCGAATGAAAACGGCGTACTTAAGCCTAAACGGGTAAACTGGGAATAGCCGTGAACGCCCTGCTGCGGACAGTGCTGTGCTGCGGCGCGGCCGCTCTTTTCTTTTCGTGCGCCTCGATTTTTAGAAACCCTGACATTGTCCACAATTCGCCGCTCCTCTATGCCGCACGTCACCGCTGCGACCTGCCCCCACTCTCACTCAAAGAGGAGCGCATCTACTGGGAACGGGGCGATTCCGGGCTCAGCCGCATTCCCGAGCACGATTTTTACTGGATGCAATTCAATTTTTTGGATGTGCTTCTCTCCTATCACCTGCCTGGTCTGCCTCCCCTTGCCGAAGAGACCTTTCCCGGGCAAAAAAACATAACCCGGTATTTAAATGGCCGCGGTCCGGACATCGATCCCTCCATTTTTCTTAAAAGCGTTGCGGAACGCGGCTTTGCCGTTTACGCGATGGACGTGTGCCCCGCCCGCTGCGCGGCAGTCTATGTGAAGAGCGGGCTTCCCCTGCTGCTCTACGGCACCATGTTTTATAAAAAGAGATATGCTCCCGTAGATACAGTGTCTGAAACGCCGGAATGCGTCATCCGTAAGCTGGAAACCTTTGACGTACTCTACGGCTACCAGCTGCTCATGGGTCCCTCGCAGCACCTTCCCGGCGAAGGGGGTGATGAATACCTCCTTGAACTCCGTGGCCGCACCAACCTTAAGTCGTACGCTGACAACGATCTTATCAATCGCGCGGTTACTCTGTACGGCGGAGCGCCCATAGGCAGCAATTTCCTCGTTGAAAAAGTGTATGTCGTGCTTCCCGCTGACAAAACGCCTGCGGCATACGAACCGGTCCTTAGTGAAAACGCCGCGAAACTCGGCTATGCCGGTCCGCTGCCAGCGTGGGTAAAGGTGGAAGAGTGACGTTTTAGAAGCTTGCGCCGTTGTGCTGCTGAATCCGCGCCTGCATTCTCTCCAGAAATCGATACGGCGTCTTGGTGCTTCCTATCGACATGGTGTCGTTGAAGCGCGGCCCATGGCAGTCCGAGCCGCCAGTTTCCAAAAGGTTGTATTTGTGGCAGAACTGCCGGTAAAAATTAAATTGCCGGTAGGTCATCTTGGGACTGTATACCTCAATGCCATCAAGGCCATCCTTTACGAATTGCTCAAGCAGGTCGTTCCGATCGGTTACATGCGGGTGTGAAAGCACGGAGACGCCGCCCGCGCACTTGATCAGCGCGATGGCCTCGGCAGGGTTCAGTTTCTGGACCGGGATATAGAACTCCGTGTGGTTTCCCAGATAGCGGTCAAAAGCCTCGGTAAACGAATTAACGTGTTCCTCGGCAACCAGTGCTTGGGCAATGTGCGGCCTGCCGATACAGTAGCCCCGGGCGAACTCGAGCACCCGTTCAAAGCGGAGCACCACACCCTTGTCGTTAAGGCGCTGGACTATCTTCTTGGCGCGCTCTATCCGGATAAGCCGGATCTCCTCGAGCCGCTCGTTCAGTTCGGTATTGCTGTAATCGATAAAATATCCGAGGACGTGGATATCGCTGGTTTCGACAAGCGAACTTATCTCCACTCCGGGAACGACCTCAAGTCCCACTTTTCCGGCCAGTTCGGTTATTTCCCGTATCCCGGCGATGCAGTCGTGATCGGTCAGGGAAATGGCCGCAAGATGCTGTGTGGACGCATATTCGACGATCTCCTTTATTGAAAGGGTACCGTCAGAATAAGTTGAATGTAAATGGAGGTCTATGTATTTCTTTTTGACGGCATTCGTCACTTCCTAAAAAAATTTCCTTTATTTAAACTATCCACATAAATGCTAAACATATTAAAATACAAAATTCGCTTGGCCTAAAAAAAGGAAATATCTGACGTACTGTCGGCTGTTTTTATGTAATGTGTTTTTTATCAGCGCCTTGCTGTGCCGCGGGGCTTCCGGCAGGTTCCTTCTGTTCCAAGGGAGGTGTCAGAGAGACCAGTTCGCGCGCCAAAATTATCAGGTTCTCGGATTCCCCGCTTTTCGGTATCCATTTGGCGAATTTCACCGGATCGTTTACTGTGCAGAACTGTTCAACAAGGCGCACCACTTTGGGATCGGTTTTTGACGCCTTGAGCGCGCTGATAAGCTCGCTGGTGGTCGATTCGAGGGCGTAAAAATTGAGACGCGCGCCAATGTACCTCCTCAATATTTCCGAAATCCTGAAATGGAATATTTTCACCTCGCCCTTTGCCAGAAGGTCGTCGCGGACAAGCTGCCCTATCTCCTGTTCAAAAAGTTTTTCCGGTGGTATTGGCGGCGCCTCCTTTTTCTCCTCGTTCCGTTTGCGCTTCAGAAGATACCGGTCAATCAGCCACACGAGAAGGCCCAGGGCAACCACAATGCCAAAAAGCGCTGCCCAGAAGCGCGCGCCAAAGCCGATGCTCTCCGGCCCGTAGATGTCCACAATGTCGCTGGTGTCCTTGACCGTGACCGGCTTGACAACGATTTCCACAGGGTCGGTCGCTTTCCGGTCAGCAGTGTCCTTCAGATTGACGACCGTGAGCGCGGGCATGGTGAGCGTTCCCAACGTATAGGCAGTGACGAGGTATTCATACGTCTCGGCAAGCAGGGACCCCGAAGGCGCTTCGCTGCTCCGCATGTCTTTTAATTCAAACTGGCCGAAATCAGCGTCAGGACCGGGAAACACAAGTTTTTCATCCGCGCGCCGCACTGCCGTCACCTTGAGACGCACCATGTCACCAAGCGTGATCGTTGTCTGGTCAACGCTACGGGTAAGGTCAAACGAAAAAAGAGCTGTTGTTATAAATACGATGCCAATGGCACAGGATCTGAACATCATGGATCTAAAAAATTATAAATTGGCAAGGTCTGGTTCAAGCCAGGAATATTTAGGATTGGATAGTGGGAGTAAGTCTGTACGGGCGTCATCAAGCAACAAAGAGCATGGCTTGTATGAATGATGCCCATACATGAGGCGCTCTTGCGGGCTTTTTTTTGCCTTATTTTCAGGGGCATAAAATTGTATATTACATTCCACCATGAATCTTACCCAGCGCATACCCGCGCCTCTTATCCGTTTCCTGCAGCGTTCAAAGCTCACTCTCACCCTGCGCAAAACCTATGTACGCGCACCCTTTGATCTGGCCCAGGTTCCCCGGCCCGACTTCATCAGTACCTATGCCCGCCTTGCGGAACGCAATTCAGCGTCCTATAAAAACATCATGCAAAAACTCGATTCGTACGTGGGTTCAGGACCCGTGGGACCCAACAAACGGTGGGAATACCCCTGGATCATACAAAACCTGGACCTCAAACCCGGGCTCTCCATTCTCGATGCAGGCTGCGGCAGGGCGCCGCTCCAATATTTTTACGCCGATATGGGCCTGAAAGTTTCGGCAATCGACCCCTTTGAAAATGTGGGATGGCATGGCATTGACCGGAGACTTGCGAAAAAATACGGCCTTGCCATCGACTACCGGGTAGAGGGCATGGAAAAGATAAGCTATGCCAGCGCCACGTTCGACCGGGTGGTCTCCGTCTCGGTACTCGAACACTGCAGGGCGGTCCCTGTTGCCGATGAACTCCATACGGCCCAGACCCAGGCGGACTGCGACCTGCAGGCGCGCATGATGCGCGAAATGGCGCGCGTGCTCAAGCCCAACGGCATCCTGGCGCTCACCCTCGACTTCATCTATCCGCGCCGTTCCGCGCTCCTCGAGTGCAATATTGATGTGAAAAACGTCATCGAGGCCTCTGGCCTCTCCCTCATGCCGCTCGAGCGCGCCAATACACTGTACGGCTACGACTCCTTCAGCCTCGCGGCGCTCGAGTCAACGCCCGGCCTCGCGATCCAAGACTACAAAGGGGTCGCCTCTTCGTCAATTGGCCTCGTATTCAGAAAGGGAGCATGACCATGGTCTGCCATTTCTGCGGGATGGAAAACAGCGCGCACAATGCCGCGTGCTTCAATTGCGGTGCGGAATTAGGCACCGCGGTGGTACCTGTTGGTCCGGCCATTGCCCCGGATTGGGAAGCGAAAACCGGCATCTTCAGCATTCCCTCGTTCTTCATTACCATCCAGGAAGTGCTGTTCTCCCCTTCCCATACCTTCAGGAACCTTAACCGGGATTCGGCCCTGTTCAAGGCTTTTCTCTTCGGCATCATCGGAAGCACCATCGGCGGCGCATTTAGCACGCTCTGGCAAGGCGTGTTGCGCACCTTCAATCTCGGTCCCGACAACGCCTTTATTGCGCGGTATCTGGGTACCTGGGCCGACCTGTGCGTCGTGGTCTTCATTATGCCTTTCTGCGTCGCTGTTGCGCTCTTCGCGCTTTCAGGTCTTCTTCACCTCTGCCTCACGATTACCGGTGGCGCAACACAGGGCTTTGCCTCCACGTTCAAGGTACTCGCCTATGCCCAGGGAGCGACAGCGCTGTTGAGCGTTGTTCCCGTATGCGGCGTCATTGCAGCGCTCTTTTGGTGGCTATATATAATGATAACCGGTCTCAAGGAGGCGCACCGAACCTCCACGATGCGGGCGCTTGTCGCGGTCGTACTTCCCGTGGCGCTCTGCTGCGCCTGCGCCACCGCAGCGGCCCTCACGCTTGTTGTGTCCGGCGTAGGCCTGGTAAAGGGGCTTCTGGCGCTGTGAAAGCCATACGACTGCAGCGCGTACGCCTTGCTCCAGGCGCCCTTGACCACGAACTTGTCTGGTCTGTATTATTTTTCTGCGCGCTTATCATCGTTGCCTTTTTACCCGGACACATCATGGGCCGCTTTCACTGCTTCTTTTTTTCATTGACCGGCCTGCCCTGCCCTACCTGCGGCATCACCCGCACGGTCCAGGCGCTTGCGGCCGGTAACATAGACGCCGCCTTTTCGCTCTCATCGTTCTTTGCCGCCGTGCTGCTCATTTGTGTGTGTCTTGCGTTCTACGGGCTGGCAATTTCGTTGCTGAACCTGAAACGACTCAGGTTTATATTCTCTTCGGAACAGGGACCGCGGCTTTTCGCGCTCGCGTTGTTGTCGCCTTTTTTCATACACTGGATTTTCAACATGCTCCGCGCATGCCATTAAGGTGAAAGGACGCGCCCATGGGATCTCTCCTGATTCTGTTTCATTCGCAAGAATATGGCAACACCGCTGCCATGGCCCGGGCAATTGCCGAGGGCGCCGCCGCCGAGGGAATGAAGGCCGTTCTCGTCAACACCAACGAGGTGCGCATGGACATCGATCAATACCGTCTGTTTTCTGTGGCCGCCTTTGGTTCGCCAGACTACTACAGCTATATTGCCGGCGGTCTGAAAACGTTTCTTGACGACTGGTATATCGCGAAAAAGAACAATGCCCGGGGGCTTACAGGGAAAAAATACGGTCTCTTTTATTCACACGGCGGCGGCGGCGACGTGAAGGGCCCGCTCGAAACGCTCTTTTCCGAACTGGGGGACAAAGTTGGCCCGACCATTGCGTCAGCGGGCAAGCCTTCGCGGACGGTCCTGGACGCGTGTTGCGCACTTGGCAAGGAACTTGCCCGCGCTGCGCAGGAGCGGCAGTGATGGAAAAACTTTCTTCGTACGGCATCAGGCGCTGCGTCATGCCTGAATTTGATCAGATTGACGCCTCTCATTTTTCCGCCGCAACACCCATCAGGCTGGTCGATACCGTGACCGGAAAACCGCCAAAACAGAAAACCGAGGGCCGACTTGCCTGGGACAGCGAACGTCTCTACGCCTGGTTTTCCTGCGATGATATCCAGCCCTTTGCCACACTCACCGGGCACGACGATCCCCTGTATACCGAAGACGTGGTGGAACTTTTCATCGATCCTTTTGGGTACGGCTCCCTGTACTATGAACTTGAAGTAAACCCTCTCAACGCCCGCTTCGACGCCCTCATAATAAACGACATTGCAGCGCCGGGCCGCAGGGGAAAACGGTTTCAAGGCTTTACAGGGTGGAATCCTGAAAGCTTCCAGAGCAGGACCAGGACCTCGCAGGTAGGTTGGGAAGCCTACATTGCCATTGATTTTGCCGACCTCTTTCTCTCTCCACATATTCCGCCGCGTGCCGGCGATGCGTGGCGGGGAAATCTGCTTCGGTGCGATGTTCTTGCCGGCGTGCCTGAATATTGCGCCTGGTCGCCCACGGGCATCGCCGATTTCCATAACAGCACGTGCTTCGGCCGCTGGGTCTTTGAATAAAATTCCGCCCCGTGTCCCCATGTTTTCATTGAGAAATCCTGCGTACTAAAGATATATTTTATTGATTTTATGTCTGTTATGGCAAAAGCCATTGGCCGTATTCTGGAACGGATCGATGCTGCCGCGCGCAGAAGCGGCCGCACGGGAAAAGACATTACTCTTGTGGCCGTGACAAAAACTCATTCTGTCGCAGAGGTCGTTTCTCTGAAGGACCATGGCATAGCCAACATCGGTGAAAGCAGGGTGCAGGAGCTTACAACGAAATATGACGCCATGCACGGGCTGTTCACAGTCCATTTCATCGGCCATCTGCAGACAAACAAGGCAAAGCAGGCAGTAAGAATGGCTGACATGATCCAATCCGTGGATTCGGTACGGCTCGCGCAATGCATAGATGCCGAGTGCGTAAAACTGGGAAAGACAATGAATGCGCTTATTGAAGTAAATACCTCAGGTGAAGATGCAAAGTCAGGCGTTCGTCCCGAAAATGCTATTGCCGCTATACGGGAGATGGCCCTGTTGCAGAACATAACAATACAGGGTCTCATGACCATGGGGCCGCTCACGGACGACGCTACGCGCATCCGTTCGTGTTTTAAAATACTCGCCGCTCTTAAAACCGATTGTGCGCGCGTCATCGGCATTGCGCTGCCCGAACTCTCCATGGGTATGTCCGATGACTTTGAGATCGCCATTGAGGAAGGCGCAACCATGGTGCGCATTGGCCGCGCTCTTTTCGCGGAGGCGAGCTGATGGCAGCGGAAAATTTCATCATGGTGCTGGTCACCCTGCTGCGGATCTACGAAATGCTTATCTTCATGCGTATCATCCTTTCGTGGGTGCCCATGGCCCCCGACCATGTGATTGTTGACTGGTTGGTGCGACTCACCGATCCGGTGCTCCTGCCTGTGCGCGAGCTCTACGTGCGCCTCATGGACAGGCTTAATGTCCAGTTGCCCATCGACCTCTCGCCCCTGATGGTTTTTTTGCTCATCGGCTTTTTGGAGCGCACGCTCATTTCACTGATTTAACTTGGGAGAATACCCATGGCCCTTTCGCCAATGGACATTAGGCGCCAGACATTCAAGCGGACCTTCAAGGGATTCGATCCGGACGAAGTGCAGGCCTACCTCGACATGATGGCCGGCCGCGTTGAAGAGTTTGAACGCGGAAAAAAAGACGGTGAATTCGAAAACGCCCGTTTAAAAGGCGAACTCGAGAAATATGAAAAACTTGAGAAAGTCCTGCACGACATGCTGCTCCAGGCGCAGCAGTCCATTGAGGAGACAAAGAAAAACGCTGAAAAACAGGCGGAACTCATTGTCAGGGAAGCCGAATACCGGGCCACACAATCCGCGGCCGACGCGGTGCAGCGCCTTGAGGCCATCAATCGTGATATGGCGTTGCTGCACGAACAGAAGAAAACGTTCATCATCAAGTTTAGGGCACTTGTCAAATCGCAACTCGAAATGCTCAATGTACTTGAAATCGAACCGGAAACGCAGAAGCAGCACGGTGAGGCGCAGTGAGGGTTTCCGTGAAGGTGGCGCCGCGCTCGTCGCGGAACAACGTCGAAGGCCCCGACGCCGAAGGCAGGGTACGGGTGCGGTGCACGGCGCCGCCGGTCGGCAACAAGGCGAACATGGCCGTGGTCGAAGCGCTGGCGCGGCACTTTGACGTGGCAAAAAGCGCGGTGACCATTGTCGCGGGCCAGGGATCGCGAAACAAAATCGTTGAAATCAGGAGATAATCATGGACAAAATTTTTGATTGCATTTCACAATCTGTGGCTGCCATACGGGAGCGCACGCCGTTTACGCCGGAGATCGGCATCATCTTGGGCACAGGCCTGGGTAAGCTTGCGGACCGGGTGCAGCGCGAGGCGGAGATAAGCTACGGCGACATCCCCCATTTCCCGCTCTCCACGGTCGAGACCCACACAGGCAAGCTCATTCTGGGCCTTCTCTCGGGAAAAAAAGTGGCTGTCATGCAGGGCCGCTTTCATTTCTACGAAGGCTATACGCTCCAGCAGGTCACCTATCCGGTGCGGGTCCTCAAGACGCTGGGCATCCAGACGCTCATTGTTTCCAACGCGTGCGGCGGCATCTCCCGCGACCTCGATCCCGGCGACATCATGCTCATCACCGACCATATCAACCTTTTGGGCCAGACGCCCCTCATTGGAAAGAACGACAACCGGCTGGGTCCGCGTTTTCCCGACATGTTCAACGCCTACACCAAAGACCTCATCCGCCTTGCAGAACAGGTTGCCGCGCACAAACGCATTTCCGTACGCAAAGGCGTCTACGCGATCATGAGTGGTCCCTGTCTCGAGACCGCGGCGGAATACCGCATGCTGCGCGTTATCGGGGCCGACGTGGTGGGCATGTCAACGGTGCCCGAGGTGACCGTGGCAGTCCATTGCGGACTCCAGGTGCTCGGTCTTTCCGTCATCACCGATAAATGCGATCCTGATACGCTCAAGCCGGTTGACATACAAGAAATCATCAGGCGCGCCAATGAGGCCGAACCTCGCCTTGTGTCACTGGTCGAAGGTGTGCTGGAAAAACTGTAAGGACACATGTATCATGTTTAAAAAACTCGATAAATCCCGTACCTTTCCTGAAATGGAGAAAGAGGTACTGGTCCTCTGGGAAAAAAATAAAACCTTTGAAAAAAGCCTGGAACAGACCAAGGCGAAAAAGCCCTTTGTCTTTTACGACGGTCCGCCCTTTGCCACAGGACTGCCGCATTACGGCCACCTGCTCGCGGGCACGCTCAAAGATATTGTGCCCCGCTACTGGACAATGCGCGGCCGCTATGTCGAACGCCGTTTTGGCTGGGACTGCCACGGTCTGCCAATAGAAAAACTGGTGCAGGACGAACTGGGCCTCAAAGGCACGCCCGAAATCCTGAACAAAGGCGTGGCCCTCTTCAACGAAACCTGCCGTTCCTCGGTGCTTAAATACGCGGGAGCATGGCGGACCACGGTCACCCGCATGGGTCGCTTCGTCGACTTTAACAATGATTACAAGACCATGGACCGCACCTTCATGGAATCGGTCTGGTGGGTTTTTAAGGAAATCTGGAAAAAGGGCCGGGTGTACAAGGCACACCGGGTCATGCCCTATTCATGGGCGTTGACGACCCCCTTGTCCAATTTTGAGGCAAATGCGAATTACAAAGACGTGCAGGACCCCTCAATAACGGTCAGATTCAAAATCAAAGGTGCGGAAAACGAGTATTTCCTCGTGTGGACCACCACACCCTGGACGCTCCCCAGCAACCTGGCCCTGTGCGCGGGACCTGATATTGATTATGTCAAGATACGAGACACGGCCCAGAACGCGGTCTATTACCTTGCCGAGGCGCGGCTTGCCACTCATTACAAAAAACCCGGCGAGTATGAGGTCCTTTCTCGCATAAAAGGCACGGCGCTCTACAACATGGCGTACGAGCCGCTCTTTCCCTATTTCAAAGACCACCCCAACGCCTTCAGGGTGTTGAACGACCCCTTTGTCACCACCGAGGACGGCACCGGTATTGTGCACATGGCGCCCGCCTATGGCGAGGACGACTACCGGATCTCCATCAAGGAGAACATCGAGATTGTCGATCCCCTGGACATTGAGGCTAACTTTACCGGCATGGTCCCGGATTTCTCGGGCCAGCACTGCAAGGCCGCGGACAAGGCCATTATCCATATGCTGAAAAGCCAGGGAAAGCTGGTGCATCAGAGTACGATCGTGCACAGCTACCCCTTCTGCGACCGGAGCGACACTCCCCTGATATACCGCGCTATCGAAGCCTGGTATATCAGGGTTGAGGATCTGCGCGAAAAACTGTGCGCCAGCAACGAACGCATCCATTGGGTGCCCGAATACGTGGGAAGCAAGCGGTTTGGCAACTGGCTCAAGGAGGCCAAGGACTGGAACATCAGCCGCAACCGCTTCTGGGGCAGTTGCATCCCCCTATGGATCTGTCCAGCGTGCGGCCACGTCGAATGCATAGGGTCCATCAAAGAGCTTGAGGCCCTGGCCAGCCGTACTGCCGGCGATCTTCATAAGCACACGCTTGACCCAATCACCTTTGCCTGCACACGGTCCGGCTGTTCCGGCGCCATGCGGCGCACGCCCGAGGTCTTTGACTGCTGGTTCGAGTCGGGTTCAATGCCTTATGGACAAAAGCACTATCCCTTTGAAAACAAAGAGCTTTTTGAACAGGGTTTTCCCGCGGATTTCATTGCCGAAGGACTCGACCAGACGCGCGGATGGTTCTACACCCTTCTCGTACTCTCAACCATTCTTTTCGAGAAACCCGCGTTCAGAAACGTGATCGTGAACGGCCTCATCCTTGCCGAGGACGGCAAGAAGATGAGCAAGCGCCTCAAGAACTATCCTGCGCCCGAATATGTGATGGAAACCTATGGAGCTGACGCGTTGCGCATGTATCTCATCAATTCTCCTGTTGTCAGGGCCGAGGACCTCCGGTTCTCGGAGGCTGGAGTAAAGGAAATACTGAAAAGCGTAATTATCCCGCTCTGGAATTCGTATAACTTTTTCATTGAATACGCGATCACCGACGGCTGGGACCCCGCGCGCAACACCGTGCGCTCGCGCAACGAACTCGACCGCTGGATCCTCTCCATGCTCCAGAGTCTTGTCAAGGAAGTAAACGCCCAGATGGAATCGTACAACCTGTACAAGGTGGTGCCGGCCGTGGTCGATTTCATCGACGATCTCACCAACTGGTACATCAGGCGGAGCCGCGGACGCTTTTGGGCCAATGTCGCCGATGACCCCGCCGCCAAAAACGAATGCCACAGCACCCTCCATACGGTGCTACTCACCTTCTCGAAGGTCCTGGCGCCTATACTGCCCTTCGTATCCGAGGAAATGTACCAAAACCTCGCTTTAAAAGGCGGCCCCGCGTCCGTGCATCTCTGCGAATATCCCATGGCCGACGAATCGCACATTGATCCCGAACTCGAGGAACGGATGCGCCTGGTACGCGCCGTGGTGGGCATTGGCAATGCCCTGCGCGCCAAACACAACATCAAAAACCGGCAGCCTCTGCCCCTGGCCACTGTGGTGATGGGACAGCGCGAACAGTCAATGGTACGGCACTACGAACAGCTGATCAGGGAGGAATTGAATATAAAACGAATTGATTGGGCCAATGACGCCACGGCCATCGTTTCGCTTACGGTCAAACCCAACTACCGGCTGCTGGGAAAAAAGTTCGGCCCGCGCATGAAGGAAGCCGCGGTAGCCATCGCCGCCCTCGAACCCGCCCGTGTAACAGAGCTTGCCAACGGCACGCCCGTAAGCATTTTGGGCGTTGCCGTCGAACCCGGTGAAGTGGTGGTGGAACGGACCTCCCTTACCAGCGGCGCCATTGAGTCGCGCGATGCCATAACAGTGGCGCTCGATATCACTATCTCAGAGGAACTTTTCGCCGAAAGCCTTGCGCTCGAATTCAAGAACCGCGTCAATACCATGCGCAAGGAAATCGGCCTGGACAAGGAAGACCGCATCCGGCTTCATTTTGAGACCGCGGACGCGGCCCTCGCTGCGGCCATTGGCGTGCGATACCGCGAGCTTGTTCTGTCCGAGACCCTTGCGACCTTCCTCGACGCCAAGATTCCGGGTTCCGTTCAGGAAAAAAAAGAGTATATTATTAACGATGCGCCCGTAAAAATCGGCATTGAAAAGGCGCAAAAATAAAATGTATCTTACCAAGAATACATTGTCACAAAGGATGGGCGCATGAACCAGAAAGACCGGAAATTCTTCGAAAAACTCCTGATGGAAAAACGCACTACCCTGCTCAAAGAGCTCAATCTCATCGAGGAGTCAAATTTCAACACAACCTCTAAAGAGGCCAGCGGCGAACTCTCGTCCTACACCTATCACCTCGCCGACCAGGCGACCGATTTCCAGGAGCGCGAAAAGGCCTTCCTCTTCGCCTCACGCGAAGGCCGGTATCTGCACCACATCGAGGAGGCGCTGCTCCGTGTAAAAGACAAGGACTATGGCGTGTGCGTGGAATGCAGCGAGGACATCGATTTCGAGCGGCTCAAGGCCGTTCCCCACGCGCGGCTCTGCATAAAATGCAAATCGGCCGAAGAGGAAAAAAAGCGCAAAAACCTCGAATAAATGCGTACGCACTTCGGGAGAGTCGCTGGAGTTTTCTACGCTCTCCTTTTTTTATTTCCAGTCCTGGTTGCTGGGGCCGCGACTCCCCGGTTCAACTCTCAACGCGCCTTTTCGTACCTCGAAGCCCAATGCGCTTTGGGGCCCAGGGATCCCAACTCCCAAGGTCATAGAAACATGAAAATATGGCTCGAAACATTTCTCAAATCGAAAAAAAATGGGACCTATGCCCGCCATGATTTTTCCGTACAAGACACCCGGCAGGGAAAAGCGCTCGCGCTGACAAATTTTCATATCACCTTTACCGGCCTTGCTCCTAAAAAAACAATTCTCTGCGCCCACTGGGACACGCGCCCCTGGGCCGACCGTGAGCCCCTGCAGGTTAACCGGAACACGCCCATCCCGGGCGCAAACGACGGCGCCAGCGGTGTGGCGGTCCTCATGGAGATATGTACCGCGCTCGATAGCCTTTCTTCTACAAAAAGCGTGGAGATAATTTTTTTCGACGGCGAGGACATGGGCAACGGTGGCGACAATTTCTGGTTTTTGGGATCAAAGCACTTCGCCGCACAGGCCAAGCCCGCTTCCTATGCGGGCGCCATCCTTATCGACATGATCGGCGACCGCAACCTCTCCATACCAAAAGAGCCTGGCTCGGTTAAAAGCGCACCCCTGCTTATCCGGACGCTCTGGGACATAGCAGCGTCGCTGAACATTCCCGCATTCGTTGACCGTATGGGGCCCATGGTCCTCGACGACCATGTGCCGCTCATTGAAAAGGGCCTCCCGGCCATTGACCTTATCGATTTTGATTACCCGTACTGGCATACGGCGCAGGACACGCCCGACAAATGCTCTGCTGAAAGCCTCGATGCCGTGGGCAGAGTACTCATCGGATACCTGTATGAAAAGTGACCAGCCCCTCAAAAAACGGGTGAAAAACACCGCCATCTATCTTGCCATTCGGGCGGCGGCAGCCTGCATTGGCGTGATCCCCCGCGGCGCATCGCTTTGCGCAGCCACATGGCTCGCCCGGGCCGCATACCAGCTTGCCGCACACGAACGGAACAAGATGGACGCCAATCTGGCGCGCGCCTTTGGTCCGGAACTCACTGAAAAGGACCGTCGCGCCATTGGCGAACGCGTCTTTGCCAACATCACCGCGAATCTGGTCGACGCTATCCTCATGAAACAGCTTTTTACACAGGCGCCCGGGCGGTATATGGCCGTTCGCAACCTGGAAATAGCACACACCGCGTTGGCCGCGGGCCGCGGTATTATTTTTGTCACCGCGCACACAGGCTGCTTTGAAATGATGCCGCCCCGGTTCTCCCTGCTCGGTTTCCCCATACTGGTACTGGGCGCGCCCTCGTTCGACGAACGCGTCAGCCGCTTTATTGCGCGCAACCGCGGTCTCTTCAACGTCACCTACCTCGAACGCCAGGAAAGCCCCCGGGCCGTGCTTTCCTGGCTCAAACAGGGCCGGGCGCTGGGCGTTCTGTGTGATCTTGACACAAGAGTTGAAAGCAGATTTGTACCTTTTTTCGGACAACCGGCAAAAACAGTCATGGGGCCCTTCAAACTTGGCGTGCGTACTGGTGCGCTGCTCATTCCTGTTTTTACGGAACGCATGGCGGACAACACCCAGCGGGTCACGATACATCCCCCGCTTGAGCCGCGGGGACACGCCGAGGATGAGAAAATCACCTCGGTCATGACCCAATTCAACACGCTGCTCGAACAGGTGATCAGGAACGATCCCGCCCAATGGATTTGGATGCACGACCGATGGAAATCAAAGCCATGATAAGCAATCAGCGGATACTTGGCAACCGGCAGCCGTTAGGTCTCTTTGTCAGGGCTTTTATCTGCCTGCTGCCTGTTGCCTGCTGTCTGATTCTTATTTCCTGCTCCAGGGACAAGCCAAAAATCAGCGGTACCAGGATTGAGGAGAGCCGCTTGCCCGTTCAGGAATTCTTCGATACCACCCGGCTTACCCTTACCGAGGACAACCGGAAGCTCTGGACCCTTACATCAACGCACATTATAAAATACCGTAAAGACAGCCGCACCTATGTGAATCCCGTTGACTTGGTCTATTTTCAGACAAACGGCACCTCGCACCTCACGGCCGATTCAGGGAAAATCTCTGAAAACATGGACACGCTCATAGCAATGGGCAAAGTCAAAATATCAACCGCAGAGGGAAAGCGAGTAACCACCTCGCTCATCGCCTGGGACAAAAAGTCGGCCAAGGTCACTTCGGATAAATTCGTCCGCATGGTGACCGAGGAGGGCGATGTCTATTCGGGCCGGGGGTTTATTGCCAATACCGACCTTTCCGAATGGCGCATTCTACGAAACGTACAGGCTGAAATTCATAATGTTGATAGAAAATTCAATGAAAAATAATATATGTTATACAATATTTAAGTATGAGGGGGGACAGGACAGTATCATGCTCCGGATAACGCTTTTCAGCATCCTTTTTTTTGCGTGCGCATATACAGGCGCACAACAGGCCGAGAGGGACACGGCTGAGGCGACGGACAATCTCAATCTCGAACCCCTCAGGGGCATGACCTATATCGACCTTACCACAGAGGAAGATGTTTTCTCCCAGAAAGGCATCAAGCAAAAACCGAAATCAAACCAGTACTATTTCAGAGTCGATCGCGACATCCGCTATACCAAAGTGACCTATTTCGGAGACAACCTCGCCGAATATGTGTACGATGTCGATCCCGCCTACCAAATCATGCTTTCGTATAGAAACTGCAAAATGGGCTTTTCCGGGCTCTTTTTCGGCGGCCTTGGCCTCTCGGCACTAGGCGCCATTGTATCTCTGGCTGGAGGCGAAGGAATCTCCCCTATCCTCTTTGTTGGATTCGGATTTACCCTTATCAGCTGGGTTCCCAACTATCTTGCCCACGATAAAATCCCTGAAGCTGTGGGAATTTATAATGAAAAAATCGGTGAACACATTGTGAAAGAAAACAATTCTGTTCAGTAAGTCATTATAAAATAGCGGGTTACGCCGATTTTTTCCATTACCGTCTTTTTACCTCTCCATTACAATACCGTGACACATAGAAAAGCCACTTTCGTTATATTTTTATAGAACATCAAACGAGAATTGGAGGTTAAAATGTATTATAAGAAGTACAGAACAGAGCAGGACTTCGTTAATCAATATTTGAAAGAGATCAGAGGGTATCCGCGCCTTTCGCGCGAAGAGGAACGTGAACTCCTCACTGAATATAAAAAAAGCAAAAGCAAGGAAGCGCTCAATAAACTAATCACGTCCAATCTGAGGTTTGTTGTCAGCGTGTCGATAAAATACCAAAACCAGGGCCTCTCCATGCCCGAGCTCATCAACGAAGGCAATCTTGGGCTCATTGAAAGCATTGATCGCTACAATATGTCAAGCTACTCGGTCAAGTTCATCTCCTACTCGGTGTGGTGGATCCGGCAGTCCATTATCAAGGCCCTGTACGAGAAATCGCGCCTGGTCCGCGTCTCAGCGGAAAAAGAGTCAAAGTCAAAACGGGTCAACCGCCTCGCGGAAATGTCTCTGCAAGAACACGGCTTCATTGATTACGATTATGTGGCGCGTAAGTCCCAGAGCAAACCGTACGAGATTGAGCAGATTCTCTCGCTTTCCAACAACCGTGTTTCCATGGACGCCCAGATCGATGACGAGAACGACGCCAATATCCACGACCTCATGGCCGACACCCACACCGAGGCGCCGGACGAATTCGTGGACAAGGACGCCCTGCGCTTTAATATCGATGAGATGGTCGATTCCCTCAACACGCAGGAAAAAAAGGTCATCAAGTATTATTTTGGCATTGACGCGGAAACCTCCTTCAACCTCGAGCAGATCGGTAGAAAATTGAACATCTCCAAAGAACGTGTGCGTCAGATCAAGAAAAAGGCCCTCGAAAAAATGAAAGCGGGTTTTCCCACAGTGCAAATGGCGCATTGCGCCTAATAGGCGTATACATAAATCCCCCCCTTCTCTTTTGTGGTTGGTGCGGGACGCCTCCCAAGGGCGTCCCGCACTTTTTTATCTCCGGTAAAGTGGCATATGCGTGTAAAAAAGTATATTTCATGCATGAATACAATAACTCCCTACCCGCGCCATGTTTCCCGCACAGTTCATCTGCTCGACGGTATGTGGGATTTTATGTTCCTGGGAACAGAGTGCGATCTTGAGGCAATTGATCTTAAAAACCTCGCATACATAGACCGCATGCCAGTGCCCGGCGCGTTCGATGCCAGCCCCGCTTATGCGGGAAAACGGGGTACAGCCGCCTACCGGACCTTGGTTGAAGTAACACCAGGCATGCCCGGCCGCATCCGCTTCCATGGTCTTGGCATGTGGTGCAGGATCATTGTGGATGGGACCATGTTGCACGAAAGCAGCCTTCCCTACTCGGGCTTTTGGGTCCAAGTCCCTGCTTCGGAAAAACGTGTCCGGGAACTTATCGTGCTTATAGACAACAGATTCGATAAAAAACGCGTGCCCCTTCAAGAGCAATTTTTCGATTTTTACGCCTACGGAGGCATCTTCAGGAGCGTTGCATGGCACGAAACGCCCGCCTGCTTCATTGAACGGGCGCGGATAAAAACACTGGACCTTGCCTCGGGGAAAATCGAGGCGGACATTCTCTTCAACGGTGCGACGCCTGATCAAATCACCCTGTCTGTTTCACTAGATAACAGCGCCATTCAAGAATTCCAGAATATTCCGGTAAAAAACAACCGTGTTGCGGTTGACCTCACTGTGCCAAATCCCACTCCCTGGTCTCCTGAAAACCCTTGTTTGCACATTATGCAGGTGCGAACAAAAGACGACGACATTGTAGAACGGTTTGGTTTAAGGACCATTGAGGCAAAAAAAGGGTCTGTTTTTTTAAATGGACAGACTATCAAGCTATTGGGATACTGCCGTCATGAGGCCCATCCGCAATACGGCCCTGCCCTGCCCCTGCAACAGCTTGTAGACGACCTCCAGTTGCTGAAAGACCTTGGCTGTAATTTTGTACGGGGTTCGCATTATCCGCAGGACCAGCGTTTTCTCGATCTGTGCGATGAAAAAGGTTTTCTGGTCATGGAAGAGAGCCTTGGCTGGGGCCAAAAAGTCGAGCACTTCAAAAACCAGCTGTTTGTGGAAGCGCAGGAACGCCAGACCCGTCTTATGGTGCAGAACAGCATCAACCATCCGTCGGTGGTACTCTGGGGCTTTCTCAACGAGGGCGCAAGCAACATTCCTGAATCGCGCGACCTCTACACCCGTCTGGCAGCGTGTATCCGCGCGGAAGACCCGTCCAGGCTGGTGACCTATGCCAGTATGTTTCCCTTTGATGATCTCAATTTCGACCTGGCCGACGTAGTATGCGTCAACACCTATCCTGGCTGGTACGCGATTGATAGGGAAAAAATGGCGCCACTTGACGAGATTGTCCCGCACATAAATAAAATTATGGATTCGCTTGGAAAACGGGGTTTTGGTAAAAAACCCTTTATTCTTTCTGAAATTGGGGCGGGCGCCATCTATGGCTGGAGAGACCCTTTGCACGCCCACTGGTCCGAAGAGTTTCAGACTGAACATTTGAAGACCGTATGCATTGAAGTGAAAAACAATTCAGCAATTGCGGGTGTTTCGCTCTGGCAGTTCTGCGACTGCCGCACCCATGCAAGCGCCTTTGCCCTCACCCGGCCGCGCGCGTTTAATAACAAGGGGACTGTGGACGAATACCGCAGACCCAAGCTCGCGTACGAGGCGGTCAAGATGGTATTCAAAGCACAATAACGAGGTTATACGTATGATTCGCCAAATGGCCCACATCTGTTTTTACACAAAAAATATTGACGCTATGGTCGATTTTTACTCAAAAAAACTCAGCATGCCAATCAAATTCACCCTCGATCTTGAGGATGGCACGCCCTTTGGATATTATTTTGATTGCGGCAACTCCACCTTTATCGAGATATTCAGCCAGGAACTGGCAGTAAAACAGTGGGGCGGCACAATTGAAAAGCTGATCCAGGGAAACCAGTACCAGCACCTCTGTTTTGAAGTCACGCGCCTTGACGCCTTTGTCGAAGGCTTGAAGAAAAAAGGCGTGGAAGTATCGGACATTACAATCGGCATGGACAATTCAAACCAGGCGTGGGTAAACGATCCTGACAACAATGCCATAGAGTTCATGGAATATACGGGAAAAAGCCTTCAGCTGAAAAGGGGCTAAAAAACATGTCGCGCATATATGCTGTTGCCTGTTTCCTTTGCTTGTGCGCTGCTGTGTGGTCTCAGGCGCCTGACCAAAAAGCAGTGCCGGTCGCGGACACGGCAGGCGCCTTTTCCTTTAGTTACACAATTAAAAATAACGCCCTTTCCTTCACGGTGTCGTATCCGGGCGATTGCTGGGTTGCCGTGGGTTTTAATCCCGGGTGGGTCATGAAAAACGCGAACATCGTTATTGGCACAATTGTCAATGGCGCGTCAATGGTGTCCGATGAATTCGGGGATGGCATGTTCTCGCACAAGCCCGATACCCTTTTAAAGGGAACCAACGATCTTATCTCGGGGACTTGTTCTGTACAAAACAATGTTACGACGCTTACCTTCTCCATTCCTCTCAACAGCGGTGATAAAAAAGACTGTCTTCTTGAGTCGGGAAAAACCGTGAAGCTGATCTTTGCCGCTGGCCAGTCAACTGACAAGAAAAAGAAGCACGCCGTGGCGTTAATAAAATCAATTATTCTGTAATGTACGCCATGACGAACTCATCTATCGTCTATTCCACAACCACCCTTGTCAGGGTGGGACGCGAAACCAAAGACCGCAAGGGCAAAGGCGTCACCACAATCAGCGGCCTACCCTTGCGCGGCAATGCTCTTGAGGACCTTGCCCGGGCCTTTAAACAGCGTTGCGGCGCTGGAGGAACAATAAAGAACGGGGTCATTGAGATCCAGGGCGACCACCGCGATCTGTTGATCGATGAGCTGCAAAAACGCGGGTTTACCGCGAAACACATAGGAGGCTAACCATATTCAGACCCACCAGTGCTCGCATTACCTTGAATTACCCCCTATCATTGGTTATATTAGAACATTGTCTTTTTATAATGCAGTAAAGGAGGAACTACGTGAGTGAAAGTGTATTCAAATGGGAAGAGCTGCTCCCGGCCGGCATGTCCCCGCGCACCATGCGAAACGGCCTGCTGGGTTTTATTGCGGCAGTACTGCTCTATTCATCAATTTTTACCGTGGCTGCCGAGGAAGTCGGGGTCATATTGAGGTTCGGTAAATATGTGCGAACGGTAAATCCCGGACTCAGCTTCAAACTGCCCTTGGGCATAGAAAAAGTGACCAAGGTGCCGGTCGAACGCCAGCTGAAGCTGGAATTCGGCTTCAGGACCGACCTGGAGGGCGTGACCACTGAATATAAAAACAGGTCCTACAATGAGGAATCGCTCATGCTCACTGGCGACCTGAATGCGGCAAAGGTTGAGTGGATTGTTCAATATAGGATAAACGACGCCTATAAATTTCTTTTCCGCGTGCGCAACACGGTGAAGACCTTCAGGGACATCAACGAGACAACCATGCGCGAAATCGTTGGCGACCGCACCGTGAACGAGGTATTGACCATCGGTCGCCAGGAGATCGCCACTTCAGCCGCCGTCATGCTCCAGACGCTCTGCGACCAGTATGAGACCGGCCTCAAAATCGAACAGGTGGTGCTTCAGGACGTGAACCCTCCGGACGAGGTCAAGCCCGCCTTCAACGAAGTGAACGAGGCACAGCAGGAAAAGGAAAAGATGATCAATCAGTCAAAGTCAGAATATAACAAGGTCATCCCCAAGGCCCTGGGGGAAGCTGACCAGACAATATCGCAGGCAAAGGGATATGCCCTTGAGCGGGTCAACCAGGCCAAGGGAGAAGCTGCGAAATTCAATTCTGTGTACCAGGAATATTCAAAGGCAAAAGAGGTCACCAGGCAGCGCGTATACCTGGAAACCATGAATGATGTGATGCAGAAGGTGGGCAGAAAACTGATAACCGACGAGAAGACATCGGGGATTCTACCCCTGTTCAATCTCGGCAAGGAGGGGCTGAAAAATGAATAATTCCAGAATTCTTGCCTATGCGGCGATCGGCTTCGCCATTTTTATCACAATCCTTTCAGCCACATTCATTGTAAAAGAGACCGAACAGGTCATTATTACGCAATTCGGTAAGCCCGTGGGAAGTGCCATTGTGACCTCGGGAATGCATTTCAAGGTCCCTTTTATCCAGAAGGCCAACTCTTTTGAACGCCGTTTTCTCGAATGGAACGGCGACCCCAACCAGGTTCCCACCAAGGACAAACGATTTATCTGGGTCGACGCCTATGCCCGCTGGCGCATCCACGATCCTCTGCTCTTTTTCCAGCGCGTGCGTGACGAACGCGGCGCCCAGTCGCGGCTCGACGATATTCTCGACGGCGAAACACGCAATGCCATTGCCAAGCACAACCTGGTTGAAGTCATCAGATCCACCAACAGAGAGTCCCAGGCCGACGAAGAGCTGACCGTGACCGAAGGCGACAGCTTGCTTACCAAAATCCAATACGGCCGCGAGAAGGTCACACGGTCAATCATCGCGGTGGCCGCGCCGCGCACGCTCGAACTGGGCATTGAACTGCTCGACCTTCGCTTCAAGCGCATCAACTATGTCGAGGAGGTGCAGCGGAAAATCTACGAGCGCATGATCAGCGAGCGCAAGCGCATTGCCGAAAAATACCGCTCCGAAGGTCAGGGCGAGGCGTCGCGAATCATCGGTGATAGGGAACGCGACCTTAAAAAAGTCCAGTCAGAGGCATACAAAACCGCGCAGGAGATCATCGGCAAGGCCGATGCCGAGGCCACCACCATCTATGCGTCAGCCTACAATAGAAGCCCTGAATCGCGGGAATTCTACCGGTTTATCAAAACCATGGAAACGTACAAGACCACGCTTTCTGATAAGGATTGGCTGGTCCTTTCCACCAAGGGTGACTTTTTCGGGTATCTGCAAAGCCAGAACGCACGATAGATTCTGATACATATTTGTACGGTCAGGATTATCTGATAAGCATAGCGCGTTGCAGTATGGCCCTGTCTCCTGCCCTGACATGAATCACATATACCCCAGACGCAAGTTTCTTGGCGTCCCAGGTCAAACCAGCGGCCAGCTGGGAACCAGTAGCCAGCAAACTCTGAACAAGCTTTCCATGTACATTATAAATAGCTATCTCTATTCTTTCATTCCTTGCTGACTGCTCCCATCTGCATGCTATTCTTGTACTTGGATTGAACGGATTGGGGTCGATCTGCAGTGAAACGCCTTTCCCGTCATCGCCGCGCACAGACTGACGCTGAATCAGGGTGTTTTTAGGCATTATGTGCAGATAGCTGCCTTGGCTGGATACATAAAAATCTTCGAATGTGAGGAGGTTGAGGCTGTCGGACACAAGCGTCTTTTCCTGCAGCACCGTGCTGTCTGCTTTTACGTTCCGCGCTGTATATTGCACCACTGGATTGACAACAAAGTGCTGGAGATTGCGTGGGGTAATGTCGACAGTGTCGTTGTATATGGGAGCAGGCAGATAGCCGGACTGCGTCTCGGCATAGCACTGTATCCATATCTTGTATTCGCCCGCAGCGTCCATGATCTGCTGCGCCTCCTGCGGTACAAGCTGCTGATAACGGTTTGTCCAGGGGCATCCCCACATCAAGTGCCAATGATAATACTTTTCTCCACCCCATGCGGGGCCTGTGTAATCACCCACAACGTGCGAGTTTGAGAATACCGGGTAGCTGATGTCTTTTCTGAAGACCCAGTCAAAGCCGCCATTGCCGGTGGGATTGTTCAGCAGCCAGTCATAATGATTTATATTTGGCGACCCTGGGACCCAGTTGCTGCCAAAATGGCTTGAAAGATGTATCCAGCCGAGAAAACCATGTTTATACCCGTTGAGCAGGCGATAAAAATCACCACCCTGGGCGGGATACGGTACCACTTCGTCTTGCGAGGCGTGCATGCTGGCCAAATATGGTAAATCGATCCCTGCCAAGCGTATCAGGGTCACCTCGGGTGTGTTCCATGCTGATAAGGGCGTGCCGTCATAGTGCTTCAGATGGCTGGCAAGCAGGCCAATGTTCTTCACGGGCGTTGCGGGATCCATGCTATTTAATTGTGCGGAACTTGTCATGGCAAGTATGGGCCTTGCTGCCGCGAATATATGCGGATACCTGAGCGCTATATTCAGCGACCCATATCCGCCCATGGACCCGCCTTCGATAAAGATGCGGTTGGTGTCCACGTTGTAATGCCTGATTACATATGCCAGGGCGTCCATGATCCTCGCTTCGGTATAATTCACCGCATGGCCATTGTCGTCCGTAAATCCGTAAAAATGAGTATTGTTCCTGTCGTCAATAACAATCTGGTACCGGTCGGACATGGTCCCGTCCCATCTGCTGCCCAGGTACGCGCTCATGCCGTGCAAATTGATTACGCAAGGGTATTTTCCGGAACTGCTCTGGCCCGTTGGCGTAAACAGGCCAAACAGATATATATACCCTTCATACGTGGGATTCCATTCAGCATAGTCCATGAATTGTATAATCCCTTTGAATGCGCCGTTGTCCCTGCTGTAGGCAACGACGTATTCGACGACCTGTTCACTCTCAATGACAGGTCCAACGCTGTTCGATGTATCAACCGTCGTTGAGTCGCGCGCAGTCACTGCGTAATAATGCGCACCGCTGTCGTGTACCGTGTACACGAACACGCCTGTACTCGCGGAGACTTGATCGCCGCTTCCGTCGCTGGTTATGCTGTTGAGAACAACCCTGCTCAGGCCCACGACGTCCCCACGCCTAAAATTGCCCGAATTCTTTGCTATTCTGGTCGCCACCTTTTCAGCCTGACTAAGGTTCGATGCATTGATCGGTCCGGTATGGCGGTATACGTCGTAATAGGACGACTCATCCACTGTCCAGGTGATAAAGGTTTGACCGCTACGGTGGAACGCGGTCACCGCGGTTGGCAGTGTGTACGCGTACAATGCCGCTGCCAGGATTATCACGACTCCTTTGATTACCATACTAAGCCTCCTTTGCGCATATGCATTTCTTGTTTTAACAGTAAAAGCGCTTTATAAAGCGGTCTATTGCCAGTGTTCAATTTAATGATATAGGGAGGGCCGCCTGAAGCTAAAAATGGGGGGCTTCAGGCAGCCCTGGGGAGAAATAAGCTTAATAATCCTAAACCGCTATTGCCGCTGTTGCGTATAGGTTCTCTCAAAGTTATTACCGCCGGACTATCAGCTTTTTCACGATCGATGCTCCATTAACACTGATCCTGTATAAATAGACGCCGCTATGCACCATATTCCCGCTCATATCAAGTCCGTCCCAAGCAATATGAGAGGCGCCACTATACAAGCGCTCTTTTTTTATGATCCTACCCTGCAGATCGTATATGGTAAAATAGGCCGGTCGGCTCCGCAGGTTCTCTGGAATTGAATATCTGATGCTCGTGTTGTAAGACATCGGATTAGGGGTGTTTTGCATGAGTTCTATGCCGCCATGGAGTTGAAACTTCTCTTGCTCGGTTGATACGGACGGCACGCCATTGATGATTTCCCGGTAATCCCATGCTGGATCGTCCTCAGCGCCAATACCATACTGCGTGTTTGCCGCTGCCTGTATCAGGTCATATTGTCCGCTGCCATACTGGGGATTGTTCAATTCAACACGGAACACTTTTCTTCCCAAATAGTCCGCAACGACCATGTCAGTGCTCATAATGATGGTACAGGGATCTACCTGCGTGGAAGCGGGACTGCGCATGTGTGCGGCATAGGTAGGAAAGGTGGTCTCGCTGCCGTTATAGCCACCTTTTGTGCCTTTGATCGCGTCAATAACAGTTAGGACCGTTTTTTGTTTAATCACTCCAGCGCACCGGCCATTGACAAGCCCGTTTACGTCCTTGCACGAAACATCGCTGAAAGAACCCACGTGGTTCTTGAAACCAAGAGTGATGCCTCCCACGCTGGCCCAATGCGTTTTTATTACCGGAATATTGATAAGATATGCGGCATCGTACATGCAGTTGGCCATGTTGCAGCCCGCGGCAGAGTCATAATGGCCTGCGTCCGTGCTTGAATCGTTCTGGATCACCCCGGGAAAAAGGGCGCGCGACCAGGTTACGCCCCATCCGCCGACATCGAAAAGGGAGATGTTGGCGCCGGGGTATGTTCCGCCAAGCATGGACATGAGCCCGTCTGTCACTGCTTTGACGACTTGCCAATGCGTCTTGGTCGTGAAGGTCACGTTCACCTTGATGGCGATTTTCTTATCAATGGTAATGGGGTTGGAATCGGGAAAAATGCTCTCCCAGGCCAAAGCCACGCTGTCCTGTCCAGTCAGCTTTTTAATGCTTTCATCGACCATCTCCTTAACTTTCACGATTTGAATCAAACCCGAGGAAAAAGCGTCTTCGTTAAAATCCAAAATGCCACGGCCTGGCCATTTGTTCCCAGGAGGCAACGCGACGATACGGTCCGTTTTTGCGAATGATTGGACCGGATGAATAAGCGGAATGACCGGGACAGCCGCCATTGAAACACCGGCTTTCTTCAGAAATGACCGTCGGGAAATGCTTTTTCTTTTCATATGCCCTCACCATTTAACATGTATGCAAGCAACTCATTTTAAAAGCGTGATCGCCCTGCTCGCCAGTAGATCGCCATACCGTATCTGTACAATGTAAATACCGCTGGGTATATATGAGGCGTTCCATATGATGCCAGCAGACAGCTGGTAGCCGGTAGTGTACTGCTTATGAACTAATGTACCATGAACATTGAATATTTTAATACTAGCATTCTTGCCGCCTGCTAACCGCTGGCCGCCCACTTCGCCCGCTAAGTGAGGCGAACTCACTAGTATCTTTGTCCTTGGATTAAATGGATTCGGGATTGCTGTTATTTCAAGTTGTCCTGCGGAAGCAATGTTCCGCGGTGTGTCTTCGACGCGAATCTGATATGGGGAACAGGAGCCAAAGATGGTACATTGCAGTGAATCCAGTTCCTGCCACAACAGCCGTTCGTTTCCTTCGCTGATCTGCGCTCCTGTCCGTATAGTCACGGATATTTTGGCCGCAGGCATGCTGTTGTACACGGTGTCTGTTCCATACACTACCGCGACTGGTTGGCTCATATTGACCAGCGAGTCTTGCAGATAAAAATCAAACCCCGTTATGTTCTGGTTTGCCTGGGTAATGGTGATCACGTTTCCAGGTCCCACGTCTATAGTATACTCCGCATTGGTCACACTACCACTCGAAACTTTAACGTTGGTCCAAAAAGCCCGCGAATAGGAGATATCTTCCATGTTGTGGTGTACGGTTTTAGGATAGGGGTTCATAACATACCGGTCGCAAAACTCCGTGATCAACTCCGCACTATCAGCAAATGGAATATCCGAATTGTGATTGGTAATAAAAAGTATCTGCTCTACAGTACACCCTGACTCAACCATGAATGGGTATTGGCGGGTGTCGTACCATTCGTCCAATGTGCCGTGGATAAGCCTTGTTGGAACTGCAACAAAAGCAAGGTTTGTATTGTATCCCAGGCTGTTGTGGACCGGCACAGAGGCCGCAAACCAGTCCTGGAACCTCCAGGAAAGACTCAGACAGGTGTGGCCGCCATGTGAAAAACCGGTCGTATACAACCGGAACGGATCAATGTGGACAAAACCAGCCGCGTCAAGTATGATGGCTTTGAGCATTGCCTCAAGTTTTACGTCGTCCCATTGATAATCTTTTTTAAACCTGCAGATAAGAATATATGGGGTGAGCTGCAACTGAGAACCTGGATCACCCTGCTGTGAAATTATTGCAGGCGTGGCGTTGGCGTAGAGGTAGTACCCTGGCGTAATGAGCGTATACTGGCCCATGATCTGCTTGTTACTATTCCAATACACATAGCCTAAATTACGCCCGGGAATCATGAAAGGATTGGTACCGGCCTTGAGTCTGCCAAGGTAAAAAGACATTTCATTCCGCAAGGTTGGAAGGCATTCCGCGACAGTCCAATCGCAGTTCTCAAAGGCGGAACGCGCATGGTCCAAATTATACTCTCTATACAAAATAAAAACCTTTTCCTGCAATTGGCTTAATAGCTTCTGGACATACGTGTTGCTCATGTCCAGGGCCGCGATTTTTGTCTGGAACGAATCAATGTCCGCAAGTATTTCCTGGTCCATGCTGGTCTGCGGCGCTATTGCAAGCTTTGTTGCCAGATCCGCTGGCACCCAGGCAGCGGGTTGTACAGACTGGGCTTGTAATTGAACCGACAGCATTAAGCTTACAAGGAATATGTTCGCAAAAATGGCGGGAATGCGGTTGTTACTTTTCATGACTCGTTACTCCTCTCAATCGTCTTATTTGATCACAATAAGCTTTTTTACATGGTTTGAGCCGTTAATAGAAACTTTTAGCACATAAACGCCGGAATGAACGCTGGTTCCCCGGCTGTCTTTGCCGTCCCATATAATGGAATGTGATCCGGATTGCTGCTGCGCGTTGACCAGAGGAAGCACCAATTTTCCCTGCGCGTCGTACACGTTGATTACAACGCGGGCTTGCGCGTTTACACGATATTGGAACGTGGTGTTACAATTGAAGGGATTGGGTTGGGCAGTCACAATCTCCCCAAAACCAGCCTGCCCGCTTTTTTGCTCAGTATCGCTCAGTCTGGTATAGATCCATAATTCATTTGGTTGTCGGTAAAAATACCAATTGCTCCATCCATTCGCGGCAGCATCCCATCCCCAGACGCAAATGCCATGCGCATTCCCTTCGAGAAAATCCTTAACAACCGACAGCTCAAGATCAAGGACAAGATAAACGCCTACTATATTCGATGAATCACCATAAAGCGGGGCCCGGCCGTCATTCACGAGTGTTGATAGGTCCGCGCATCCCTGTTTCCACGGGACAGAGGGGCTCTGCGCGTATAAAAAGCTTGGTTCGCCTTCGGGAGGCGGTGTGGTGAGATCCCGCTGTGTGCCCTGGATCCAATCACTGTCTGATCGAATGCAGTTGTAATACATTCCCGCAACGCCTCTCCACGTGTTCTCCGGCCCCAATGCAAGCTGAACACCCGCAATCTGGTTGAATGCGGGCACAGTGTAAATAAGGTAATCCATAAGCCAATAATGGGCGCTATTGGTATTGAAAAACCCAAAGTATGCGTCGCTGTAATTGCCCGCCTGCTCTCCCGGAGCGCTGGAGAGCCAGTTGTCCTTTACGAGACGCAGTTTGGTTTTTTGATATTGGGTCCTGCCGTAAAAAATTGGGGCCGCCCATGCGCTGGCGCAAACCACAAACGCGAAACAAAGCGCAAATGTCCTGACTGGAAAACGCATGCATCCCCCTTATTTGATCACAATGAGTTTTTTCGTATAATGTGAGCCGTTGAGTGAGGCTTTGAGTACATATATCCCCGAATGAACACGCATACCCCGGCTGTCTTTGCCATCCCATGAAATAGAATATGATCCGGCTGACTGCTGTGCATTGAGTAGCGGAAGCACCAGCTTTCCCTGCGCATCGTACAGGGTGATGGCAATACTGGTACGGCTGTTAAGGTTGTAGTGCAGCATGGTAGTGCAATTGAATGGGTTTGGAGAAGCGGATATGATTGACGATGTCTTGTTTCTGGTTTTGTTTTCAGTCGCGGTTGGATCGTAAAATACCCAAAGCTCGGTCCAGCCGTCGGGGTTTGCGCCTTTGTAAAAATACCACTGGTCCCATCCGTTCGCGGCAGCATCCCAGCCCCATACGCATATGCCATGCGCATTTCCTTCGAGCAGGTCCTTTGCTGTGCTTCTGTCAATATCAATAATCATATATGGCGACTGGATATTAGTGGCGTCGGAAACAATAGGTTTTTTACCGAAATTGACCACTGTTCCCAGGCTAGCCCATCCGGCTTTCCACTTTACAGACGGGCAGCGCGCATACAGAAAACTCGGCTCGCCATCGGGAGGCACAGCGGTATAACTCTGCTGCGTGCCCTGGATCCAAGAAGAGTCTGAACGGATGATGTTATAATACATGCCCGCAGTACCGCGGTAAGAGTTTTCCGGCCGCATTGCAAGCTGCACACCAACTATCTGTTCAAACGGCGGCAGTGTTGAAACATCAAAATCCACGGTGAAATAGCTAGAAAGGTGGGTCCTAAAAAAACCGAAATCCGGGTCGCAGTAATTACCCACCTGTTCTACGCCAGCTGAACTGAAAGAACCATCGACAGTGCGGATGAGTCTGATCTTTTGATAACCGCTATAATTAACAGGGCCAGCAAAAAGACCTTGAACTATAAACAAAAACACATTAAAAATGAAAGCTTTTTTTAAGTTTGACACAAACCCCCCTTGTTTGTTAATTTTATTAAACACCTTGTGTGTTTCGATTAATATATTATTGGCACAATATTCTGACAATTATGAAAAACAGCATTTAATATATATAAGTGAGAATAATACGGACTTTTTTGGGTTCAATACGGCAAATATGAGTATTCAACAATGAGGCTTGAAAAACACATTATTGAGGGTCTCAGAAAGTCCAAATGAAAAATTCCCGGACGCTTATTAGTCTATATTAGTGATTAGTGGCCGTTTAATTTTATCAGATATACCCTATGGTCCGCCTGGGTTGTTCCGTATCCGCTCCATCCTGCCGCTATCACGCCTCCGCCCAAGGTGAGTTGCAACGAATGGATATAACTGCAAT
>MFYT01000005.1 GCA_001789205.1 Candidatus Raymondbacteria bacterium RIFOXYA2_FULL_49_16 | reverse complement strand
GACGCTTGGGCTTTCGAGAGCAACTTTGTACCGGCACGTGAATTAGGTGACCAAAGAACCAAGGAGAACCAACAAGGTGACTGAAAAACAAAACTGGTATCCGATAGACAAGCTACTGATGTTTGAATCCATGGTTTTAGAGAGCATCAACAATACATTAGAACAATATGCCCTTTTTATGGAGGCCAAAGAAAAGCCGCACATGTTGGATGATTCCATCATCGATCGCGGGGTAAGGGTATACCAAGACCAAATGGAAGAAACAACGTGGCATGAAAGGCAGATAGCTCGATGGAGGCAGCAAGGGCTAAACGAATGGCAAAGAGTTCAGGTAGATAAGTTTGAAGCCGACAACAACAGGTTCCGCGATGAATCGAAAAAAGTATTGGAGTTGTTAGAAGAGCTCAGGAAAGGAACCATCAATAGAATTATTGGTATGAGTGACGAGGAACTCGGCCTGAATGTTCTCTTGGGCAAGATAAAACCGCCATTTGGAGGGAAATAAGGCTTCATGGAGTGCCTAAAATGTCAAACGCTATGATACTTTTGCCCTTAATGTTTAAGAATTCCAAACGACCTTAAATAAAAAAATGCAAAGTAAGGAAAAACAAGTAATATCGAAGAAAAGGGTTGCAGACCACGGCGAAGTGTTGACCGGGAAACGCGAGGTCAACGCTATGCTCGATCTGGTGAAACAGGAGACGGAGCGGATCGACTCGCGTTTCCTTGAACCGGCTTGCGGCAATGGGAACTTCCTGACCGTGATTCTGGAACGGAAGCTGGCGGTGGTAGAGATGCGTTACGGCAAGTCGCAACTGGATTTCGAGCGTTATGCAGTCTTGGCTGTATCTTCGATATACGGAATTGACATACTCGAGGATAACGTACGAGATTGCCGTGAAAGGGTGTTTGAAGTCTTTGACGGAGTCTACACACTTCTGTTTAAAAGCCAGGCAAAGGAAAAATGCAGAAAAACGGTAAAATTCATCCTTGAGCGCAACATAGTCTGGGGTGATGCACTGGACCTAAAAACAAAGAATGAACCAAGAGTGCCGATTGTTTTCCCAGAATGGTCGCCGGTCAACGGCAATATGCTAAAGCGGAGAGATTTTACGTTTCACGGATTGCTGGCTCATGAGGGCATGAAGGAGCTACCGCTCTTCTCCGATCTTGGCGAGGATGTGTTCATTCCAACGCCGAAGAAGGAATACCCCCCAATACATTTTATGGAGATCGCCGATGCTCAGCAGTAACTACAATCCCGACGTGCTGTCCTGTATCGCTAATCTGAGCAGTGACGAAGTCTTCACGCCACCAAAATTGGCGAACCTTATTCTTGATCTGCTTCCGGCGAAACTCTGGAGCGACAAGAAGGCCACGTTTCTTGATCCGGGGTGCAAGTCAGGAGTGTTTCTCCGCGAGATCGCCAAGCGCCTCGACAAAGGATTGGAGAAACAAATCCCCAACCGCCAGAAGCGGATGAATCACATATTCAAGAACCAGCTTTATGGCCTCGCCATCACGGAACTGACCTCTCTGCTTGCTCGCCGGTCAGTGTACTGCTCTAAGACGGCCAACGGCAAGTATTCCGTCTGCAGCGTCTTCGACAATCCGCAGGGTAATATCCGCTTCAAGCGGGTCGAACACACCTGGGAGAATGGCCGCTGCGCCTCTTGCGGGGCCAGCCAGGAGGAATACAAGCGGGGCGGTGAACTGGAAAGTCACGCCTATTCATTCATACACACCGACAAACCGGAGGAAATCTTCAATATGAAATTCGATGTAATCGTGAGCAATCCACCGTATCAGTTGAGCGATGGTGGCTTCGGCGAAAGCGCCCGTCCGCTATATCATCTGTTCGTCGAGCAGGCCAAGAAACTCAAGCCGCGCTACTTGACGATGATAATTCCCTCCCGATGGTTCGCAGGGGGAAAAGGGCTTGATGAGTTCAGAGAGTCAATGCTCACTGACAATTGCTTGCGCTCAATCGACGATCATCTTTGTGCATCGGACGCCTTCCCTGGAGTAGGCCTCAAGGGTGGCGTTTGTTACTTCCTCTGGGATAGGGACAATCCCGGGCTCTGCCGAGTGACCACCCATTTCAAGGACTGGCCTGTCTCAACAGCCTGTCGTCCGCTTCTTGAAGAGGGCGTGGATGTATTCATCCGATTCAATGATGGGCTGTCGATCCTCAAGAAGGTAGTTGCTGTGGAGAGTGGGGAATCGCAATCGCTGTCTCTGCCTGACAATAGACGATTCGACCGGCTGGTTAGTTCCAGAAAGCCGTTCGGGCTAGAGACAACATTTAAGGGCAAGGCAGCTAAACGTGCCGGTGACTTGCTGGTGTATCAAAACGGCGGTACGGGATACACCCCGAGAAACTCTATCACGAATGGCGTTGAACTCATCGACAAGTGGAAGGTCTATGTGGGCCGGGCCGCTCCGGGGACTGGCAACAGAGATACCTACCCTCACAGGATCATCAGCACACCATTCGTCGGGGAGCCGGGGAGCATCTCTTCGGAAACGTATCTGTGCATTGGCCCGTTCGATTCGAAAACTCGGGCCGAAAGCGTTTTGTCCTACCTTTCCTGTCGACTGACTCGCCTCCTGATTCTCCTGCACAAACCATCGCAGGACACAACCCGAAAGGTCTATACCTTCGTACCAATCCAGAACTGGACCAGGCAGTGGACAGACACGGACCTCTACGCGAAGTATTCGCTCTCCGCGAGTGAGATCACCTTCATCGAGAAGATAGTTCGCCCGATGCCTGCCGAGAGGGAGAAGGCAGACGGGGAGAAAAGCGATGAGTAAGCCAAAGAGCAAAGTCCCTGCGAAAAAACCGGATGCGCTTTTCGACCGCATCGTTTCGATCCTCGAACGGGCGCGCGGCAACGTGGTCCGGGCGGTCAACACGAACATGGTGCTGTCCTACTGGCTGATAGGCCGGGAGATCGTGCAGGCGCTTCAGGGCGGCAAGGACCGAGCTAAGTACGGCGAAAAGGTTATCGAGGATCTTTCGGCGCGACTGACCGAGCGGTATGGACAAGGGTTTTCCGTTGCTAATCTACAGTGGTTCAGGAAATTCTATCTTGCTTATCGCGAACGAATTACAATTCCATACCCAATGGGTACGGAATCGGTGCCCCTGCAAATTCCCTACCCAGCGGGTACGGAATTGGTTAAGAGCGTAAAACTCTCCCCGACGGGAAGAGAATTGGCGTCTGTGGAAAGAAGTCGGCCAACCGGTGACGAATTCCAGCAGGGATTTTCGCCGCAACTCTCTTGGTCGCACTACCGCGCCTTGATGCGGGTGGATAACCGCGAGGCGAGGGATTTCTACGAACGGGAGGCGGTTGCCGGCGGATGGGACAAGCGAACGCTGGAGCGGCAAATTCGGTCCCTCTACTACGAGCGCATCCTGAAGAGCCGCAGGCCGCGGAAGATGCTGGCGGAGGGCCGGAATCTGCCGGTCGCCGCCTCGCCCGCAGCCGATGAATTGAAGAACCCGTATGTGCTGGAGTTCCTGGGACTGCCGGACGTGGCGGCGTTACACGAGTCGGACCTGGAGCGGGCCATTATAAATCACTTGCAGCGCTTCCTGCTGGAGCTCGGTAACGGCTTTGCCTTTGTCGCCCGGCAGAAGCACATCCGCATCGAAGAGCAGGATCGTTTTATTGACCTGGTCTTCTATCACTGCCGTCTCAAGTTCTATCTCCTAATCGATCTCAAGGCCGACGAGTTGACCCATGCGGACGTCGGGCAGATGGACGGCTATGTGCGGATGTACGACGGCCTGTTCACCGCACTGGATGATAACCCGACGATCGGCCTGATTCTCTGTACTGAGAAAAACGAGACCGTGGCGCGCTACTCGGTGTTGAACGACCGCAAACAAATATTCGCCTCCAAATACATGATCTGCCTGCCTTCGGAGGAACAGCTCCGGCTGGAAGTCGAGAAAGAGCGGCGGCTGATCGAAGCGGCTCGGGAAGATAGCGACCATGAGTAACAAATTTTTCCCTCCGCGTCCACAATCGCGGCCTACCATCTACGCCTACGAGGATACCAACCCGCAGTATGCGGGCCTGCTCAAAGTCGGCTACACGACTGTGGACGTGCAGAGCCGCGTCACCCAGCAGTATCCGACGTTGCGTCCCGGCAAGCCGCCGTACCGGATAGTTCTGGAAGAGTCCGCCATGCGCAATGACGGGACGGTGTTCACTGACCATGACGTACACCGGATGGTGCGGATCAACGGCGTCAAGAACCCCGAAGGCGAATGGTTCCGATGCTCGGTGGATCAGATCAAGGCGGCTATCATCGCGGTGCGGACCGGGCAACTGAACGAAGAGAACCGGTCGCTGGATTTCAAGATGCGGCCGGAACAGGAAGCAGCGGTCGAGAAGACGGCGGTCTATTTCGCCAGTTGGCGCAAAGAGAAGGGCAACCGCAACAAGCCGCCGCACTTTCTCTGGAATGCCAAGATGCGTTTCGGGAAGACCTTTGCCTCCTACCAGTTGGCGAAGAAGATGGGCTGGCGCAAGGTGTTGGTGCTGACGTTCAAACCGGCGGTGCAAAGCGCCTGGGAGGAGGACTTGAAGTGTCACGTGGACTTCAAGGGCTGGCAGTTCATCAAGCCGGGCGGTCTTTCGTATGAGGACGCCGACAAGAAGAAGCCTTTCGTGTGCTTCGGGTCGTTTCAAGACTACCTGGGCCGCAACCCAAGTACAGGAGGTATCAAGACGAAGAATGAATGGGTGCATTCTACGACTTGGGATTGCGTGGTTCTGGACGAATACCACTACGGCGCATGGCGGGAGAACGCAAAGGAGTTGTTCGAGGCGGAGGATGAGAAGGAGATGGCCTTCGGTGAGGGGCAAGGAGCGGAATTCCTGAAAGATCGGGACGAAGAGATCGAAGACATCATGCCGATCACCACAGACGGTTATCTCTACCTGTCCGGCACGCCGTTCAGAGCAATCGCGTCAGGCGAGTTCATCGAAGAGCAAATCTACAACTGGACCTATTCAGACGAACAGCGGGCTAAGCGGGACTGGAAAGGCCCAGGCAACCCCTATGCCGCGTTGCCTCGGATGGTGCTCCTAACCTACCAACTCCCGGACGCGATCCGTGAAATCGCAATGCAGGGCGAGTTCAACGAGTTCGACTTGAACGTATTCTTTTCAGCCGAGGGTGTCGGCGACAAAGCGAAGTTCAAGTATGAAGACGAGGTTCAGAAATGGCTGGACCTGATTCGCGGCGCATTTATGCCGACCAGCATTGACAACCTGAAGCTCGGAGCGCAGAAGCCGCCGATGCCGTACTCGGACACGAGGCTACTAGGTGTGCTTTCGCACTCGTTCTGGTTCATGCCAAGCGTGGCGGCCTGTCACGCTATGCGGAACATGCTGGCGAAGAAGCAGAACAGGTTCTACCACGACTATAAAATTATAGTTGCGGCAGGGAGCGCCGCCGGAATCGGCGTAGCCGCTTTGCCGCCGGTGCTGGAGGCAATGGACGATCCCCTCAAGACTAAGACTATCACCCTGTCCTGTGGCAAGTTGACCACAGGTGTGACGGTGAAACCGTGGACGGGCATTCTAATGCTGCGCAACTCCTCCAGCCCGGAGACCTATTTTCAGGCTGCATTCCGGGTGCAGTCTCCCTGGACGGTTCGAAACTCCGATGGTGCAACCCCGAACGAAGAGCAGGTCATAAAAGAGGAGTGCTACGTTTTCGACTTTGCTCCGGACCGGGCATTGCGGCAGATTGCCGATTACAGTTGCCGGTTGAATATTAACGAGGCGAACACGGAGAAGAAAGTGGAGGAGTTCATAAGTTTCCTGCCGGTCCTGGCCTACGACGGCAGTTCAATGAAGCAGATTGACGCTGCTGGCATTCTTGACATGGCCATGAGCGGCACGACTGCAACTCTGCTTGCGAGGCGCTGGGAAAGCGCCCTCCTGGTAAATGTGGACAACAACACCTTGCGGCGCCTGATGGACAACAAGAAGGCGTTGGATGCCCTCATGAGCATAGAAGGTTTCCGCAATCTGAATCAGGACATCGAAACCATCATAAACAAGTCGGAAGCAGTGAAGAAGGCCCGCAAGGAGGCCAACGACGAGGAGCTATCCACCAAGAAGAAGAAGGAACTAACCGAGGAAGAAAAGGAGTACAAGAGCTTGCGGAAACAGATTCAGGAGAAGCTAATAAAGTTTGCCACGAGGGTTCCTATCTTCATGTACCTTACCGACTACCGGGAGAGATCGTTGAAAGATGTGATTACGCAACTGGAACCCGGGCTGTTCAAAAAGGTAACAGGCCTGGTAGTGAAGGACTTCGAGTTGCTTGTTAGTCTGGGGGTCTTCAACAGCAACCTGATGAACGACGCAGTGTACAAGTTCAAGCGTTATGAGGATTCAAGTTTGATCTATACGGGCATAAACAAGCATGAGGGCGAGGATATAGGCCTATACGACACTGTATTGAGACAAAAAGATATAACAGAGATAAAATAAAAGGAATGGGTGTCCCAGAATCAAATGATATTGGGACAGCAAGTTGCTATCAATAAGCTCTATTAATCCACAGGTTCAGCGCGAATGCCGGATAAATGAAAATGGAGAATAACATTATGTTTGGATCCAAGAGAAAGGTTTAATTTTTTATAATCTTTTCGTTTAATAGAGAACACCTGCTGGTAGTCAAGAATTTTAATACGATTGAAACCACATCCTTAAAAACTTTGTATCAAAACTAATATTATGCATTCGTCATGGCAATATAATAAAGGGGTGTCCTGCAATGGTGGCGGACGGCTTTGCGGAAGCCACGATTGCAGGCGGGTGGTGGGGCTCCGGCGGTTGGTTCTGCCGCCCGTACTCGCGGACGACGCTGGGCCAGCAGGACCGGCGGCGGCCGTGTGTGCGGGCGTTGGGGATGCCCCGAGGACCGGATGAGGCTTGGCGATCCGGACCGCAGGGCGGGTATATAGGAGTGGTAATCCGGCGGCCCGGAAAGGACCGCCGGATCCGGATTATTATGAAAGGTGCCTTGAAACGAGCTTCGTCATTTCGAACATGCTGACCGTCTTTTTCCCGCCAAAGACCTTCTTGAGATTTTCGTCAGCATTGATGTTGCGTTTGTTTTTAGCATCCTGGAGCTTGTTTTTCTTGATGTACTCCCAAAGTTTTTTAACGACCTGTGTCCTGGGTAGTGCCTTGGAGCCTACTATCGCCGCCAGCTCTTCGCTTGGAGTGAGTGGTTTCATGAACGCCGCATTAGCCTTTTTTGCTGCCATTGAGAACTCCTGTAGTTTAGGGTTGATAGAAACGAGAATACGCCTTGAAATATAAATGTCTTTCTATATAGCGCACCAGCGTCATGTTCAGTGCGCGCAGGCTTGGGCCACGACATCCGCGGCCGATGGTTTAACGTGCAAACCCTGTGATACTTTTGCTCTAAATGTTTAAGAATACCCAAAAGACAGGCCTTGGCTCCTCTCTTCATGGCGGAACGAATGGAAAAGAGACCCGCCGGGACAGCCCGCAAATAAGGCGTGTCGGCGGTTTTTTCATGGAATGAAAGAAATTAGTTCCATTTTCTGGAACTAAATATTATATTATAGGTATGCGCATAATCTCGCGGTCAACCCTGAAGGCCTTCTGGGAGAAACCGGAATACAAGGATTCCGAGCAGCCGCTCAAGGAATGGTACCAGGAGGCCTCGAAAGCGGATTGGAGCACGCCGAACGAAGTGAAAGCGCAATTCGGCAGCGTCAGCGTCATTGGAAACCAAAGGCTAGTCTTTAACATAGCAGGGAACAAATACCGGCTCATTGTGGCGGCAAAGTATGCGTTCAGGTGCCTGTACGTCTGTTTTATAGGAACCCACAAGCAGTACGATAAAATAAACGCCGAGGAGGTATGGTCAAATGAATATTAAACCAATCAAAACCGAAGCGGATCACAAGGGCGCGCTGGCGGAGATACGGAAACTGTGGGAGGTTGAACCCAACACTCCGGAGGGCGACAAGCTCGAAGTGCTCATCATGCTCGTGGACGCCTATGAGGAAAAACACCATCCCATTGCGCCGCCCAATCCGGTCGAGGCTATAAAATTCAGGATGGACCAGGATGACTTACGGAGAGTGGACCTGGCCCGCATCGTGGGTGGTAAAAACAGAGCAACAGAAGTGCTAGCAGGGAAAAAAATGACCCGTACAATGATAGAGAACCTGCATAACAAACTCGGCATTCCGTACGAATCGCTGTTCGGGCCGCACGATCATATTAATTGCGTCAATGCATACAGGATCAGTATGGACACGGACCGGAAAAGAACCGTGCGCCGGGAATGGTTCGACAGAAGAAGGGAGGCGGCATAATGTATCTCACATCTCAACGGGTCGTTTCAAAAGATGGGCAAGAAGGGATCAATTCATTCTTTCACCTTCACCGGCCGCATAAACAGCCGAAGCTTAAAGGCCCCGCAGATATAACGGCCGTGGCCGAAGACAATACGGGAAAACTCATCAAGGACAATTGCGAGGTGGAACCCGGAGGCAATCGAGTTAAAAGCTACCTGGATATTGTGGCTCCGGACGATGCAGGCGAAAAACAAATAACCGCAGCGCTTGACAATTTACAAGGCGAGATCGACCAATCCAAAATGTGGCCGATTACTTATTTGGCCGATGGCATAGGGATCCGCTTCAATACGGACATGGAATTGTACAAGGCGCTTGAGGAAGAATTCTCCACGCTCAAGGCCAGCGCCCTTGCGTTGTTGCGGAGCGCCCGGAAATAAATACGGGTGTATCAAAAACAGTCATATTTAAGAATAGCATAACACATTGTCGTATGGCAAGATAGCAATTCAAACGCTAATTCATTTGCTTCAAAAAGAATTTTTAATATTCAGGTGGATTTTTCCCTCGAGCACAGGGGAATTCCGGGCCAGGCCATAGTCTATCCCTAAAAGTCCAGCTTTTGTTTTCAATGAAAAGCCTGCGCCGTATCCGAACAGGAGGTTGCGCGCGGAAACCTCCCTGAAAATCGCCGGTCTATCCGCTGTGGCGCCAAGGTCGAAAAAGAGGGCAAAGCGCGAACGCAGTCCCGCGAGAAACCGGTATTCGGTCCTTGCAAAGGCGATGGTTTTCCCGTAAAACTGGTTTTCCCGGTAGCCCCGCACGGTCAACGCGCCGCCCAGGGGAAAAAGTTCGCCCCTGTTCAACGTGGGATCGTTTGATGCCAGCGTTCGGTAGGCGGCCTTGCAATACAGCGCTTGGGTCCTCCCCATGGGCAGGATATATTCGGCGTTCGCGGAAAAGGCGGCTTCGTTGAAAACCCCGGTGCTACCCCTTTTTCTTCCGTAGCGCACTGGGAGTTCCAGGAAATATCCAGACCTGGGATTGTCGGGAAAATCGCGTGCATCGATTGTAATGCCTGCGAGCGTGGCATAGGTCCGATCAGTGGAGAAGAACGAACCTGTGTCGCGGTAGGTATTGGCTGACTGGGCAATGCCTGTGGAAAAGGTGACTTGGTCGGAAAAAGGAACCACTATACGTACTCCGGTTTCCCAGATGGTATAGGCTTCGGCTTCATCCGTATGGTAAGAAAAGGCGCCTTCGGCGCTGATTCTGCTTCCCAATACCCAGGGTTCGCGGTATCTGAAATCCCCGGAAAGCACCGGTGTTTCACGCAGATAATCAAAGCTCAGGCTTCTGCAGGTGCCGGCAATGTTTCCCAGGGCAAGATGGGCATATCCGGAAAAACGGTTTTCACCATCCCCTTCCTGGCCCGGCGCATAGCCAACCATGCCCTCGGCGCTGTTGTGCGAACCTTCTACAACTCTGATATGCACATCAGCCACTCTGCGGCCCTGCTGCACTGTGATGCGCGGCTCTTCAACCGTCTCAAAGAGACTGCTCCGCGCCAGGCGGGCAGTGAGTTTCAAAAGCTCAGTCTGGCTGAATAACGATCCTTCTCTGAACCCGGCAAGGCGGGTAATGGCCCCGGGCTTTGTGGTGGCAGCGCCATACACATAGAGGTTCCCGAAATGGTAGCGTCCCTTTTCGCTGATGGCAAGTGAAACGATAACGCCTTCCGGGCCATACGTGAATTCCCGCGGCGAAATTTCACAAAAGGGGAACCCGTGGTTTTCGTACCAGGCCAGCATGGCCTGTATGATACCCGTTACCCGCTCCTCGCTGAATGGTTCGCCGCGTTTGAATGAGGCATAGCTGAGAAGCGTGTCAGGCGGGATTTTATCGTTGCCAACCATAAGGACGGACGCAAAGGGCGACCGCGCACACTCGGTTATTGTGATCGTGGTAACCGAATCACGGCTTTGTGAATCAAAGGAGACGGCGAAGAAACCCTGCGTGTGATAGAGCCGCCGCAGGGCCGGAATGGGGTCTGTTTCCGCGGCAGCCGCGGCAAGCGTTGCCTGATCAAAGAAACGGTTTCCCGCAAACAAAAGACGCGCATGCGCAGGCCTAAGAGTAATGGCGAAGACGATCCTCTTTTCACGCGCACCCATGGTTTCCACGGTAATACTGGCTGTCAATGACCTATCGGCATACCACGAACGCATGCGCCGCATGTCGCCCTGGAGCGAATCATCGGCAAAGGGTCCCCCCTCTTTGTGATAGAGCAAGCGGAGCGGCGGCACAGGGCTCTCCTCAGGTTCAGGCGCCAAGGCAAGGGAGCGCACCCAGGCGCCTTCGCTCACAGTAATGGTGATGGTGCATGAACCGCGCAGACTGTCCTGTGTTGTGGAAAGGAGGAAGCCGCACGAGAGCGCGGCCTCTTTTTCATACGCCTCCCTGAACCGGGCAAAGGCGTTCCCGATCATCGCTTCGGTCGTGGAATCCCCTTTTCTGACAGCAAAGAGCGCGGCTGCTTCCGGGACCGACGTTGCGCCTGAAATGACCACCGAATCGACCAGCATGCTTCCCTGTACAATGGAACAGAGAATAACAGTCAATACCAGTATCAGACGTCGCATGGTTTCCTCTTAAAAATAGGCCTTGAGTTCCGCGGTGGCCCGATGCACCGCCTTCGGGGCATTGTCTTCACGTTCGCCCGCATAAAAAAGGTTCAGGTGCATGTTCTGGTTAAAGGCATAGTTGGCTGAGATGCTCCATCGATGGGTTGTTCCAGGCGCGTTGCCGTCGGCCATTTCATAGAGGAGCCAGGACGCACGGGTGCGTACATGGGCGTATTCGTACGATGCCTCGGCCTTTCCCTTTTCCGCGACCGAAACCATGATGCCCGGCTTCAGGGAATAGTGGGTTGCGCGCACCAGGTCGGTGGGGCCGGTCTGGTCGCTCTGTCCCGCAACAAGCGACAGGGGGAATGAGAGGAGACGGTGCGCGCGCCACGACACTTCGGTGGCGATTTTTCTGTTCCTGATGGCATAGACAAGAGCGGGCTGCTCCTTTGTCCGGTCAATCCACTCAAGCGACGGCTCGCTTTCGATGGTGAGGCTTTTTTTGAAAGCCTGGCGCACACGGAGCGAATAGTAATAGTCGTTCCACTCATCCGCGGCATATAGGCTGTCGCTTATGGGACGGTAAAAATACCTGAAGCGCGGATAGAGCCTGAGCCTAAGCGAAAAGCTGTTGCCTTCGGGCTGCAGGTTCACGTCCTGTTTTGCGGACAGCAGATAGCGTGCGCAGACGCCTCCGTCAACCGCGCCGGGTACAGGGTCGGGGATGTACCGCAGCAGGGTGCGTTGCACCGATCCGCCGTAGGCCATAGGGTACTTGTCCTGTTCCGCTGAAATATAGGTGTCGAACCAGAGATCTTTAAGAAAGCCGGCTGATTTTTTCAGGGCGTCGAGGCGGTTGAGATACGCTGAAATCCGCAGAGTGAGGTCAGCGGCGTTGATGTCTTTGCCGGCCGCGTTCGCATCGACCCGCGCGCCACGCAGCGCATAGTCGCCGCCCGGTCTGAAGACGTAGTCACCGGAGACGGAGTCCTTGCGATAGTCGCCAAGGCCCGCTCCGACGAACTCGTAGAGGTCGACCATGACCTGTGAGCGCGTGGCAAGGAGCGAGTACTGGAGGCGCACGTCGCACGCATTGTCAAAAGGAGATATTGCCGCGTTCGCCTCAACCAGGTCGCTGCCATACGATTGCCAGCGTCCGCCTTCGAGGCGGTTTGACCGGCGGTTTGTCATTTCCAGATCGAGCGTTGCCGCGGCAGGACCGTTGAGCGCGATCCGATGGACAATGGTCAGGCCCTTGGCGGAATCGACCAGCCGCGCCGGATCATCGCCGTTCCCCTTCATGTCGTTACGGAAGGTGATGGAATTTTCTCCGGAAAAGATGCCGATGCGGCCGCAGGCGGCCCCTGCGGTGTATTCCTGGTAGCTGTTCCGGGTTGCCAGCAGCGGCCCGCGCGTTTTTTCCACCTGTTCGCCGATGAATCCCGCCCGGGGAGAGAATTTTCCAATGCGCGCGCCAGCGCTGACCGTGGTGCGTTCCACACTTTTTTCCGTGTCGGCAATGGAAGCGGCGATGAATTCCTGCAGCGCGTTCAGGGTGCGGTCATTGGCGCGCAGGGCGCAACCGGCCGATGCGCGGTATGCGCTTTCCTGGTCAAGTATGGCCTTGCCCGCGGCGCCGGTCACTTCGATCTGCTTCAGGGGCGCATAGGCGAGCGAGCCTTCTGCGGTAGAAAGCAGGGGCTGGCGGGAAACCGGAAAAGAGAGTCCCCATTTTTTGTCAAACACATAGTAGTTCTGAACGGGCGAAAAAGGGGTGAAGCGGGCCTGGAGATATTCCTGCTTACCAATAAGGGTGAAGAGGCCGGGCCCTTTTTCCGGGATATAGTTGCCTAGACGCAGAGTGAATTCATTTACCGTGGCGCCGCCTGTATTGTCGCGGTCGTCGCGGTCGGAGAGTGCGTTGTTGTCCATGGCGCTTGCAGCCGTTTCGCCGTGTATGGTAATATTGCCTGAAGGGGCAAAGGAGTAACGGAACGACCCCACGGCGTGGTCGCGGGGCAGGGAGAGACGTTTTCCGGGAACAAAGGAGCCGTTGCCGGTACCCCGGTATTCGTAGTATACAGTGCCTCTGGCGTAGGTGCCTGAAAGATTGGGGTCAATGGGAGTTGTGTCAATTACCGGTGCATAGCTTCCCTGCGCGCCCGCGTCGGTGAACGAGACGTCATAGATTGGTTTGTTAATGAATCTCCAGACACTGTCCGGCGGATAGTGGATGAAATGCGAGTCGGGCGCGCTGCTGCGCGCGTAAAAGCCGCGGTAGATATAGACGCTGTCCGGGTCCATGAGGAAAACGCCGCTGCCTTCGGCAAAGCCCGAATCTCCCGCAGTTTTCATTGCCAGGCGGTCGTTATCATCGAGTGCGCCACGCACCGGATGAGCCCAATCGTCACGTTCACGTACGATCGATCCGCTGAGGGTGAGCTTTTTTTCAAAAAGGGAGGCGTTGCCGCTTCCGGCAAGAAGCGTGGAGGGGTAGTCCCGCTCGCTGTATTCATACTCAACAGTAATAGTGTTATCCGCAGTGATGAGACACCGCGGAGTGAATATGATCTGACCGTTGCCGTATTCAATAATATAGTCCCTGTTCTCGCCGCGCTGTTTTATTGTGCCGTCCACCAGGACCCTCTCGGTGCCTGCAAGGACAATTATGCCTGATGCGCCTTCCTTCGAGGTGAGGCGGTAGGGGCCCTGGTTCTGCTCCTGGCCGTGGAATTCCATGACATGATATGAGCCTTCCGAGACCGCGGCCGCCGCTGAGATCCGGCCATCGGCCGCGCCGCGGTACTGCGCCTGGACTCCTTTTACTTTCCGGCTGAAGGCGCCGAACCTGGCGTCTGTCTGGGCCAGATACAAATCGCCCAGTGAACCCTTGAGCCGCGGCGACTCGATCTCGACCAGCACCCGGTCTACCTCCCTAATTGATTCCGTGTTTCCCTCGGGCTGGAAGGGCAGGTTCTGGTCGGTCAGTATGGCGCGCACCGAGACATTGTCCGCGACCGTTCCTTGTATAGTGACGTCAAGGGCCTGGTCTATTGAGAAAGCGTTTCCCGAGCCCATTGATATGCCGATGGTTTTGCTGCCGCCAATGACCAGGGTTGACGGTTCATCCACGGGTATGTCCGGCGCAGAGGCTTCTCCGCCGGCTTCGGCCGTGGAGTCATATGGCTGTAGTGCGTTCTCCTCGCTGCGGTGAAAATAGACGGGTTTGAAATCGAGCGAAAATTCCTCGAAACAAACGAGCAGGGTCTCGGCCTCCATTGCCCCGGAAAGCAGGGTTATGCGCCGGGCAAGGTAATCAACGCGGTAGTCTGTCCCGTCCTTGAGTTCAACGCCCCTGCGGAATAGGCGCACTGACCCGGTCATCACTTTTTTCTGAGAAACCGTTAACGTGTCGCAGTCAGCGGCCACCACTGCGGTGCGCGAGACCGGGGAGAAGAAAGGCCCTTCAGCGCCGGCAACAAGGCAGCAGGTACACACGAAGGTGGCAAAGAGAGTGCGCATATGCAGGCTCAGGGTATGGAAAAGACGCAGATTCGTTTTCCCTGTGTATCGACAATATACCAGCGTCCAAAGCCGCAGCAGATTGCGCCGGGAACACAATTGCCAGACGCGTTCTCGAGGCTGTATTCCGCGCCTTTGGCCCCCTGTATGGAGTAAGTGGTGAGGGAGCGTTGCCGCGCATCAGCCGCAACGATCGCCGTATCGCCGCACGCGGCCAGGCCGCCCGCGGGTATGGAGTGGTCTGTTGTAAATGATCGGACCAGCGTGCCGAACCGGTCAAAGACAAAGATGGCGCCCGCGGCGGCGTCCGCCACGCAGATGGCGTTTCCCGCAACCGCGATTGCGCAGGGAACAAGGGGAGCGCCGTTGAGGTCGCGGTAGGTTTTCAGGAATGGGGTGACGCTGTTGTCCTTTTCCACGCGCATGATGGCGTTGTTCAGGCGGTCGCAGACAAAAAGCGTGCCGTCGTTTCCCGCGGCTATCGCGGCAGGATAGAAGGGCGTCTGGCTTTTTTTCGATGAGAGACGGAGTGAAGAGAGGAGACACAGATTGTTGTCGTACTGGACCAGCCTGCTGTTTCGTTCATCGCTTACGAAAAGATCGAACCCCCTGCGCCGGGTTATACCCGAGGGAGTGTTGAGGCCCAGCGCCCCTGAACTGGCGCCGCCTGTTTCGGCAATGAGGGCGCCTGAAAAGGAATATTTAAACACGCAGTTTTTTCCAGGGTCTGTGACCGCAATGCCGCTGTCTGCGCACAGAACCAGCCCTGCCGGCAGGGAGAGATTCTGGCCAAAGGCAAAAAGAAAGGGAAGGGGATGGGCCGCGAAAGCGGCCGTGGCCAGCGCCAGAACGGCAATCAGGGACTTCATGGGGCTTTTGAAACGGTCTTTGTACGGTCTCAATTGATGTCGAGAATCATGAGCGTTACATCGTCGGCAATGGCAGCTTTTCCCGTAAACTCCCTGAAATCGCGTATGATTTCGGTCTGGGCGTCTTCAGGCGAAAGATTCACCGTCTTTTTAGCTATGGACTCGAGCCGTTCGAGCGAATACATTTCCTCGGACATATTCTCGGCCTCGGTGAGCCCATCGGTGTAGAGGATCATTCGGTGGTTCTCTTTGAGCGGCATAACATTGTCTTTCACCATGGCGTCGTCGAAGACGCCCAGGAAAATGCCTTCGGCCTTTATCTGGCGCGAGTCGCGCGTTGCCTTGTCAATAATGAGGATGGGATTGTGCCCTGCGGACGAATACGTGAGCATGTTCTCCCGAAGATTGAGAATAGCGTAAAACATGGTGACAAAGTTGTCGGTCTTGATGTCCTGGTTGAGCACCCGGTTGATCTCCGAGAGGGTCTCGCGGGTGGAGTGGATATTGGTGTGCGACTTGATGAGGATTTTAACCATTGACATAATGAGTGCCGCCGCCATGCCATGGCCCGAGACGTCGGCGACAAGCATGCAATAGATGCCGTCGCCTATCTGGAAAAGGTCGTAGTAATCTCCGCCCACTTTTGTGGCGGGTACATAGGTGGCGGCGCAGGAAAAACGCTCGGTTTTGGGCAGGTTCTGCGGGAGCAGGGAGAGCTGTATTTCCTGGGCCTGTTCGAGATCCTTGTTTATTTTGTCATGGGCCACTTTGAGGTCGTGGTTGATTTTATTGATTTCGACATTGATGCGCTGCAACTCCTTGTTCGCCTTTTTCAGGTCTTCGTAGGTCTGGAAGTTGTCGAGGATGAGGCCTGCCTGGCTTGCCAGGGTTGAAAGGACCGTGATGTCCTCGCTTGTGGCAAGGGTCTCGGACGATGGACGGTCCATCCAGAGCACGTGGTTGCACTTGAAGAGCGGGCACAGGACGCAGAGCCTGCGGCGTTCGTCCTCGCTCACATGGGAATGGCGCTGGTTGCTTCCCTGGATTGTCCAGCAGTAGGGGTTGGGATTGTTGTACGCCGGACATTCCTTGATGGTGCAGTTGTGAAACTCGTGGCAGCGCGTGTACGATTTTGTGACAATCGGAATGGTGAGGTATGACCGGGGCGAGAGGGAGCCCATTGGGTCGTCTTTCGCCGATACCGGATCGACGAAGATGGGACGGTTGAGAAAGATGGTGTCGGCTATGTCGCCGCCCTCAATGAAACTCAGCGGTACCGCGAGATCTTTTACCAGGGCGTCGGGAATGCCGGTCCAGGTGACGGGCCGCAACACAAACCCCTCGGGATCGACCTTGAAGAGGATGATGCGCTCGAACTCCATGGTATCGTGGATGCCCAGCATCATGGTGCGGAAGACCGACGCAAGATCCGGGGTGGACATCATGACTTTAGTAATCTCGGTAATGACCGAGGTGGCCATGAGCTGGCTCTTGAGCTGTTCGTTCTGCTGCCTGAGGAGGTCGATCTCGGTCGCTGGTTTTTGGGTCATTATATGAAAAAGATAACCATATGTCCTGAATGAGGTCAATATATGGGTCCGGGAGCGTCATGCTTCACGATCATCCATGAAACAATGTATATTTTGCTGTTATGCTTTTCGACCTTCACCTTCATACAACCCTGTCCGACGGCGCCATGAAACCGGCCGACATCGCACGGCTCTCAAAGGAACAGTATACGGGCGCAGGGGTCGCGGACCATATCTCACCATACCAGAAGATACGGGACGAACAATCGTTCGCCGCATACCGCAAAGAACTTTTAAAGCACGATCTGCTGGCGGGCGCCGAGATATGCCTGGGTCCCGTAATTGACATTTCACAAGAAAGCCTCTCTTCGCTCGATTATATCATCGGGTCCATCCACGCGCTTTTCTTTGACGAAAACCTGTCGCTCTATTTTTGGGACGATCGGGTCCGCTTTCCCAACCTGCAGTATTTGGTCGACCACTACGCCAAAACCGTGGTCCATTTTCTCGATACCGCGCCTATCAACATCATGGGCCATCCCACGCTGCTTCCCATGTTTATGCAGAGCAAGGGCATCATTGACCCCTTCTCGGACAGCCAGATACACGATATGGTGGCCGCGGGGGTGCGCAACAAAGTCGCCTTTGAGATCAGTTCGCGCTGGAAAGTCCCCTCGGAACGCTTTTTACGCGAGTGCGCTCGCCAGGGGGCGTTTGTGTCGCTTGGGTCAGACGCGCATACGGCCGACCAGGCCTTTAATCTTGATTTTCCGCTTCAGATGATGGAAAAGACGGGCATAGATCGCGGCCAGCTTTTTGTGCCCGTGAAGAAGACCCGGTGAAACGCTGCCCGATCAGAGGGTCACGCCTTCCAGTGTGCCGGTCACACGGTCAGCGCCCGCTTTTTCGAGCGCCCCCTTTTTTGCAAACCCTGTGCGAACTCCCAGCGTTTTTGCGGCGATGCGTTTGCCGCACTCAATGTCCGCTACCGTGTCGCCGATGACCCATATATCGTTGAATCCCTTGACGCCGAAGCGGCGTTCGCATTCCTTAAGGGCGCGGACAGCCAAGTCGCCGCGGCTATCGCCCGAATCGCCAAAGGCGCCGCAGACAAAGAAGTCCCAGAGGCCCACCGTGGTCAGCTTGATGCGCGCTCCCTCGGGAATGTTGCCAGTAAGCAGGGCGAGACGCCAGGTGTTTTTGTGGCGCTCCAGGAAGTCGCGCACTCCCGGATACACGGTCCACGATTGTCCTGTGAGGCGCGCCTCATTGCGCAGCAACTCACAATACTTCCGCGTGAACGTCTCCCATGCCGTACGTCTCTGCGCAAAGGGAAAACCGGCCGATTCCAGTATACTGGTGAAGATGATGCAGTCGAGTTTGCCGGCAAAATGGCGCGGCGTAAGGTGAAGAGATGTTCCAAGCGCTTCTTGCACAGCGCCTGAGAAGGCGCGCATGCCCGCCCCGCCGGTATGCAAGAGCGTTCCGTCAATATCGCAGAGGAGCAGGCGCTCCGGGTCCATAGCGTCCCCCGTTTTTTCGCATCTAGTGCGCCGATGTATTGACAAACGCTATTATTTTATCGGCAACGGACGCTGGGGAGAAGCCGAATTTTTCATCGAGCACCTTGAAAGGCGCTGAAGCGCCGAAACGTGTCATACCTACCACTTTTCCGCGCACTCCAACCAGGCCCTGAAGAGTGACCGGCAGCCCTGCGGTAAGGCCAAAGGTGGGAACAGCGGGCGGCAGGATTTTTTCCTGGTATGCGGGGTCCTGCTCCCTGAAGAGGCCTTCTGACGGCGCGGAAACGATCTGGATGGTCACGCTCTTTTTTGAAGCCACGATTTTCGCGGCTTCAACAAGCGTTGCCACTTCGGAACCATTTGCCACAAGAACAAGGCCGGGTGTTCCCTCTGTATTCTGGACAATATACGCACCCCGGACCGCTTCGCAGGCATCTGTATAGCGTGTGGATCCGGGCCGGGCCGGAAGATCAGTGATGGCCTGGCGCGACAGGAGCAGGGCCGTGGGTGTTGTCTTGTTTTCAAGGGCCATCTTCCACGCTACCGATGTCTCGGCCGCATCAGCGGGCCGCAGGACCAGCATACTGCGTTTGCCCGATAGGTTGTTCATGTGTTCGAGTAAACGGAGTTGCGCCTCGTGTTCAACTGGCTGGTGCGTGGGTCCGTCCTCGCCAACTCGGAAGCTGTCGTGGGTCCAGATATATTTTACCGGCAGCTCCATGAGGGCCGCGAGCCTCACCGCGGGTTTCATATAATCGGAGAAGGTGAAGAAGGTGCCGCACGCGGGAATGATGCCGCCGTGGAGCGCCATGCCGTTCATGATCGCTGCCATGGTGAGTTCAGCCACGCCGGCCTGGAGAAAAGCGCCGGAAAAATCACCCTTTTTGAATGGGGTGGTGTTTGCGAGAAAGCCGTCAGTGTTGTCACTATTGGAAAGGTCAGCTGACGAAACAACCATGTTTCCCACGGTTTTTGCGAGGATTGCCAACACATTTTTAGATGCAGCGCGCGTGGCAATGCCGGGCTTGTGCGCAATGGCTGCAAAATCGATCGCAGCAATGTTTCCTGCCATATAGTCGCGGAGGGCCGCGGCTTTGTCTGCGTTGTTCTCTTCCCAGGTACGCTGTTCCGCATTTCGGGCGCGAGCTAGGCGCGTTTTTTTCTTCAAAGCTTTTTTATACAACGCTGCCACCTCAGCAGGAATCACAAAGGGATTGTCAGGGTCTGCGCCCAGATTCTTCATAGTCTTTGCAAAGGAGGCGCCTGCTTTGGAGAGAGGCATGCCGTGGGTTTCAACTTCGCCCTCAAAACGTGTATTGTCCTCTTTTACCGCGCCTTTTCCCATGATTGTTTTGCCAATAATCAGCGTGGGCTTTTCGGTTTGCTTCAGGGCTTTTTTAAGCGCCTTCCGTATCTGCGCATGGTTATTTCCATCGATGGTGAGTACGTTCCATCCCCAGGCCTTGTATTTCATTGCAGTGTCCTCGCTGGTCACCACGTTGGTTTTTGTGGAAAGCTGGACATCGTTTGCATCGTAGAACATGATAAGGTTGGAGAGGCCCAAGTGGCCGGCAATACGTCCCGCTGCCTGCGAGACTTCTTCTTCAATGCCGCCGTCCGATATGTAGGTATATGTCTTGTGCGCGGTCCATTCGCCAAAGCGGGCCGCGAGAAAGCGCTCGGCAATGGCCGCTCCCACGGCAATAGTATGCCCCTGGCCAAGGGGCCCTGAGGTGTTCTCAACCCCGCGTTCAACGTGGAGTTCAGGATGGCCGGGAGTTGGGCTTGCCCATTGCCTGAAGTTCTTTATCTCGTCAATTGAGTAGTGTCCCGTGAGCGTGAGGACCGAGTAGAGCATGGGAGACATATGGCCTGGATCGAGGAAAAAACGATCGCGGAAAAACCATGCTGAGTCAGTAGTGTCAAATTGCAGGAACTCGCTGAAAAGGATATGGATGAAATCAGCGCCTCCCATGGCACCGCCTGGATGGCCTGATTGGGCTTTTTCGACCATTGCGGCGGAAAGGATTCTTATTGTATTGGCTGCTTTGAGGCTCAATTCTTGGTCCATGTGGCACTCCTGTGAAATTTATAAGAGAAAATCACCCTGAAAACACATAAAGATAACCCTTTTTCAAAAAGGAATTCAAGGAGTATCAAAGATACATGGCGCCATTTTTGGCGCCATGCAAGATGTTGTCAACAAACAAATTAAGAAACCACCAATTTTTTACTAAAGTTTTGCCAATGGGTGCCGATATTATAAAGGGGAAGTTGCTTCCCTATTTGTGCCACGGATGGCATGGCAATACCTCATTTTACCAGGAGTAGGCCATGGACATCTCATCTGTTGGTCAGAATCTTCAGTCACCCACCCAAAACACTCAAACAGCAAAGGCCCAACAACCGGCTGAAAAGCAGGATTCTCAAAATACCGGAGAAGACCGTGTTGAAATAAACAGCCGGAATCCCGCGAACAAACAGGAACTTATGGCAACCTATTCCTCTATCAGGGCCAATCAGGCCAGTGCGCTTCGCGGGGGCATCATGAAAGCAATGTTCGGCGCTGGGAATGTCCAGGCGCTGGAAGTGCCCACTGCCGGAAGTACCGGTGTTACCCGGGAGAATATGACCCAAGCCGCCACGCAACTGGCCCAGCAGAGCCAGATAATGGGTACGCAGGCGTCCCAGGACAACCAGGTCGATGCTGGCCGCATGGAAGTACGGATTACCAATCTGGCGCGCAATACGGGTAATGTCATATCCGGACCCCAGGGCTTTGCGAGCCAGAACAATACGGTCGCGGTCAATGGCGCGAACAATACCGTTTCAATGGCTGGGACGCCTGCGCAGGGCGTCAGCCAGGCCACGTTTAACGCAACAGGCGGGCCAAACATCGACAACGCGCGGGTTAATGTCACTGGCGACCGCAACGCAATAGCGTTTGCCGGCGCAAACCAGGAAAATGCGACTCTCAATGTCAATGGCAATAATAACCAGGTCAACGTGGGCAACAATGTCGATAATCTGAACGTGAATGCCGCGGGTAATAATATCTCGGTGACCGTGGGCGACAACAATCCTCTCTCGCGCAACCAAAGCGGGTGGAATGTCAATGTATCGGCAAGTAATGTTTCCATATCAATACAGAACGGACAGGCAACGGTCTCGGGGGCAAATGGCAACCAGAATTTCGCGGTTGAAATCAACAACGAAACCCGTATGGTCACGGTGACCGAATTGCAGAAGGAACAGATCCAGGCTGATCGTACTGTTCCCCTGCCGCAGGCGGAACCCCCCATGAATGACCAGAGTGGATTACCGAACCCCAATGAGGACATTGGAGGGTAAGGGTCTTTTTTTAAGAGGTTACTGTGCCGAATGCCGTTCTTTCATCCGTTTGAGCACATCGCCAAGTGTTCCTGAAAAAGGCCCGGGCGTTTCCATTTTTATCGACACTAACGCCGCGGCAAATTTTAGCGATTCCCGCAGAGCATGGGTAAGCCAGCGGGCAAGATAGGCGCCAAAGTAAGTGTCTTGGTTCAATATTTCTAATTCAGCATGGTCCTTGTTATTAAAATCAAAATGATTACCGCCGAACTAAGAAATCAATAATATTACTTGTATGCGTCCATGCCAAGTCATGCCCTGCATCAGCAAGCATTTCAACATCACCGGTAAAACCAATGTTCTTCAAGGCTTCTAGGGTTTTCTGAGATTTGATGGCCCTATCATGTAGTCCGAGAATTATTCCTGTCTTGGTCTGGATCTTCTTAAATTGCTCTGGCCCCAACAAGTCCATTTTTGCCGGGACCTTTATTCGAAAACATTTAAACGCAAGATTGAATTCTTCCAACCAATTCTCGGCCATGGCCCGTGCAGCCGCATTTCCATGATACGCATTGTTTAAGATCCAAAAACAAAATTGTTTTCTAAAGAAAAGCGATGGTATTGCGCACATGATCAGTCGTGGGAACACACCAAACCTGGGCCAGTAAAAAGCCATGAACGGGGCGAGCAAAGTAATGCGGTGAATTCGTGTAAAATGAGACAAGGCATATTGCGCGCACAACCATGCCCCAAATGAAAGACCCATGAGTTCAATGTTATCGGTAATTCCCAACTGGTTCAGGGTTTGATCTAACCAATCAACAAGATCTGATGTTGTTGATATTTTTGCTGAATAGTAACTTCTGCCAAATTCGTGAATGTTATCTATGGCAACTACTTTGTAGCCAATGTTAATCAGATCGGAAACAATATGGCTCCACATTAATGAAGTGGAAGCTGCACCCTGGAGCAAAACTATTGTTTTACTGTTTTCCAATCCTGATATGCGGACATAGCTTGTTCCAAAAGACGTTTCAATGGTTCGGCATTCTGACGGTACAGGCCAACGTCTGGCTAAATCATCATAGCCTTTTTCGTAGACTATTTTGCACTGTTCTGATTTAAATGGAGTGTATTTCATTTAGATGACGTTTATTCTTTTAGTATAAATTGATACAGCGTTTTTCAAATGTTACTGTGCCGAATGCCGTTCTTTCATCCGTTTGAGCACATCGCCAAGCGTTCCTGAAAAAGGCCCGGGCGTTTCCATTTTTATCGACACTAATGCCGCGGCAAATTTTAGCGATTCCCGCGGATCATGGGTAAGCCGGCGGGCAAGATAGGCGCCAAAGGTGGTATCACCGCGTCCTGTACGGCCAATAGTGCTTGCATTGGAGAATTTCTCGTAGTATTCCTTTCCTTCGACATACCCCAGGACCCCATGGGCATGCGTGACAATCACCTCAGGGCATCCCCACGTTGCAATCCGCCGGGCTGCCGTGGACAAATCGTCAGTACCGGTCAGGGCCTTTGCCTCAACAATGTCTAATTTGACTCTGGCAAGACATGCGACTATGTCTTGTTTACGCGGAACATCATTAAAAGCAACCTGGCCGTTTTTTGGATCAACCTGGCGGACAAAACTCTGCATGTCCGCGGACAGCGAATAGCCGCGCTCTGTGAGTCCTTTGATAAAATCAAAAGAAAACTCCTGGTCACTCATTCCCGCCAGATGGACATAAGCGCTGGCGAGTTCCGGTATATCATCGAGCGTAAAAAAACCGGCGCTTGCCTCCTGAATCACTTCACGTTCGTCTACGTTTTCACTCCGGTGAATAACTACCATCCTGGTTGTTTTTTCCGCAGGGACAAGCGTACATTCAATTCCCGCTGACCGCATGGGCCCAAGTATCTGGTCATCCCCGGGTGACATACGGGTGACAACGGCAATACGCGCGCCGGTTTTGGCCGCGGCCATGGCCCCGCATAGTACGGCGCTGCCGGGTGCGGTCCTGGGTTGTTGATTATGCAAATGCACAATATCCCACGCCATTTGCCCGATAAAAGTAATATCAGCGTTAATCATGAGTGCGCCCTTTCGCTATAGTTATATGACTAGCGCAAAAATATAACTTTTTCAACTTTATATGAAACAATCCCTTTAATTATATTGAACATTCCACTCTTTTTTCAGAGAGGCGCAATGATCACGAACATTATCCACTATTTTAAATCAGGCCCGGACAAACCTCTGAAAAGCGCTGATGCGTCAGTCATCCGGAAGGAGTATGAATTCCGCAGGTGGAGCATCTTTTTCTCCATCACAATCGGCTATGGCTTCTATTATATGTGCAGGCAGAGTCTTTCGGTCATCAAGAAACCTGTTTTGGACGCAGGCCTTCTTGATGCGCAGCAACTGGGCGTCATTGGCGCGGCCATGACTTTTGCCTATGCCTTTGGCAAGTTTTTCCACAGTTTTCTTGCGGACCACAGCAATGCCCGCCGGTTTATGTCTTTTGGCCTGCTCGCTTCGTCGGTCGTCAACCTGCTGTGCGGGTTCAATGAACTGTTCATCGTGTTTGCGATACTGTGGGGAGTCAATGGCTGGTTCCAGTCCATGGGTATCGGCCCCAGCGTAGTGTCAATATCACACTGGTTCAGCAACAGGGAGCGGGGCACCCGTTACGGCATGTTCAGCATTGCGCACAACATCGGCGAAGGCCTTATCTTTATCGGGACCACTTTTGTGGTCAGCAGGTTCGGATGGCATTGGGGATTTTGGGCGCCGGGTCTTGTATGCGCCATTGTAGCTCTGGTGCTTTTACGCACTCTGTCCGACAGGCCCGAGACATACGGTCTGCCGCCTGTGGCCGAATACAAGAACGACCACGCAGGTTCGGCTGCCAGTGCAACCGCGGCCGAGATCAAGGTCATGCAGATAGCGGTGTTCAAAAATCCCTGGGTCTGGGTGCTGGGCATAAGCAGTGCGCTCATGTATATGGACCGGTATGCTATAAACAACTGGGGCATTCTCTATCTGCAGGAGATAAAGGGATATTCTTTGCAGGAGGCGGGTTTTGTTCTCTCATTCTTCGCCATCATCGGGTTTTTCGGGTCCATTCTGTCGGGGCTTGTGTCTGACAGGTTCTTTGCCGCGCGACGCAATGTTCCCACGCTGATCTACGGCCTTATCCTCATCGGCGGACTTTTGCTTTTTTACCGCAACCCGCCAGGGCACCGGTTGTTTGACATAATAAGCATCGGGTTGTGCGGCTTTGGCATTGGCGGGCTCCTGGTTTACCTGGGCGGACTCACGGCCGTTGATATCAGCTCGAAAAAGGCCTCGGGCGCGGCCCTGGGCATGGTGGGCGTCTTCAGCTATCTGGGTGCGACCCTGCAGGACGTACTGAGCGGCCACCTTATAGGAGCGTCAAAACAGATGATTAATGGCAAGGCAGTGTATGATTTTGATAACGCCTTTTATTTTTGGATAGGCGCCTCGATACTATCCCTTCTTCTGGCATGCACACTTTGGAATGTAAAAGCCAAGGAGTGACTATCTTTTCCGGCAAGTAGTTACTGAAAAAGATCATTTTACTTATAATCGAAGTAGAAACAATACAACACTTTTATTAGTTTTCCTATTGACTTTTCATAAAAAAAATAGTATAATTACAGTTGTAGACGAAATAATTAAAAAATATTAATGTTAGAAATAAAAAAATATGACAAAAATGAAAAATATAGTTTCGATTCGTATAGGTTATCAAATAAGGGTGGGGCTGTCCCTTGTTGAGGCAGAGATACCTGGTGCTGTTGGTATTATTCAAATAAAAGATATAGACCAGGCAGGGATTTTCAAACAAGAAGTCCTGCAGAATGGTGGCATGGCGCCATATATCTGGCCCAAGACCATTTCATATATATTACCAGAGACAGATGTTTCCCGTTATTGTGTTCATAAGGGTGATGTTTTATTTCTTTCTCGCGGGCAAAAGGCGTTTGCCATTCCAATTACGGAACCATTGGAAAATACAGTAGCCACGTACTATTTTTACATCCTTCGTCCTGAAACGTCGCAAATTTTACCTGAATATTTGGCGCTAAGCCTGAATTTACCTTTGGCCCAATCCTATATCAGAAATAACCTGGGCGGCACAGGCATGCCTTTCATTACTAAATCGGCTGTTGAGGATTTGCCAATTTCTATTCCTTCTCTCGATATCCAAAAAGCCACGGTCGCATTGGAAAAACTCAGGCAACAGGAAGAGCTTATTTTACGGAAATTAGTTGATGCCAGGCATAGGCAGTTCACGGCAGTGTATAAGGAATCTATTCAACAAGGTACATAAACTCAGGGAGAAGATATCATGGCTGAAAAAGTTTCTCAACAAGAGATCAATGAAATCCTCTGGCGCGCCTGCGACACCTTCAGGGGTACGCTGGATCCTGCCCAATATAAGGATTACATCCTTGTCATGCTTTTCGTGAAGTATATGAGCGATCTTGCCAAGGATAAACAGGCTGAATACAGTGAACGTTATAAAGGCGACAAACAACGCATTGAACGCGCGCTTGCCCGCGAACGTTTTGTTATGCCCAAGGAATCAGATTTCGACTTTCTCTATTCAAAAAGGGAGAAATCGAATATAGGCGAACTCATCAATATTGGTCTTGAGCGTATTGAAGACGCAAACAAGACCAAGCTTGAAAACGTGTTCAGGAACATTGACTTTAATAGTGAACCCAACCTTGGTGAAACCAAAGATAGAAACCGTCGCCTTATTAACCTCCTGAATGACTTTAATAATCCGAAGTTGGACCTGAGACCCAGCCGCATTGGAAACCAGGACGTAATAGGCAATGCCTATGAATATCTCATAGGCCATTTTGCGGCTAATGCTGGTAAAAAAGGCGGAGAATTCTATACACCGGCTGAAGTCGCAACGCTTCTTGCGCGACTTCTCAAACCCAAAGATGGAGATAAAATTTGTGATCCTGCCTGCGGTTCCGGCTCGCTCCTCATCCGCACTGGACGCGAGGTCAAAAGCGGCAACTATGCCCTTTTCGGCCAGGAGTCCAATGGTTCAACCTGGGCGCTCTGCCGCATGAACATGTTCCTGCATGCCATGGACAATGCCCGCATAGAACGGTGCGATACTCTGACAAGTCCCCGGCTTGTGGAAGAAAACAAGCTTATGAGGTTCAATGTTGTGGTCGCTAATCCGCCCTTCAGTCTCGATAAGTGGGGCCATGAGGACGCTGCTCATGACCGGTACAACCGGTTCTGGCGCGGCCTGCCGCCAAAGAGCAAGGCGGACTACGCTTTTATCAGTCATATGATTGAGACCACGCTTGAAGACGAAGGCCGCGTTGGCGTTGTGGTGCCCCATGGCGTGCTTTTCAGGGGTGGTAGTGAAGGAAAAATCAGGCAGAAGCTCATTGAGGATAATCTTCTCAAAGCAGTCATTGGCCTGCCCGAGAACCTTTTCTTTGGCACGGGAATTCCCACGGCCATCCTTGTTTTTGACAGGGCAAAGAAGACAAAAGATGTGTTGTTCATTGACGCGAGCCGCGAATACAAGGACGACAAGACGCAGAACCGCCTGCGCGAAGAAGACATTGCCAAGATTATCGAAACATTTGAGGCGTTTAAAACTATCGACAAGTATTCTTACAGGGCCAAACAGGATGAAATCATTGAAAACGATTTTAATCTGAATATCCCTCGCTATGTGGATACGTTTGTGAAGGAACCGGAGATAGATATCAAAGCTGTCCAGAAAGAGATTGAGGGACTTGAAGAAGAGCTTGTTGCAACACGGAAGAAAATGGCTGGATACTTGAAAGAACTAGGCTATAATTAGTATATTATAGCCTTATAACAAGTATATTATATACTAATATGAGTGCGAAAAGAAGTAATAGCATGTTTACGCCGCTTGATGATAAATTATTGGAACAAGCAATGACAATGCTCGGAGAAATACTGGAGGGAGAGACATTAGATCCAATAAATCTGATTGTTTGCGGTGGTTCCAGCCTGATCGCGACAGGTCTTGTTCAGAGAACAACAAAAGATGTTGATATTATCGCCCTTTTCAACAGTAAAAAAGAGTTGCTTGAGGCCCAGCCGCTGCCGCCTCAATTGATAAAAGCGGCGGAAGTAGTTGCCGTCGAATTGAAACTTCTGAAGAATTGGCTGAATAATGGACCAAGGAGCATCGTCAATCCCCGCATGCCGAATCATGGCCTACCTGAAGGTTTTTTAGAACGGCTGCATGAAAGGGCTTATGGGCCCCGGCTTACGGTCTATTACATCAGCAGGTTGGATCAGATTTATTTTAAAATATTCGCCTCTGTTGACCAGGGAAAACTGAACCGCCACCTGAATGATGTGATTGCTCTGCAACCATCTGAAACTGAACTCGTATCCGCGGCCCGCTGGGCAATGATCCAAGACCCATCAGAGGGGTTCCGCGAAACCTTAAAAGAAATGTTAATGGTGACTGGCTATGAAAGAATCGCTCAACAAATTTAGTGCGCGGTTCCAAGAGGCTTTCTTGGAATTAATTTGGCGCCAATGGTGTGTCTTGGGTGTACAAGGATATTCCGCAAAACCCGGCAACCAGTGCATTGATCCCGAAGCTCTGATTCTGATGACGTGTTCCGTAGGCAGGCGCGAACCACGTCTTTTTGATGAAATGCTTGATTGGCTGGTTTGCTATCAGGAATATGTGAGCAAGCAGCGCCTGCTTCTGCTATCAAAGTCCGGATTGTTCAGCGGCAATGCGGTATGGGCGGCTGTTGAAGGTTTTCTTGCAACTCAAAAAGCCGGTGCAAAATGGCGGAAACAAAAGGATGCACCCAACCGGAATGCAGAGCCGCTCTTCATCTTAAAAGATGGCCGCCCCATGAAAGGGTTTGGAGCCGGGGATGAGGTTTTTCGTTCATTGGGTTTTGAACGGGGCTTGGTTAAATTGAGGGGAATGTCACAACCATTCAGTCCTTCGCATCCTTCCTGTCTGCTTCTGCGGCTCCGGGCGCTCTTTGGGACAACAACGCGAAGTGAAATAGTCCTTTTCCTTCTTACTCATCCGGGCCCGTCCGGCGAAACACCTTCGGCAATTGCCAGGGAAACCGGTTATGCGCAGAAATCCGTCCACAATACCCTGGTTAATATGTCTTTATCCGGCCTTGTATCGCGCAGGCAGGCTGGCCGTGAAGTGCGATACGCGATTGCAAAGGAATTATGCCAGAGTCTGCTTCTGGGAATAAAGGAAAAGCCTTCCTGGCTGAATTGGGCAAGTGTTTTTGTTTTTCTTGAATCACTGTGGATATTGTTAGGCACTCCGGGATTTTACCAGAAAAATGATTCGTTGCAGTCTATTGCCATGCGTGAACTCTGGCAGAAGCATTTGTCCGCCTTGAGTGATAGCGGCCTTGGTGGTGAATTAAGAAGCATTGATCAGCTTAGCGGGAAAGAGCTTGTTGAAACTGTGCTGGAGCAGGTTGAGGAGATGATGGAATCGTTTTTAAAGGTTTAATACGGCGAGGACTTTGAGATGTCTTGGATCACAAGCATGATTGCCGTTGACATAGTAGATGAATTTGGCTATATTATTACTGGCAAACCCGCCGAGCCTCTACTGGATGCAAAACCAGAATGCTTAATTCCGGCGGGTGTTTCTTTTTATGGCCCGATCTTCTATCTTTTCGCCAAGATTGCACCACAGAGCCAATGGTCCACCAGGTTGTTGAAGCTGTTGGAAGATTATCCGGATGTACCGCTGCGGATTATGGGGTTTCCAGAGAATTGGAAGGAATGTCCAATATGAGCAAACGAATGAATAAAAACGATATTAGAAATAAATCAGATTGGCAGAAGATACCTTTTGGTCAAATTGCAGATTTTCGTAATGGAATAAATTTTTTAAGAAAAGACTTTGGTCACACTGTTAAAATTGTTGGCGTATCCGACTTTCAAGATCGATATGTTTGTGATTTGTCAAACCTTGAGACGGTTAGCATCTCGAAACCCAGCAATAACGAAGATATGGTACGAGAAGGAGACCTACTTTTCGTACGCTCAAATGGCAATAAAAACCTTATTGGCAGATGCTTATTGGTTCCTAAAATATCGGAACCAATCAGTCATTCAGGTTTCACCATTCGCGCACGTATTAAAAATGACAGTGTTATTCCTGAATATGTGAATTTGCAGATGCGTACATCCCTAATTCGTAACCAAATTTTCACTGAAGGGGGTGGGACGAACATATCAAATCTTAGTCAAGAAATATTACAACGACTTCTTATTCCACTACCATCTAAAAGCGAGCAAAAAGCAATTGTTGATGTCCTTCGAGTTTGGGATGAGCTGGCTTTAAATTTGCGTAAATTAATAGGGTGTAAGATTAAAACTAAGCAGGGGCTCATGCAGCAGCTCCTGACCGGGAAGAGGCGGTTCCCGGGGTGCAAGGGGGAGTGGAAGAAAATTCGCCTGGGAAAATTGTTTTTAGAAAGAGATGAAATAAATAGGCCTGATTTGCCGCTGCTCTCAATAACCAGCGAGAAAGGGATTATTCCCCATTCAGAAATGGGAAGAAAAGATTCTTCAAACGAAGATAAGAGCTTATATAAAAGAATTGCCGTTGGAGATATCGGATATAACACAATGCGCATGTGGCAAGGCGTTTCCGCGTTATCTCCACTTGAAGGTCTCGTAAGTCCCGCATATACTATTTGTATTCCAGGTCCCGACGCCTATGGTCCGTTTATAGCACAATTATTCAAATATCCTGAAGTCGTACACCAATTTTATCGGCATTCTCAAGGATTGGTTAGCGATACTCTGAATCTGAAATTTTGCAACTTTGCTGAAATTCAAGTAAATGTTCCCGATGTTTTTGAACAGAAGAAAATTGCCAGCTTTTTTGAATCTGTCGACAATGAAATTCAAAAGCTTAATGAATATTTGCAGGTTTTACAGATACAAAAGAAAGGTCTGATGCAAAAGCTTCTCACGGGGAAGATACGGGTGAAGACGTAAACGGAAAGAAACGTATCCTCCATGCCGGATAAAATGAAAATTTCGCATAAAACGGGAGCGCTTGTGTAGGTCTCTGATTTAAAACAAGTTAGACCATTTTCCTGATATCAGGAAAATGGTTGCAAAAGTGAGAAAAAACATGCCAGATTTTCCTAAAAATCCCATCCCCTCCATGAAGGAGGACCACATATCCCAAATCCCCGCTCTGCAACTGCTGCAGAACATCGGGTATACGTATCTGACCCCCATTGAGGCAGATGCGGCCCGGAATAATCGCAAGGGCAATGTGGTCCTCGAAAATATCCTGGTTGAACAGCTACGTAAAATAAACGTCATCAAATACAAAGGCGGCGCATTCCCATTCACCGACGGCAACATCATCGACGCCCTGCACACACTTACCAGTGTCATGGACAACGGCCTTCTAAAAACCAATGAACAGATTTACGACCTTCTCTGCCTTGGAAAAGGCCTGCCGCAGGTAATCGCAGGCGACATCAAGAGTTTCCAACTGTATTACATCGACTGGAACAACTGGGAAAACAACGTCTTTCACGTCACAGAAGAGTACTCAGTCGAACGCACAGGCAGCAACGAAACCCGCAGGCCCGATATTGTCCTTTTCGTGAACGGCATCCCCCTCGCGGTCATTGAATGCAAACGGCCGGACATGAAAGACCCCATTGGCGAAGCAATAAGCCAGCATATCAGAAACCAAAAAGACTATGAAATACCAAAACTTTTCCATTATGCCCAATTATTAATCGCTGTTTCAAAAAACGAGGCTAAATACGGCACAGTTGGCACCATCCCGAAATTCTGGTCAGTCTGGAAAGAACAGGAATATGTAGAAGAAGACATTTATCGCGCAATCAGCCAGATTCCTTCCCCGGAACAAAAAGACCGTCTATTTGAGGATCGTTTCCATTATATCCGCGCATATTTCGATGCAATAGAAGCCAAAGGCAGGCAAATAACAGAACAGGACCACGCGCTGTTCAACCTGTGCCGCCGCGAACGGCTCCTGGAATTTGTTTATCGTTTCATGCTGTTCGATTCCGGAGAAAAGAAAATTGCCCGGCACCAGCAGTATTTCTGCGTCAGAAAAACAATGAATCGCATCAGAAAGGTGCAGCCCGATGGGTCCCGGCAGGGAGGGGTCATTTGGCATACGCAAGGGTCAGGAAAAAGCCTTACCATGGTCATGCTTGCTGAAGCTCTTGCGCTTGAAACGGGTTTGAATAATTACAAAATAGTGCTTGTGACCGACAGGGTAGATCTTGACGATCAGATATACAAAGTCTTTCTGCATTGCGGGAGCGCACCTGTGCAGGCAAAGACAGGCAAGCATCTTGCCGAACTTCTGATGGAAAATAAGTCCACAATCATAACAACGGTCATAGATAAATTTGAGGCTGCTGTTGCCAAGTCCGCCCGAAACGAAAACCCCAATATTTTCGTCCTGGTCGATGAAAGCCATCGGGGACAATTTGGCGAACTGCATGCAAAAATGAAAAAAGCCATTCCCAATGGCTGTTTTATGGGATTTACAGGCACGCCGGTCATGAAAGACGACCGGAATACTATTTTCCGTTTCGGCGGGTTAATAGACACGTACACTATTACAGACGCGGTAAAGGACAAGGCTGTTGTTCCATTATTGTACGAAGGCCGGCACGTTGAGCAGAACGTGGACAAGGAAGCCATTGATTCGTGGTTTGCCCGGATTACAGAAAACCTTACACCCGCGCAAAGGGCTGATTTAAAAAAGAAATTTTCCACTACAGACCAGTTGAACAAGGCTGAACAGAAGGTCAAGCGCGTTGCATACGACATTAGCGTCCATTACCGGGACGCATGGCAGGGGACCCCATACAAGGCACAGCTGGTTGCCCAGGACAAGGCCGCTGCGCTACTGTATAAAAAATACCTCGATGAATTCGGCATGGTGTCATCCGAAGTGCTGATCTCCGGACCCGATGACCGGGAAGGCGAGGATGATCCGCATGGCGACACAAAAGAAGAGGTCAAACTCTTCTGGAAAAGAATGATGAGTAAATACGGCACAGACCGTGAATACAACCGGCAGCTCATAAATGCGTTTAAAAACAGTGAGCAGCCTGAAATCATCATTGTTGTGGACAAACTCCTTACCGGGTTCGATGCGCCGCGAAACACGGTCCTTTATTTAACCCGCATGCTCAAAGACCATACTTTGCTCCAAGCCATTGCCCGCGTCAACCGCCTGCACGATGGAAAAGATTTTGGATATATTATCGATTACCGGGGGGTCCTGGAAAACCTGGACAAGGCCCTCGATATTTACGGCAAGCTTTCTGCGTTTGAAGATGAAGGCCTTGACGATTTATGCAATGCCCTTGCTGATATTGAAGTCGAGGTGGCAAAGCTTTCGCAGCGTTATTCAGACCTTTGGGACATCTTCAAGACCATAGACAACAAACGCGATGAAGAAGCGTATGAACGGCTGCTTGCCGACGAAGCGATCAGGGAAAAGTTCTACGAGCGCCTGTCCGTGTATGCGCGGACGCTTGGTATTGCGATTGCTTCCCAGAAATTTATCGACAAGACCCCGGAAAAGATTGTTGAAAAATATAAGGCAGATCTCCGGTTCTTCATGCAGTTGCGCACATCAGTCAGGCGCCGGTACGCCGAGGTTGTGGATTTTAAAGAGTATGAAACCCGTATTCAGAAACTGCTGGATACGCACGTCGGCACAGGAGAAGTAGAAAAACTCACTAATCTGGTGAACATCTTTGATGCGGATACATTTGCCAAAGAAGTAGAGAAACAGGGAAGTACTGCTTCAAAAGCTGATACTATCGCATACCGGACAAAGAAGACCATCAGTGAGAAAATGGCCGAGGACCCGGCTTTTTATAAGAAATTTTCAGAATTATTGGAAGCAGCCATTCGCGCTTTCCGGCAACAAAGACTAACAGACGCGGAATATCTTGCAAAAGTTACGGAAATATCAGAAAAAATCAGAACTAGGTCGGGTGACGAAATTCCAAAGGAACTTGAGAACCTGGAGGTTGCGAAAGCCTTTTATGGTGTGCTGCTCGAGGTCTTTGCTTCCCATGTTGCGGAAAAAAGCGATGCCAGAAAGATCGGGGCTGATGCGGGTATTCAAATAGATAAACTGATTAAAGAAAAAATGATTGTTAACTGGACCAGCAATCAGGACATCCAGAACCAAATGAAATTGGCCATTGAAGACTATCTTTTTGACCTAAAAGAGAAGAACAGTATATCCCTCTCTTTTGAAGAGATCGACACGCTTCTCGATACTGTCCTGGATATTGCCCGCGTCAGGTATCCTGAATGATTCCCGGTTCCACCACATACGCCCTGCAGTTTGGGTCAGAAACTATTCCAGTTGCCGTTTGTTTTCGAAACCAGAAACGGCTGAGCATCACTGTTTTTCCAAATCGATCTGTTCAGGCAATTGCCCCAGCAGGACAACCGCTGGAGCTGGTCCATGAAAGGATACGAAGACGCAGGAAATGGATTGCCAAGCAGCGGTCGTTTTTCCAGCGTTTTCACCCGTTACCCGAGGAACGGCGTTATATTTCCGGGGAAACACATCTGTATCTGGGCCGGCAATACCGCCTTCGGGTAAGACAAGCGGCAAATACCGGGGTGAAATTATTGGGACCTTTTCTCTATATTAATGTGCCAGATCCACAAGATACCAAGACTGTAAAGAATGCATTGGACGCCTGGTATGTTTTGCATGCTAAAAAATTGCTCAAAGAACGCCTTGGTATTTTAACGAAAGTCATGAAACCTGTACAAACCATGAATATAAAGTTTCAGATAAAGAACATGAATAAACGATGGGGGAGTTGCACAAAGGCTGGATTGATTACTTTAAATATCAACCTTGTGAAGACGCCCTTGTCGTGTATTGAATATGTCATTCTCCATGAACTATGCCATCTTTCAAACCGTGAGCATGATTCTGAGTTCTTTAAAATTCTAACAAGGGCCATGCCGGATTGGCAACAGCGCAAACAGAAACTCAATATGTTTATATTTTAACCCTGGAATTACTGGAGTTGTAATGCATTATATTGTAATTTATAATAATAGGATCTCTTAACCAGCAGGCCAAGAGGAATAATCATGGATAAGCCAAAGAAGAAAACGGTGTACCTTGACAACTGTTGTTTTAACAGACCGTACGACAGTCAGCTGCAGGAAAAGGTCCATCTTGAGACCGAAGCGAAACTGTATGTGCAGGATTTAATCAAGCAGAATTCATTGGACCTGATATGGTCATTTATGCTCGACTTTGAAAATAGCGCCAATCCGCTGGCCGAACAAAAAGAGTCTATTCTCGAATGGAAATATACAGCAAAAACAACTGTCCAGGCCCTTGATGAAGTTCGAATTTCTGCAAATAAAATCCAGCTGGAAACCAATTTAAAATCAAAGGACGCCTTGCATATTGCATGCGCGATCCATGCAAAAGCTGATTTTCTGCTCACAACCGATACAAGGATGCTTAAATCGAAAATTAACGGGATTTTAATTGTCAATCCGGTTGAATTTGTTTTCATTCTTTCTGAGGAGGCCCTTTAATGAGATCTGACACTCTTATCAAAAGCGAAGGTATGAAAACCTTGCATAACACACTCGGCTTGGTAGAGGCTGAAAAGTTCATCTTGCTGATTAAAAAAGAGCCTTTTGATTATACGGAATGGCAGGCTCATTTGTGGGAAGATAAAACGGTTGATGATATATTCCATGCGGCCAAAAAGTATAAACAATGAATGGATGCTGAAACATTCAAGTTTAAACTCGAAGGCCAAGACCCCGCGACAAGTGCGCGCGCGGGGAAAATAACCACGTCCCGCGGTGAAATCGAGACCCCGGTCTTCATGCCTGTGGGAACAGCGGGCGCGGTCAAGACGCTGTGCAGCGAAGACCTTCTGGCCCTTGATGCAAAAATAATCCTTTCAAATACATACCATCTCGTTGTCCGGCCCGGGCTCGATGTCATTGAAAAAGCCGGTGGCCTGCACAAATTCATGAACTGGAACCGGCCCATTCTTACGGACAGCGGCGGCTACCAGGTTTTTTCACTGAAAGAAACCCGTAAAGTCACGGATGAAGGCGTGGAATTCAGGTCGCATGTGAACGGCGACAAGCTCATGTTCACTCCGGAATCTGTCATTGCCGCGCAAAAGACAATTGGATCAGATATCATAATGCCTTTTGACGAGTGCGTCATGCATCCCTGTCCAAAGGACGATGCGGCAAAAGCAATGGTACGGACCCATGAATGGCTTGCGCGATCAATGGCTGCGCATGAAAAGAATAATGGCAGTCAGGCGCTTTTCGGCATTGTTCAGGGCAGCGTTCATCCTGACCTGCGTGAAGAAAGCGCGAAATTCATTGCAGCCGCGGATGTCGCGGGCAGTGCCATAGGCGGCCTTTCTGTGGGCGAACCTGCGGAAACCATGTATGCCATGCTCGATTGCATCTGCCCGCACCTTCCGCAGGACAAACCCCGATATCTGATGGGTGTGGGCACACCGGAAAACATTGTTGAGGCGGTATCGCGCGGGGTGGACATGTTCGACTGCGTCATACCCACGCGTAATGCGCGCAATGGCCAGGTATTCACTTCGCGGGGAAGGGTCCATTACAAAGCAGGCGAATACAAGAACTCCGCGGACATTGCTCTTGACCCTGATTGCGGCTGCTTTGTCTGCAAAAATTATTCGCGCGCCTATCTTCGGCACCTGTTTAATGCCAACGAGATCACGGCCCTGAGGTTGGCAACATATCATAACCTGTATTTTTATCTGAATATGATGCAGGAAATACGTGCGGCGATTGTTGCGGGAAATTTTGCAGCCTGGAGAAAGACTTTTTTAGCCGGGGTCACAGAAGAAAATCATTGACAAGTATAAAAAAAAAGATATCTTTAATAGGGTATGGCATACAGCCAGAAGGAGGCGCATATGAAAAAGGTATTACTTGTTGTTGCTGCTGCAGTTACGTTTGTTTCCGCTCAAACCTACACCAACGATTCCCTGGCTGTACGGGCCATTCTTGCGGCAAATGGGCTCAGTTTCCTTACTGTCGATAATGTCACCGCAACTTCCGGCAGCCGCATTGTCCGCCTCAATCTCAGCGATTTGAACCTCTCGTCACTCACTTTTCCCGCAGCCACCGCGGATCTCACGGCGCTTGAGTGGGTCAATCTCGACAATAACTTCATGGGTAGTTTTCCCACGGGCATTGAAGTCCTCACCTGGCTCGACACCCTGCTTTTCGCGAACAATATTCTGGGGTCTGTATCCAGCGCCCTTGGCAGTCTCAGCAGCCTAAAATACCTCGATCTTTCAACAAATCAGCTTTCTACTCTCTCGTCGTCCATTGGCGGCTGTACTGATCTTGTCGGGCTGCGTCTCAACGGCAACATGCTTTCCTCGCTCCCCGAAGAACTCTGGTCCCTTACCAGCCTTCAGTATCTCGACCTTTCTGATAATGATTTGGGAACGCTCAGCGCCTCATTGGGCAATTTTACGCAGTTGAAAAAATTTTTGGTTTCCAATTCTTCGCTTTTCGCGCTTCCCGATGAATTGAGCTCGTGCACTGTTCTCGAAGAGCTCAATGTGAACGAGAACGCCCTTTCCGCCATTGACCCAGTCTCATCGCTGACCGCTCTCACCACGCTTTCCTGTGCTAACAACGCGATTACCGCGCTACCTAATCTGGGCGGCCTTACCCTTCTCGATTATATCGACTGCAGTAATAATCAGATCGCGGCAGTCCCGGCCTCTATCGGCAGCACAGCGCTCTCCAGGATGAACATGAGCGACAATCTGATCACTACCCTGCCCGACGAAATTAACGCGCTTGCACCCGTATATCTTTGCGATTTTGCCGGTAACAAGCTCTGCAGCCTGTCGTGCGAGGCCAAAACCTGGCTCGACAATTTTGATTACGACTGGGAATCCAGCCAGGATACGTCTGGCTGTCCAACATGCACAGGCATTGAACAGAACGCGGCGGCTGGTAAAGAAGGGATATTGGTTGCGCCGAATCCGTTTAATCCGGCTGTTGTTATTTCTATTGAGAAAATATTTGCAGGAACGGGTCGCGACCAATCCCTGCATACGATATACATTGTGATATACGATATCCATGGACGGATGATCACGGATTTGTCAAATCATGTGATCAATGGCATAGTTACCTGGGACGCATCAACCCAGCCTGCGGGTGTATATGTAATCAGGGCCAGGATCAACGGCAAGACGCATATTGCCAGGGCAATGTTGGTAAAATAATTCCAATTCTATATCTAGGCGTCTTTTTAAACAAAATTTTTTTGTTGGATTTGTCACAACTCTGTTTTAATATTATATTTAAGCGAATATAAATATTTGTTATTATACCTGAAACAAGGAAAGGGTCTTCTTAATATGAACAATCACATTGCGTTTTTTTCTATTGTATTCATCCTCGCCTGGTCTATTGTGCAAGGTCAGGAGGCGCAACCAGCGCAACAGCAGCCGTTAAAAGTACGGTCCATTGCTGTTTTAGACCTTGAAGGCAGCGGTGTTGAGCCTGGTGAAACAAAGACCCTTTCAGACGCGCTGCGCGCAAAAATACTCGACAGGAATGTATATACTGTCATGGAACGGGGCAAGGTCGATATTATTCTCCAGGAACAGGGTTTCCAGCGTTCGGGCGCCTGTGACGAGGACGCGTGCGTGGTTGAAATGGGCCAGTTGCTGGGCGTGGATGCCATGGTTGTTGGTTCCATTGGCAAAGTAGGGCAAACCTATTCCGTGGCCGTACGAATGTTCGCGGTCCAAAGCGGAAAAATAGTCCAGTCCGCGTCACGGTATTACAAAGGTGAAATTGATGGATTGCTTACCGAGGTCATAGACGGCATTGCGGAACAAATCTGTACCGCGGCCACAGCGCCTTCATCCCAGGCAAAGTCTCCAGAGAGTGAAAAAAAAGGTTCCGGCAAAAAGGCCGAGGTCAAGCAGAGCAATACAGTGCTCTATGTTGGCATTGCCGCGCTTGTAATAGGCGGCGGGGTGGGTGCGTATTTTTTCATGAAAGACTCTGACGAACCAACAACGGAAGAGCCGGCAAAACGGCCCGCATTCCCGTCACCGCCCGCTTCCCTGCAATTTATAACAGGAAGGGGTGAGTAATGAAGTCGATTAACTATAGTGCCATGTTCGCACTACTTTGCGCAGCCGCTTCATTATCTGCCGCAGTCACAGGTTTTACTCCTGACCGCTTCCAGAATACCATTGTCAGCGTCGCAGCCGAAGATCAGTATTATAACGATATGTGTCCCGCATTGCTCTATTCAACCTACAATGCTGGCCAGTTCATCGCGTATCGGGACGATAATGGATATTCCAATGGCGCGTTGCGCATGGTCCGTGTTTCCGATACCGGGACAATCATCGGGCCAATTGAGATCAATAGCGACAACACCGCATCTTTGTCAAATGTCAATGTGGTTCCCAGCGGGGTCTATAGCATCGTCTGCTGGCAACGAGGGACAACTATTTATATGGCCCGCCGTTATTATAGTTGCACCCCCTATACCGGTGGTTCGTGGTCAGGGTATACAACCGGCAAACCCATCATCAACACCACAGGCAGCAAGTCGTATGTATCCATGATTCCCGATGGCTCGAGCGGCGCCATTATCTGCTGGCGCGAATATCGCGGCAGCTATTATCGTATTTTTGTTCAAAAGGTTGATTACCTCGGCAATCCCAAATGGGGCGCAAATGGCCGCGAAGTCTGCATGGCCACGGGTTTTTCCATGTCCAAACCCAGCATTATACCCGACAATGTTGGCGGCGCAATTGTCGTCTGGTACGACAGCCATGGATCCACGGGATACGATATCTACGCACAACGCGTTTCAGGCGCTGATAGCGCGAGTTTTAACCTGAACTGGGGTACGAATGGCGTGGGGGTCAGCACTCCAATGGCGGGCGACCAGTATATTTATAATCTTTGTTCTGACGACAGCGCTGGTGTGTTTGTCACCTTCCAGGCAAATCTTGGGACCACAGGCGAAGATATTTATGTCCAAAGGGTAAATCTCAACGGTTCCCGCCGCAGCACCGCTGGCGGTGTGGTCGTGTGCAACGCGGCTGGCGACCAGAAAAACCCTGTTATTGCCGCTTTTTCAGCCTCGGAATACGGCAAACAAGCCTATATCGCCTGGCAAGACTATCGTGATACGGCCAGTGTATCGAACATCTATGCATGCCGTGCCTATTGTTCCGGCACTTCGTCGATTTATGCCTCTTCCTATTGGAGCAGCACAACCGGCAAGCTTATCTGCAATGCCCCGGGCATGCAGTCAGTGCCTCACATTGTTCTCGATAGCGTAAGTACAAACCCCGGCGTTGTTCTTGCCTGGTCCGATGAACGCAATGGTAGCAGCGAGGACGATGTGTATGCGGCCCGTTTCGATTATTATGGGAACGCGGTCTCAGGATGGACAACCACAAACGGCATATCCATTGCTGAAGGCCCTGCCCAACAAGGCTATACTGGATTTCAGCTCATGCGCGATGACGCGAACAGCGACGATCTCAAGTTCGTATGGGTCAATTATGGCAACGCGTCGAATTCCTACGATCTTGTCATGCAAAAAGAGAACATGGCCGGCACGTTTATCGACCGGATACCGCCTTCCACGCCGTCCCTGTATACGGAACCAGATCAAAACGATAACACGCCATACCTTGATTGGACCACAGCAAGCGGCGCAATCATGTATTTCTTCCAGTTTTCAACATCATCTTCGTTTATCCCCCTCGTGTACAACGACAGCCTGACAGCGTCTGCAATTACCCTGCCTGCTGGATACGCGGGCAATGATACCTACTATTGGCGCGTACGGTGCAGGGACATTGGAGGTAACTATTCTTCGTATTCGACTACTGGCAGCTTCAGGATAGATACCCTCGCGCCATATTGGAGTAACCCCAGTATTTCTGATGGCGATACCACATCAGACCGGCGTCCCACTTTATCTGCCATTTTCCATGATCTTGGCGTGGTCCCACCCCATGAAGGGGCAATTGTCATGAAATTAGACGGCGCCACAGTGTCGCATACCCGTTTCCGTGAGACCATTTCCTTTGCGCCAACGGCTGATTTGTCAGACCAGGTGTGGCACCGCGTGACTTGGTTTGTCCCTGATTCAGTGGGCAACGGCGGCGTCAACGACACTTTTGTGGTCGACTTTTTCGTGAACTCAACCATGAACGACCTTACGCCGCCCAACCTCAAATATCCGGAACCCGCAAATAATGGACTGGTCAATATGCGGCAACCGCTCATCAGGTGCGTCGCCTCTGACGCGTCCAAGATTGACCCGTCGTACCTAATTTTTAAAATCGACAACAACGTATATCCTGCGGTCTTTGCCGACGGATATATTTCATATACGCCGGCATTCGACCTTGCCGATGGACAGCATACGGTATTTGCGCGCATTGCCGATTCCTCGACAAACCACAACCTTGATACCCTTATCTGGTCTTTTACCGTCGACGCCACGCTGCCGGGAAAAATAGTTTTTTCGCCGTCGCTTCCTCATGCCACCAACCTTGATACGCTTGTGATCACCGGCACCGCGGAAAAGAAGGCGCTTGTGTATCTCTACTGCGGCGCTTGGTACATCTACGGCAATACTGGCGCAAGCACGTCCTTTTCGTTCAATGTGCCGCTTGTGGCCGGACAAAACATGATTTACGGCTACCAGAGGGATTCCGCGGGAAACAACAGCGCGTATGATACCATCTATGTGAACCAGGACAAGGTAAGTCCCGATGCTCCGGTCATCAATACGGCCCTTTTGCCAACATATACAACACTAAGCTTGGTCCAGGTCCAGGGCACTGGGGAGAAAAAGGCCCTGGTACGGGTGTACAACAACGGCAGCCTGAAGGGTGCGGACAGTACCGATGCCGCGGGCGCCTTTTCCGCAGCCTGTTCGCTTTCTTCCGGGAACAACCAGATCGCGGCGCAACAGATTGATTCCGTGGGCAATATCGGGTCATATTCGACCGCCATCACAGTAGTACGCGACACGAGCAAACCGGTCATCGACAGCACATATCCCGCTCACTTCGACACCATCATCAGCCAGACCCCGACTGTGCGGGTTGCTCTTCACGATATCGGCGACGCCGGGCTCAATGCAGATTCCCTGTTTTTGTATGTGGACGGTGTTAAGAAGACGGCCACCTGGGACGGTACCCGGCTGATCTATACTATGGTTCTGAGCCTTACGGACAAAGCATGGCATTATCTGAAAGTCCGTGCCGTTGACCAGGCAGGAAACTCATCGCTATGGGATTCAACCGCGTTTTATGTTGACAAGTCTGCAAATGACAACATCCCTCCGGTCATTTCCGGCGTACAGCCGCTGCATTCCGTTATTGCGCCGCGTCCGCAGATTTCGGCAATCGCCAATGACCTGGAGAACGGTATTGACGCGGCAAGCATCAAACTGTTTGTCGATGGAACGGTACGGATCCATTCGTTCACCCCGGCAACAGGCCTGATTACCTGGTCTCCTTCGACCAATCCCGCCCAAGGCGTGCACCGGTGCAGCCTCTATGTGACCGACGCTTCGTTAAACCACAACAGCGCGGACACGGCGTGGTCGTTTCTTATCGATTCAGATCCGCCGTCTATTCCTGTACTCGGCTCTATTGCCTCACCCACCAAAGCGGTATTTATCACGGTTATCGGGACCACTTCTCCACTGGCGACCGTTGACCTGTACCGTAATGGCGGCGCAACGCCCATCGCCTCGACCATGTCGGGCACTGGCGGGTCATTCTCCATTGACAGCGTGGTCCTGACCTATGGTAGTAATTCCCTGACCGCAAAGGCGATCGATTCACTGGGCAATACCAGCACGGCAAGCACTCCTGTCACCGTTTTTATGGATAATATCGCGCCTCATCTGATTTCAACTTCGCCCGATTCAGGCGACACCATCGGGGTGACAACGCCCATTATCGCCCTAACGGTTTCCGACAGCAACGGCGCGGGCGTTAACCCCGATTCTGTCAAAGGATTTATGGACGGTACGCGCATTCCGGCCTCGTCCATCAGCTATACGGGAAACGTTTTTACCTACCAGGACGTTACCCATCCGCTCGCCCATGGCGTTCTCCACGCTTTTACATTGGTCCTGCAGGATTTGGTCGGGAATGTCTCGGACACCGCGCTCATACACCTGTTTGTCGATACGTTGACTGCCGAGACGGCCCCGCCTGTCTTTTCGCAACGAACACCGCGGCCAGACACCACGATCAACGCCGGTTCTGTTACCATTTCCGTACAAGTGTCGGATATTAGCGGGGTCAATCCGGCAAGCATCAGAATGGAGCTGGACGGCGCCGCGGTCTCCCATACGTTCGCTTCGAGCCAGGTGAGTTTTACCAGTTCAACACTGAGCGATGGGAGACATACGGTTAAGGCCGTTGCCGCTGACCTCTCATCCAACGCGAACATTGACTCGGTCACCTGGAGCTTCAGCATTGACATGCACGCCCCGCTTGCACCTGTGGTCTTCCAGGTTGCAACGCCTACGAATTCGTCGAACATCACGATCATGGGCACTGCGGAGAAGCGGTCGCAGGTGACTATATTCCGGAATTCCGTAGCTGCTGGCAGCGCTGCCACAGGAACCAACGACACTTTCACTGTATCACTCACCCTCACCGAGGGAGAAAACCGGATAACAGCAGAGGCGCGTGACACCGCGGGCAATGTCAGCACGAAAAGCGCGGCCATGACCGTGGTGCTCGACACGCGGCAGCCTGAAATTTCAAATATCTCTCCTGCTAACGGCGAGGCGGTGACGTTTGCCACGCCGCTTGTTTCCGCCACACTCTTTGATAGCGCATCGGGCATCAGGGCCGCGATGTGCGCGCTCCATGTCATCAACGTTGACCTCGACGACACAGTGTCCGTGCCCGCGCAGGTGACCTATACGCCGGCCACGCGCATTATCAGCTGGCAGCCTCAGACAAATCTCGTTGATTCCACGTTGTACCGTATTGTGGTTGTGGCCGCGGATTTAGCAGGTAATACAAAAACCCAATCCTCGGAATTCACCACGAACCTAGCGGGGACGGACCAGACGCCGCCGCAGATAACCGCCTATCAACCCACGGGCACCATCATATCGCGTCTGCCCGCCATTTCCGCCATTGTCACTGACCAGAGCGGCATTGCGTACGATTCAACAGTACTTATGCTAGACAACACACCAGTGTCATACACCATTGACTCGGCTGCGGGCCGTATTTCCTATCAGCCGACAGTCGCACTGACCGAAAGTCTCACGTACTCGGTCGAGTTGAAGGCATATGACGCGCTGTACAACAGCCGCACCCAGGGCTGGTCGTTTGTCATTGACGCGACAGCTCCTGCGGCGCCGGTGGTCACTGGCATTCCATCGCTGACCAAGAACGCTTCGATTTCCATCAGCGGTACTGCCGAGGCGCGGGCCAAAATAGAAGTTCTCATGCTCGCGGTGGTCACTGATACTGGCTCGGCAAATGCATCCGGTTCTTTCAATGTCACGGGGGTGGACCTTGCCGAAGGTTCTAATGCTATCAGTCTAAGGGCGGTCGATGGTGCGGGCAACAAGAGCGTTGCCACAACACCTATTACCGTTGTACGTGATTCCAAAGCGCCCTATCTGGTCTCTCTGAGTCCTGCTGCGGCCGAGACCACCTCGTTCCAGCCGTCGATTGCGGCACAAGTGAGCGATTCCGGCAGCGGCATTGATTCAGCCACCGTGGTCCTGCTGCTCGATGGCGATTCAATCGCCACCGTATACGCTGCGGGAAGGGCAATTCCCGGCAGCACAGCCGTATTGTCCAACGGCACCCATACCATTGCCGTGATCGCGGCGGACCGCGCTGGCAATGTCCTGACCACCACCTCAGTCCAGTTCTTCGCCGATTCCTCGTATGTCGATAATGTACCGCCATCATTTTCGGGTATGATGCCCGCGCACAACTCCAAGACCAGCGATCCGCGGCCCGAAATCAGCGTCACCGTGTCCGATGCGTCGTCGGACATCGATTCAGCTTCTCTCAGACTGCTTGTCAATTTATCCCCAGCTGCTGGCGTGGTCTTTAACCGGACCGCGGGCACCGTCACCTTCCGGCCTTCTGCGGACCTCGACGAGGGGTGGAACTATGTCCAGATAGTCGCCTCCGACGAAGCGAACAACGCTGATACGCTCGAATGGCGGTTTTATGTCGACGTGACGCCGCCGGCAGTACCCGCGCTTTTGACCGCGCAGGACACGCTGGTGTCCGGCGATGTAATCACACTCCGTGCGTCTGCCACGCAGGGCGCGTCCCTGGACCTGTACCGCGATTCAGCGCTGATCAAGGAGATGGCTTCCCTTATCAGCGACACGGTCGATATCGTGGATGTGCCGCTCCATACCGGTGAAAACCTCTTCTGGCTGGTTGCCCGCGACGAAGTGGGCAATGCCAGCACACCCAGCGACACGCTGCGTGTAATTTACAACACAGCAGCTCCGGTCATTGCCAATAGCGCTAATGATATCCTGGCTGTGGAAGATTCGGCATACAGCCTGCAAATCGTGGCCTCCGACGCTGACGGACAGCAGCTCTATTACACAATTCTCCGTCCCGCCAATCCCGACAGTCTTTTCATGGCCATTGACAGCAATGGTTTGTTTACGTGGGACCCGCAGTATCCCGCAAACGACGTGCTTGTCCGGATCATGGTCGACGACGGCTATGGATATGCTGACACCATCACCTTTTCCGCGACCGCGATACCGGTGAACGACCCGCCGGTCCTCGCCGGCGCAGCCGACACCACTATCACAATCGTCGACAGTGTGCGCATAGAATTCACCGTCACTGATGACGATGACGCCACTTTTGACGCTGTCGGCGTCCTTGGCGCTCCGGTCTCCTCCATGCGGGTCATTGCCTTGGGAGGCTCGCGGTATGCGCTTGTCTTTTTCGCGGACAGCGCGTTCAACGGTACCATCCGGCTTTTCGCTTTTGATGGCGCTGATACAACGTATCTGAGCTTCGTTCTTACCGTCAATGTCACGGCTTCGAGCGGATTTATCGTTGCCGCGGATACCACGCGCATTCTTCTGGCCGACAATGGGGACACGGTGCGGTTGTTTTTTCCACCACAGTCGGGGTTTGACAATGAACGTGTAGCGATCCAGAAACTGGTCCCAGCCGCTGATGATACCCTGCCCAACACTATTGAAATGGTGGGCGCTATTTATTCGTTCACAGGTCCGGATTCGGGTTTTTCCGCGCTGCTCTCGCTTCCCGTTCCCTCCTTATTTTCCGGATCAGCTTCTCATCTCATGATTTTCAGACGAAGTGCAAAGGGCGCGTCCTGGCAAGCGGTTTTCCCCTTAGATTCTCTGGACAGGCTGGGATATGTGTGCGCTTGGCTGCATTCGTTCTCCCAGTATGCGCTTGGCCTCGATTCCACAGCGCCTGCGGTTGCCATTGATTCAGTGACAAGCTCGTATCGCGTGTACGGGACAGTCACTGAGAATATCCCCAATCCCGCAATCACGCTTCTGTACCGTGAACCAGGCGCAACCGCAATTGCGCTTTCCATCACCAAGGCAACAGTATCAGGCGCAGCCTCTTTCAGCGCGACCATTCCTTCGGCCTTTGTGACAAACGCGGACTATGGGTTTGAATATTGGCTGACAGTGTCCGATGGCCTGCAAAGCGCGGCTTGCAAGCACCGGACTGTGGGCAAAACCCTTGCCACAGCATCTGTTCCCCAGGGAACGGTTCCCGCGGCGCGGTTTACCATGGTTTCTCTGCCCTTCAGTGTTGATACGCCATCGCCCGATTCGGTTTTTGCCAGCCTTATTACCAGCGATACCCTCGACTGGCGTATTGGCAGATGGCAGGCTTCGGGCGCTGATAACGGTGTCTATATTGACCACGAACCAGGTGGTTCTGCCTCGCTTCTCGCCATGGCGCCCGGCACAGCTGTCTGGGTCTATTCCAAACAGGGACAGGCGCAGGCGCTTGCGCTCGGGTCAGCCCGTTCCACGCCCCTGGTTACCGCGGACAGTCTTACCCAGGCTTTTCCGGTTGCGCTCAGACAGGGATGGAACCAGGTGGGTAATCCATTTGCCTTTACTGTAAACGCGGCTGATGTTGTCCTTGATACAAACACGGTCCAGCGCGCCTTTTATGCGTACAACAGCGCTGACGAATCATATGCGCCAACTGATTCCATACGGCCCTATCATGGATACTGGGTTTTTGCCAGCACGCCAGACACTATTCTCTTCCCCTCACTGCAACCAGGGACCAACAGCCTTGCAAAACAGTGCTCTGGTCCTGGGTCGTGGAATCTCCGGTTTTCATTTAGCCAGGGATCATGGACCGACGCCATTGAGCTTGGCGAGACCGGGTTGGCGACTGACGGACGCGACAATGCGTTTGACCATATTGGACCGCCAGCGCTGCTCAAGGAATTCAGGGTATCGATTCCGCACCCGGAATGGCGGCAGTGGGCGTCACGGTACTATATGTCTGATTACCGGAACAGCGAGACGGACGGTAATACCTGGCCGCTTTGCCTTTCCGCGCAGCCGTCGTCCGCAAAGACTGTGCGCTACATGCTGACAACAGACGGGATCGCAGGTGTCCCGGAAAACGAGAACCTGTTCTTGCTTGTTCCGGACGGCAATGTTCTTGTCGATATGCGCAAACAGGCCGAAATCCCGATTTTTGCCACAGGGGCCAAACCTGACGTTTCGCTTGCGGTCATTGCCGGATCAATGGACTATGTCCGTCAGCACAGCGGTACTGCGCGTGAATTGCCCGCGGCCACGGCCATTGCGCAAAACTACCCCAATCCCTTTAATCCGGCCACTGCCATCAACTACCAGTTAAAGGAACCCGGACGTGTGACGCTTGATATCTACGACCTCAAGGGGCGGCTTGTCACGCGTCTGGTGGAAAATAAGTTCCATACCTACGGGTATTACAAGATAGCCTGGAACGGCAGGGATGCGCGGAGCCGCGATGTGGCCTCGGGCGTGTACGTGTACCGTATACAGGCGGGCCGGTATGTGAAAACCCTTAAAATGGTGATGATGAAATGACGCCTCTTCTGACACTGAGTGTGGTTGGCGATGTCTGTTTTGCCGGGGACGCGGCAAAGGCCCTGGATTGCCACGGTCCTGGGTATGCATTTGAGAAGGTGCGGCATGTTCTTGGCGCTGCTGACATTGCTTTTTGTAACCTCGAATCTCCTGTTCTTCCTCCCGGGTTTCCTTCCGAGAAACTGGATCCCGCGGGCCTGTGGGCGCCGCCCTCAGCGCTCGCGGCGCTAAAGGACGCGGGATTCACTGTTGTCAATTTTGCCAACAACCATGCCCTCGATTTGGGCGCAACCGGTCTTGTCCATACCCTAAAGGCCCTTGCTGCCGGGGGATTTGCCGTGTGCGGCGCTGGCGAAGACCCTGATAGCGCGCACAGACTGGCGGTGGTTGAGAAAAAGGGCTGTTCAGTGGGGTTTCTCGGTTTTCTTGAGGACTGCAACTACACCTTTGGCGTTGACGCTCCGGGACCGGCGTATTTTTCCCTCGCAAAAGCGAAGGAGCGCATTGCCGCGTGCAGGCAAAGCGTGGACGTGCTGGTGGTCAGTGTGCATGCGGACATTGAATTCAGGGAGACTCCTTCGGTCCCGCGCCAAGCCTATTGCCGCGCGCTGGTCGATGCGGGCGCTGACCTGGTCCTCTGCCATCACCCGCATGTGCCGCAGGGTATTGAAAAGTATGGACGCGGATGGATCGCTTACAGTCTGGGAAATTTTCTCTTTGATGTAGACTCGAATCCGTATCTCAAGTCCAACAGCGTGCATTGTTTCGACTCCTTCATTCTCCAGTGCACTATTGCAAAAGATGGTGTGCGGGCGGTCGAGCGGATTCCCGCGCGCATTGCCCTTCATCCGGAACACCGGCCCTATTTGCTGGAAGGGGCTGCGCGTGACGAGCTTGCGGCGTATTTCGCCCATCTTGACGCGCTGTGCGCAGACCCCGCCACTGTTGCCGCGCGGTGGCGCGAAACCGCCCTGAATTGCCTTGCGATATATTGGGACGAATACAAGGGAACAGACCTAGCGCAATTTAAAGACGATCTGCTCTGGCGCATCTTTTGCGTGGATGAGAACAAAGCCTGGGCCGAGGAGGTCCTGGTGTACGCACGGGAACGGTTTGCGGAACTTAAAAAGAATGATTATACGTTCCAGAGGCCGAATTTCAGGTTTCAGAAACCGCCAACTCTTGCATAATATTTGTTGTTAGAACGCGTATTTTGAAAAATCCGGGAGAGCGGTTGTAATGCTGTTTCTCACCATTTTTTAAAGACAAAAAAAACCGCCCCGGCAAGCATACAAAAGCCCACCAAGTAATTCCATTTCAATGGTTCCTTCAGATAGAGGACCGAGAAAGCGCAGAAAACAATCAGGGTAATGACCTCCTGGATGGTTTTCAGCTGGGCCGCGGTAAACTGGCCATGGCCCCACCGGTTAGCTGGTACCTGGAAGCAGTATTCAGGAAGCGCGATGAGCCAGCTTACGGCAATGACCAGGAAAAGGGGGAGGTGTTTGAATCTCAGGTGGCCATACCAGGCAGCGGTCATGAACAGGTTGGAGATACAGAGCAGGATCACGGTTCTCATACGTGGATGTCCTTGTTGGGGTTAATGAACCTAGTAATGAGCGCGGGTCGTACCATGCAGCATATTCCCGTAAGAATGACGAGCAGGCCAATGCTTGACATGGCTTTTCCCGCAGCTGAAACAATGGCGAGTGAACGGTAATATGTCTGGTCTTTGCGCGAGACAGAGCGGAGGAATTTTCCTGTAGAATGTTCGTATCTGTTTTTGGCAAAATCTGAAAAGGCGGACATGCTTGCGCCCCAGCCGGCAAGTAAAAGCCCGGCAATAAGAACGCAGACAGCTATTGGGCGGCAGTATTTGAGGTTTGGCATTGTATGACCGGGTAAAACATAACAAAGGCGGCAGCTATGCAGCAATAGTGATAAAAACAGGAACGGGAATGTTGACAGGGTAGGTATGGAATAGGTACTTTTAGTGTGTTCAGCTTGCATGTCAGGCAGGAGAGGGGGGGCGGGTTTATGCATAGGAAGATGCGAAATGTTCATAAATACACTAGTTAGCGGCAATAAATATGAACGAATAAGACTGATAGCCGCCGCCAAAGACAAAAATAGAGTTAAAACAAATAAGAATGGCGCACAAGAGAAAACAAGCCACCGTCCAGGTGGCGAAGAAATGATGAGAGGAAATTTATGGCAATACCGGATTATCAATCAATAATGCTCCCACTTCTTCAATTTTTGGCGGATAAAAAAGAACATTCGCTTCGGGAAACTATCGAGCATTTGGAATTGAAATTTGAACTCAATGATGATGATAAGAAACAATTACTTCCCAGCGGTAGCCAGCCGATATTTGAGAATAGAGTCGGATGGGCAAGAACCTACCTAAAAAAAGCTCTATTACTTGAACCTGTCAGGCGAGGTTTTTTTCAGATTACTGAAAGAGGAATGAATATTTTATCAAAAAAGCCGGAAAAAATTGATGCGTCATTTCTACGACAATTTCCGGAATTCCTTGAATTTCAAAATGTTCGAAAAGAGGATAAAGAAGAACCTGTTGCAGTTGAGACAACTTCTGAAACTCCAGAGGAGTCTATTGAATCTGCTTATTTGAGATTGAAATCAAATTTAGCAAACGAAATTATTCAGAACATTAAAAGTTGTTCCCCGACTTTCTTTGAAAGACTTGTTATTGAACTCTTGGTAAAAATGGGTTATGGTGGTTCAAGAAAAGACGCTGGTGAAGCTATAGGTAAAAGTGGAGATGGAGGAATTGATGGAATTATCAAAGAAGACAAATTAGGCCTTGATATTCTTTACATTCAAGCAAAAAGGTGGGAAGGTTGTGTCGGACGACCTGAAATTCAGAAATTTGCCGGCGCATTACAACTTCATCATGCAAAAAAAGGAATATTTATTACAACCTCGAATTATTCCAAGGATGCTATAGATTACGTTTCAAGAATTGAGAGTAAAATCATTTTAATTGATGGTGAATTACTGGCAAACTTAATGATTGACAATAAGGTTGGGGTATCAACAGTTACAACTTATGATATTAACAAAATAGATTCTGATTATTTTACTGAAGAATAAGCGACACAGAACTGAAATAAGAATTAAAAATATGTCGATAGATAAAAGTGGTTCATCAATAAATAAAATACCATTGCTTTATTTTGAGGACTTTTATGAATGGCCTCAGCATTGGATGGGGTTTAAAGAAGATATTGATTTAGGAAATAGAATTCTTCTTGAATTTATCCCATTTATCGAATTTTTGGTAGGCAATAAATTGGCAAGAAGCACAATAAAAAAATACATGTCAAATTTAGGCGTTTTTGGTTCGGAAATTATAAGAAGAATTCATGAAAATGAAAATCAAAGAACGTGGCCAGCGAAAAAAATACTATTAGACTACCTTGATGAATCAGGAGGGCCAATACCTCATTGTTGGGACCCGAATGAATTTACCCAACAGAGATATATTACCGCTTATGATTCGACCTGTCGTAATTTTTATAAATTCATTAACAATAAAAAGTGATCTGTAAATTACAACGACTATGCGAGACTGAAGAATAGATGTAAATAGCGCATCCATGCGCTGAAGAAATGTGCACCATGAAGACAGAAAACAAAAAGACGAAGAGGCGGCGGAAAACAATTACACTATGGTAGCGTTCATATTTACAGCCGCTAACAGGGCATACAAGCGACGGTCGCAAAGCCTCCCTTGGCCTGCGGCACATTTTGCTTCCGCAAAGCCTACAGCAAAACGTCTTGTATGCCCGGGCCGTTGGTGTAAATGCTGCACGTTTTCAAATGCAATTGAGCAGTGGCGTAAAACCGATTTCTAAAAAGAGAAATGAAAATAAATTGGGGGGTGCCTGAATACGAAAACCATTCTAAATGGTATTCAGAAAAGGCTATTTTATGCTTATTGCCGCTGAAGATAACTTTATTAACGAGACTTATTTGTGCTTCTACAAAGGCAAAAGAGATAATAAATATTGGTATGAACCGATAAAAATCAGAAATGAAAAGACATTCGATAGTCTGCAATCTCGTTTTGAAGCTGAAAAAGATGAAGCAAAAAACTTGGTGGTTCCCTAATGCCTAAAAAGAAAAATGCGATAGTTCCCAACAATTCCTACACCGAATTTCTGCTCTACACTACGCCTAACGGCAAGGTTAAGGTTGAAATATTTTTGCATAACGAAACCGTATGGCTTAGCCAGGCAAAGATAGCTGAGTTGTTCGATGTAGAAAGAAGTGTCATTACAAAGCACCTGCGTAACATATACGATAGCAAGGAGTTACGGAGATCGGCAACTTGTGCAAAAATTGCACAAGTTCAAACCGAAGGTGGCAGGCAGATTACACGAAACATAGAGTTTTATAATCTTGACGCAATAATTTCTGTCGGTTACCGGGTCAATTCCACAAGGGCAACACATTTTCGTATCTGGGCAACGGAGCGCCTTAAAGAATACATCATCAAGGGTTTTACCATGGATGATGAACGGCTTAAAAACCCGAACAACATTTTTGGCAAAGACTACTTCGAAGAACAACTTGCCCGTATACGGGATATACGCTCAAGCGAGCGCCGTTTTTACCAGAAAATCACCGACATATACGCACAGTGCAGCGCTGATTACGATCCTGATAGCGAAACTACAGACCGCTTTTTTGCCACGGTGCAGAATAAAATGCACTGGGCAATTTCGCGCCAAACTGCCGCGGAAATTATTTACAGCAGGGCAAGCAGTGAAAAACAGAATATGGGCCTTTCCACATGGAAAAACGCTCCGAAAGGTCAGATACGAAAAGCCGATGTGAGTATTGCCAAGAACTACCTGAACGAAAAAGAACTGGAAGGCCTAAACCGTATTATTACCATGTATCTGGATTACGCCGAAATGCAGGCCAATGACCGCAAGGTAATGTTTATGAAAGATTGGGTTGAAAAACTCGATGCGTTCCTAAAATTCAACGAAAAAGAAATTTTGGATAATCCGGGCAAAGTGAGCGTCGAAATAGCCAAGTCATTCGCCGAAGGCGAGTACGAAAAATACCGGGTTATTCAAGACCGTTTGCTCGAAAGCGATTTTGACAAGGCCGTAAAACAATTTCCCACTGTCAAGACAATGGCAAGTGAATGGTAGTATGTCTGGTCCGTGTTCGAGAATTTACGAAGAAACTTTCCTGTTGAATGTTCGTACCTGTTTTTAGCAAAGCCTGAAAAAGCGGACATGCTTGCGCCCCACCCTGCAAGCAAAAAGCCGGTAAAAAGGACACAGACAGCGATTATGCGGCAGTATTTGAGGTTTGGCATTGTATGACCGGGTAAAACATAACAAAGGCGACAATTGTGTGGCAATAGTGATACAATAGTAACGGGAATATTGACAGAGCAGGCATGGAATAGGTACATTTATTGTATTCGCTTTGCATGCCGTAGAAGATAGGGGGATGTTCGTATTTATGCCCCGGAAGGTATACAAAATGTTCATCGATACAATAGTTGGGATGCAATAAGCCGGAATGAATGGAATTCATAGGTTTGCGCCGAAGACAATAAAAATTATTAAAAACATTGCACGCAAGAGAATATCAGCCGCCAACATGGCGGTAATTTAAGGACAAATATGAAAAAAATGAAGATATCCTTAATACTTTTAGGGCATGCGAACAATTTATTTAATGTAAATAAAATCAAAAAGTGGAAATTAAAAATATTCGAAATAACTAATATTCAAACGATTGAACATTTACCGGAATGTAAAGTTGATGATGATTATTTGGATCAGAAATTTGAAAAGGATCAACTTTCAAATCTCATAACATGCCCTTCTGAGTCTGATTTAGCAATGGGAATAATGGCATATAGGTTCATAGACAATTTCTACATGCACCGAATTGGATCAAATTGCGTTGTAGTTTCCTTACATGGAATTACCGACTTATTGTCCAGAGAATTTATTTCTGCGGATAACTTTATTTTAAAGCAAATTTATGAAGCATCCGCAATTAAGCGTTTATTTAAAATTATTTCTACCGACGATGTTTATTCGCTTGTACACAGGGATACAAGAGGGTGCCTTTTTGATTTAAATGGTGATAAGCAAGATATAATTTATAACACGGAAAAACCGATTTTATGCAACTCTTGTAAAGCAGAATTTAAAACCAGACAAATTGAAGAGGATGTTATATCCGTATTTGAAAGTGAATTGAAAAAAATATGTAAACCAAAAATATTGCAAATTGAACTTTTTATTAAAAAGTATCCATTATTTTCAATTTTAACAACCGGAATAATTGCAATAGCATTAAATCTGATAGCCAGTGCATTATGGGATTTTATTAAAATATTGACTAAATAGTAACGGTCATTAAAACGAATGCCTGTTTTAAAAAGGTGGCAGCATGAGTAATTTAAAAGCAAAAGAATACGTTTCATTTGAAGCAATCAAACATGTTTCGGATGATGGCGCTGAATTCTGGTATGCCAGGGAGCTTGCGCCTGTACTTGAATATGTACAATGGCGGAATTTTGCAAAAGTTTTAGACAGGGCTATGCTTGCCTGTAAGAATAGTGGATATGCGCTTCAAGACCATTTTGCTGAGGTCAGCAAAATCGTAGAAGCGGGTGCTACTTCAAAACCCATTGCTGATTTTAAACTCACCCGTTATGCTTGTTATTTAATCGTTCAGAATGGAGACCCACGGAAAGAGGTCATTGCCTTAGGTCAAACATATTTTGCAATTCAAACAAGACGACAGGAAGTCGCCGACTACTTTAATCAGCTTGATGAAGACAACAAACGACTGGTCATTAGGGGTGATATCAAGCAATGGAACCAGATGCTTGCCGAATCCGCCCATAATGCAGGTGTCATCAGCAATGAAGAGTATGCGACTTTTCAGAATGCCGGTTATATGGGACTGTATGGCGGATTGAAGGTCGAAGATATTCATAAAAAGAAGGGGCTGAAGAAACAGGACAGGATTCTTGATTATATGAGTAGTACGGAATTAATTGCCAATTTGTTTAGAATATCCCAGACTGATGATAAATTAAAAAAAGATAAGGCGGCAACCGCTGATGCCGCTAATGAAATCCACTTTATCGTTGGGAAAGAAGTACGAGGAACGATTGAGCGAGTGGGTGGTACAATGCCGGAAGATTTACCTGTTCCAAGTAAAAATATCAGTGAAGTTGAACGAGAACAGTTAAAAAAGCTTAAAAAAACTCCGAATAAATTAATGCTGGATGAATAAAAATTCGGTGCAAGAAAAAACGGCGCAAACAAGAATTTGAAACATGGTGGCATTCCAGCTAAATGCACCCAACAGCCGCGTTACGTTCGCGCGAAACGCGCACATGGCCAGCGTCTGAATAAAACGTGTCGCAAATTTCCGTCACGTTTTCTAACGCTGGCCACGTCGTAACACGGCACACGTTTGCAATTACCGGGTAGCTGAAAGAAATACCAGACTCGCGCGCAGAATAAAATATGGAAAAGCTAAACCACCAACTTTAAGGCCACAGGAAAGGAGGAAGCCCTCAATTGTTATATTTTCTTACAGAAAATAGACCCGTAGACCAATAATTTTAATCCTGAAACTGAAAGGAACTACTGTGAAACAAGCGATTATAGCTCTATTCGTATCGACCTTCTTCTGCATTTCATTTGCAGACCCCAACACCGATTTGGTATCAGCCTGCAAACAGGGTAATTTGGAAGCCGTTAAAAAAACAATTGATGCTGGTGCTGATGTAAATAAGATTGGCGCAGATGGTAATTCTCCTATAGCATCTGCTTTTTTCTGGCCTGAAATCGTCCAGTTACTTCTCGATAAAGGAGCCGATCCTAACGGAGGGAATTATCCAGCTCTGATATCAGCATGCAATTCATATTCCGTAAATGTTGTTGAAATGCTGCTACAGAAAGGCGCTGATCCCAATAAGCCTGGCAAGGTTGATCCGGGGACTACCTTCAGGACACTCATAGCTGCTGAAAAAGCGAAAGGTAAAAAAGCCAACGAAGCAGCAATAAAAGCATGGGAAGGCGCGCTTGCAAATTCTAAACCGAGCGAAGTAACAGCTATTCAGGTAACTGTGCAGCAGACCAATTGTGTGCCCTGTCTGCAAAAAATTCTTGAAAAAGGAGCCAAAATCCAAAGCTCATCCGCCGACAATTCGAATCTTGCGCACAATTTTGCCGCTTTTTCAATGACTGCGGAGGAAAGGAAAGCACAATATAAAAATGGTAAACCGGCAATGGAATCCTTTGGATTGAAAGTACCAGATTGGTATGCTGACTTACCTGCTACTGCTAACGGTACACCGGCGCAAATGTTTGAATTATTGAAAAACGCCAATGTAGATATCAACCAGAAGAATGCATCTGACTATACACCGCTTTTAGTTGCTCTTGTTTCCGGCAAGCTGGATGCGGCAAAAGCGATTGTCGCAGCCGGAGCTGATGTCAACCACCTGACCAAGGACAAAAAGTCGGCACTTTCGCTGGCTGCAAAAAGAGGGGACTTAGCATTAGTTAATCTTCTTATTGAGCGTGGTGCCGATGTGACCCATGAAACCTGGGATCTGGATAATACAACTGGACAGTATGCAAAGGGCTTTACCGCACTTTCATACGCTGTAATATACAATCATCTTGAGGTCGCAAAGGCATTATTAGCCGCTGGCTGCAAGGAGACTGAAGGTATCAGCGGCTATTTCGTTGCTCCCAATGGCTGTGCATATGACCTTTCAAAGAAATCTTCCATATATTTTGCAATCGAGAATAATAATATGGAAATGGTCAAAATGCTTGCCGATGCAAATAATTTCTGGATGAATCATCAAATGGAAATGAAAGCTCGAACTGGGAAAATGGGTAAAGGTTCGGCAGAAAAAGGGGCATGTCTTATGGCTGGCGGCAAGTTTTCCCCTTCGAAATATGCAAAGGAACTCGGATTTAAAGAAATTCAGAAATATCTTGAAAGCAAGGGTAAATAGTTGTTCGTCTTAGCCTATGCGCGAATCATTTTATTTGATGAGCGCATAGGTTTCATATCCATGCGAAGCACGGTTTCCAGAAGAATATGATTTTTTTCGATACCGTTTTACCAAAATACAATAAAATACGGATGCGCGCGAGAAGAAAGCGAAGACAGCTACCCGGCAACAGACAAACAACAGCCCCATGCTGGGCGGTCAAAGCCCCGCCCCAAATTGCCGCTTGGACTAGGGGTAGGCAGAAGTATCGTTCTATCAAGCTCCGTAGACTCCGCTTGATAGCCCAATACTTCTGCAATGTTATAGGCGGCAACTTCAGCATGGCGCAACCCGTAAGCAGAACAGCTTTTTCCTAACAACCCCATAAAATACCTGCAAAAGTGAAATTCGTTTTTTTCTACATGTGACAGGGTTTGTCATATTTTTCTGTTATATTTAACTTAGATCCTCAAGAATCAAAACAAAATCAATAGGCAAACAAAGGTATGGACACCGTTTTTATTTTGCCTCCATGAATGTGGAATATTTGCTGTGGTTAAAGGTATTTTTCAAACAGGAGATGTAGTTGCATGTTTAACATCAATGACTTACAGGACAAACTAAAAAAAGCTATAGCTTTCTACTGGCAAACTCGGGCAGCTCAAGGGAAAAAACAGAAAGAACAAGGGGCCAGCGATCAGGGAGCTCGTAGCGCTGTGACCGGTGGCGCTCAGATGGATGGTATAATTCATCTTTTATCTGACATTATTCTGGAAGCAGGTATTCCAAAAGCCAATATATATTCCAACCATTCCCTTCAGCTGCCAGGTTTTTTTCGTCCTACTAAAGAGTGGGATCTGCTTGTGGTGAAAAATGGTCAACGCCTGCTTGCTCTTGAAGCAAAATCCCAGGTAGGACCATCTTTTGGCAACAATTTTAACAACCGAACCGAAGAAGCCATGGGCAGCGCTCTTGATCTTTGGACCGCATATCGGGAAGGCGCGTTCAATGCAACCATAAAACCCTGGCTCGGATATTTTTTCATGCTCGAAGACTGTGAACGCTCCAACAGCTTGGTTAAAGTTCAGGAGCCACATTTCAAGGTGTTTCCGGAATTCGGTGGCGCATCATACGCGAAACGGTACGAACTTTTTTGCAGAAAACTCGTCCGTGAGAGACACTATTCAGTGTCATCGTTTATTCTTTCATCAAAAACCAACGGAATAAACGGTGAATTTGCAGAGCCAGCTTCTGATTTAAGTTTTGAAATGTTTGTCCGGTCAATGATTGGCCAGTTGACCGCGTTCGGAGAAGCATAACATATTGAATTCATTCTTATGCAAAGAAAGCCCGGCGGATACCGGCAACCTACGGAAATGCAGAGAAAATTAAGCATGATTCCAAAGGACAAATTTGACCTGTGGTTCAGCCAAATCTGGAACATTACAGGTGAATCAACGAGAAACCATCCTGCGCCATATCCATTAGCGCTTGACGATCGTTTGGTGAGAATGTTCTCTTTTGTCTAGTGATTCAATGAAAATGGTATATTTTATAAAAAACGGCTATTTTTACGTAAAAATTGTATATTAGATGCAAGAATACAAGGGAAACCTGTAACCTGCAGTGGGACGTCCAAGATTGTTATGAAGATACCTGTGAAAACGGCCACATCCCTTTTATTTGTGGTTATCTTCCTTATTTGTTCCTGCGCACACAAAGGCGCTCCAGGCGGCGGGCCCGAGGACAAGACCAGCCCTGTTGTTATTTCCGCAACACCCGCCATGGGAGCGCTGCTGGTACCAACCGATGCCCGGGCTGAAATAACTCTCAGCGAATGGATTAATCCGCAGAATCTCAAACGGTCTGTGTTTATTTCACCAGCCCTTCCTTCCATGAACATTGAGGCCAATGGCCCAAAAATCACCATTATTTCGCGTGGTAAGCTTCTCGACAGCACCACCTATGTCATTACATTGGGAACCGATATTCCCGACTATCGCGGCAACAAACTCGCCTCGGCTTACACGCTCTCCTTTTCAACAGGGCCTTTTATCGACAGCTGCTCTATCAGAGGAGCGCTTTATGGCCAGGATGGAAAACGGATAACCCAGGGATTCACCATAGGCGCGTTTCTCGGCAATGATACGGCTGAAGCAAATCCGGTCACAACTATTCCAACGTATATCAGCCAGGTAGGCAGCGATGGATTGTTTGAACTGCAGAACATGAAGCCCGGGACCTACCGTGTTTTTGCTTTTTCCGATTTTAACCAGAACAGGAAATTTGAGCCAGGCAGGGAAAAACTTGCCATTGGCGACCCGGCCATTACGCTCTCAACCGCTAATCCCAAATACGAAGGATTGGTGCTCGTGCCAACCACTATGGATACCGCGGGTTTGGCACTCACACGCGCATCATCCAGGCCAGGCAACATGCTTTTAGTCACTTTTTCAAAGCCAGTCAGAGATTCGCTTGCCTTTAATCCTAACAATTATATTATTCAAGTGAAGGATTCTACCCAACAGAAAGAACCGCTGAAGATAGAGTCAGTGCTTACGTATCCCCTTGATTCAGCCGCTGTCTGCATCCTGACGTCTCAGCCCAAAAGCGGGATCAAATACCGGATTGCTGCTCGTGCTCTTATTGCCAGTGACGGTACGCTGCTCGATTCAGCCAGGGCTGCTGCTGATTTTATCGGCAATGGCAGGGCCGATACCACTGGCCCGCACCTGGCCTCGGTTTTTCCAGACCAGCGCATTGCACGGTTTTTTCCCGGCGATACCGTACGGATTGTATTCGACGAACCTGTGCAGGAACCAGGGTTGCGCACAGGGTTTACTTTGAACCGGATGATGGTGACGGCCGATACCGTGGATAGTGCTGTGACGCGGGACACAACATACACTCCTGTCAGCGGTAGTGTGTTGCAGGCAGGGCCTTTTATTTTCACCTTTCTGCCCGATTCCCTGGCGCCTGGTAGCAAGTATCAGTGGACAATTGACCCCCAGAGTCTGTTGGACCGGCACAATAATGCCTCGTCTGATTCCATACTGAGAGGGGTGTTCACTGTTTTTGGCGATGATGACAATGGGTCTCTGTCCGGCACAGTGAAGGCTGCGGACCCTTCCCGATGCCGCGTCGCGGTTTTTTCAATGCAGGGGAAAAAAGAAGTTGAATTTAGTCCAGAAAAAAACGGATATTTTTTACAAACACGCGTTCCTGAAGGATCGTACCGGATTTTCGCCTACCAGGACAAAAACGGAAACCGGAAATACGACGTCGGGTCGCTACGCTGCCTGTCGTGTGCCGAACAGCTGGTCGTGGGCGCCGATTCAGTGTATGTGCGCAAACAATGGGCCGTTGAGGGAATAGAGATCACGGTTCCCTAGAAGGAGGACACTATATGGAAAATGGAGAGCTGAAAATCGCAGCCAAGAACGTGGGTGAATTCACGGTCTATGTGCTTTCTGGAGAACTGGTCGTGTCGACTATTCTTGAATTGAAGAACCTTTTTCTCAACGATCTCAAATACGGCCGTATTTATGCTGCCTGCGACCTCAAAGGGGTCACCTTCATCGATTCTGCTGGCGTGGGACTTATTTCCAATATGAACAAGAAGGTTAACGCTGAAAAAGGCCATTTCGTGCTTTTTAACGTGCCGCCGCCCATCAAGGAAAGCCTGGACAAGACCGGTCTGTCGGAAATAATCTCCATTGTCAAGAACGAGAAGGAATTCTCGGATAACTTCATCCTGTAACCAGCCGCATTTCATGTTCATCACCTTCGAAGGCATCGACGGTTGCGGCAAGAGCACGCAACTGGCCCTTTTTGCGCATTATCTGAGAAAAAAGGGGTGTGCAATAACTGTCACGCGCGAGCCAGGCGGAACGCGTGTTGCGGAGAAGATCAGGAACATAATACTCGATGCGAAGAATGCACACCTGAGCCCCATGGCCGAACTCATGCTCTACTGCGCAGCGCGCGCGCAGCACGTTGCCCAGATCATCAGGCCCGCTTTGCACAAGGGACGAATTGTGCTTTCAGACCGCTTTTCAGACTCCACGCTGGCGTATCAGGGCGGCGGCAGGGGTCTGCTAAAAACAAAAATTGAAACTCTGAACAATGCGGCGTGCGATGGTGTAAAGCCAGACCTTACAATGCTCTTCGATATTCCCGCAACAGAGGCATTTAGAAGAATGCGGGCCTCGGGCCGGCGGCCCGACCGCATGGAAAAAGAAGGGGTCGCTTTTCTCGAAAAGGCGCGCAGGGCGTATCTGCGGCTGGCAAAGAAAGAACCCCGGCGCATCAAAGTACTCGACGGCACCCGGAGTATCAATGCACTGGCACAGGCGGTCGCCGCCATATTTGATAGCCAGCGAATGTCCTGACCGGGTCGCTATGCTTCCCCGCTTTTCACGCATTTAATTATTTTAAACGTATCTATGAGACTCTCCGTGGCCGCAAAGGGCGCACAGGCTGTAATCAGACGAGTACTGCGTCGGGACGGCCGGTTTTTTGTCCTTGTTTCCGTGGCTGATCAGGTATTGGCCATTGTGCATTTGGGTAAAATAGCGAAAAAATATCTAGTGTCCACTGCCAGGGCCGGTGTGGGCGCGCGAAAGAACTCGGGTAAAACTCCGCCTGGACTGCATCGAATTAAAGAAAAAATAGGCGCCCGCGCTTTTCCCGGGGCCGTGTTCAAGGACCGAATCAATACAGGGGAGGTTTGGGACGGTTCCAGCCAGTTCGGCGATTTGATACTCAGCCGCATCATCCGCCTTGAAGGCATGGAAAAAGGGGTCAATAAAGGCGGGACAGTGGACACATTTTCACGATATATTTATATTCATGGGACAAACCATGAAAGTACTATTGGAAAACCCACGTCACAGGGATGCATTACCATGCGGAACAAAGACATTATGGACCTTTTCAAACGAGTGAAGAAAGGGGACCTGGTTGCCATTACCTGATCTTATAGAATCACGCTATCATTATGTGGGCATTGCCGGCAGCGGCATGAGCGCGCTCGCGCAGTTCCAGGCAATGGCTGGCGGCGTTGTGTCGGGCTCGGACCGGGGCCTTGATGCTGGGTCAGTTTCCGGACTCGCGGCAGACCTGAAGAAACTGGACATTTCCCTTTTTTCGCAGGACGGGTCGGGTGTCAATGATTTTACCGACGCGGTCGTTGTTTCCACCGCTATCGAGGACGGCAACCCCGATATCCTGAAAGCGCAATCGCTCGATATTCCGGTTGTTCACCGCAGCGAAGTGCTGGCCGAATGGGTGTCCCGGAAAAAAACGATCGCGGTGTCCGGCACCAGCGGCAAGTCCACTGTTGTGGCCATGCTTTTCGAAATGCTTCAGGGCGCGGGATTCGCCCCGTCGATTATTACCGGCGGAAATCTTGTGCGCCTTAGGGAAGAGGGATATGCCGGCAATGCTTTTTCAGGCGGTTCTGATATTCTGGTGGTTGAGGCTGATGAAAGCGATGGGAGTCTGGTGAAATATTCCCCCTTTATTGGCTGCGTCCTCAATATCGAGAAGGACCACAAGGAGATTGACGAACTTAAGGGATTTTTCCGCACCTTTCTTGGCAATAGCCTTTCGTGTCTTGTGGGTCAACACTGCCGCGACCTTGCGCCGCAAGGCAAACCGCTCTTCTCGTTCGGCATGGGCTCGGGCGCCACGGTATCCGCGACAGATGTCGCATGCGGACCCGATAGTTCCACGTTCGTTGTTTCGGGCGTACGGTTCGAGCTGCCTATGCCGGGCATGCACAATGTGGAAAACGCGCTCGCGGCAATCGCGGCCTGCTGCATGCTCAGCATACCTGTCGAGTTTCTTCGCGAGCCGCTGCGCATGTGCCGCGGGGTCGAACGCAGGTTTCAGTTGATCGCGCAAAAAAATGGGATACAGGTCATTGATGATTTTGCACACAACCCGACCAAGGTGCGGGCCGCGCTCGCCACAGCGCAGAAAAAAGCCCAGCGAGTCCTTGCCGTGTTCCAGCTGCATGGGTTTGGCCCGGCCCGCTTTTTAAAGAACGAATTCATCCAGGCCTTTGCCGGCGCGCTGCGGCCGGGCGATTGCCTCTACATGCCCGAGATCTATTTTGCCGGCGGGACCGTAACGCGCGATATTTCTTCCGAGGATATCATCAACGGCATCCGGGAAAAAGGCAAGCAGGCCTTCTTTTTCCCTTCGCGTGCGCAGGTGTTTGCCGAGGTCCTAAAAGAGGCGCGCGCAGGCGACTGCATCCTGATCATGGGTGCGCGCGACCCGGGGCTTCCGGAATTTGCCAGAACATTAGCTGATTCACTTTAGGAAGGAGAATGCCATGAAACGTATCGTATGCGCATGTATCATCAGCGCCCTGTGGAGCGTGGGGTGCGGCAACAGCGAGGAAATGGAACAGCTCAGAAACGACAACAAGACGCTCCAGGAAAAAATGTATTCCCTGTCCGCGCAGGTCGATGTCTGCAAAAAATCGCAGGAACGCCTCCAGTTTCTCAGCAAAAAAATGGAAGGTCTCAAGGCGCGCATTAAAACGAGCGAAGGCGATATTGAGGTCAAGTTTTTCACCAATGAAGCGCCCCTCCACTGTTTCAATTTCATCACGCGCGCTGAATGCGGATTTTACGACAACACGCAGTTTCACCGCGTTATTCCGGGATTCATGATTCAGGGCGGTGATCCCAATTCAAAGGACGCTGACCCCGCGAACGATGGCATGGGCGGCCCCATTGTGGCTATCCCGCACGAATTCAACAGTATCAAGCACGTGAGGGGCATTCTCTCCATGGCGCGCACCGGCGACGTTACTGCTGGCGCAGGATCGCAGTTTTTCGTCATGCACGGCGATTCACCCCAGCTCGACAATCAATACACGGTCTTTGGCGAAGTGATTTCAGGCCTCGAAATAGTGGACAAGATCGCCACAACACCCACCAACAAGACCAATCCGCGGCTGCGCGACCATCCAATAAAGCCGATGGTTATTAAAGGGATAGAGATTTACCGGTAAGGTATAATTGAATTTGTTAGGGTGGGTTTAAAATTAGAAATTTGTAGGGGTGGGTTTAAAACCCACCCCTACACCAAACCCCGTTTAAGACCCACGAACCCTATCTTCTAGAATTCCGCTCCCAGGGAAATATAATCTTCGCGTGTGTGGTTGTAGCCCAGCCGTAATGCGCGGTCCCACTTCAGTACCAGCGCGCCAAAGAGGTTCATGCGCAGGCCAAAACCAACGCCGCTCTTCATATCGTCGAATGTCAGGCGGCCGCGCATCAGGCTGCCGTCTGCGGCGTTGAAATCATCGAGTGAATTCCAGGCCGCGCCCGCGTCCCAGAAGACCGAACCCATGATATAGTTTATGCTGATGGGCAGGGGGAAATAGAGGGAAATGTTTTCGATGAAGGGAAAGCGGAATTCCATGTTCGACAGCATGAATTTGGTATTGCCGCCGGGATTCGCGGCGCCAATGGCGTAGCCGCGCAGGGGCATCACAATGGACGAGTAGTAGTTCGATTCTATGGACGTGTCCATGAAATAGTTCATGAAGAAATAGGAGATGTTACCCGGTACGCCGCCCAGGTAGAAGCGTTTGGGGTTTGTACCGCCCCAAAGGGGCATGCTTGCGCCGCCGGTAAGGCGCAGGGCAACCACGTATTTTTTCAGGAAGTGAAAATAGCGGCGCGCATCCCCGATCACATACCCGTACGAGAAATCAGAGTTTCCGAGCGGCGGCACCACAACCCCGCTCAAGCGAAGGCGCTGGACGTTGACCGGGCCTGTGGCGCCCCAGAGCGTGTTGTCAAAGACCCCATCGATGCCGAACGTGGTGTGGTAAAAGTCAGCCTCGCGCCGCTCCGCCAGATACTTTTCCCCCCGCGAATCAACATCGTAATATTTCGCGGTGCGCGTGATCAGGTCAAAACCCGCGGTCGATTCGAGCCGCAGATATTTTGAGAAGGGATAGCTGACGTTTACCGTGGCGTTATTGAAGGCGTCGAAATACCAGAGGTAGTAATAATCAGGATCCGTGGTGTCGGGTATGGCGCCAATACGTTGCAGTACAAAAGGATTGACATACCGTGATGCTGCCGCGAAAAAATCAGTCCGATAGGGAAGATAGCCGTAGGCCACATAATAGCTGAGCAGGTCGACCATGTTGTCGAGCGATGCGCCGTAGAGGTTAGCCATGACCGCGATCCGGTGGCTACCCAGGATATCTGAAAGCGAAATGGCCGTCTGCCCGCCCACGGCCCAGTCCGTGGCCGAGGCCGCACCCGCGCCGATCATTGCCGAGACCGCGTCAACCGTAAAGCGCGGGGTATAGGGATGCTCGATAAAATTTCCCTGGTTGTCCTTGTATGCGAACGAGTCGTGCAGAAAGGCTGAGGTATCGACTGGCGGCGGGCGCCGCTGACGGCGCGGGGCAGCATAAAAGGGGTCGCGGGAAAAAGGATCCGAGTTACCGTAGGGATTGAACGGATCGTGGTAAAAGGGGTCCTGGTCTTCTTCAGCTGTTTCAACGCTGTCCTTTTTCGCGGCGCTGTCTTTTTCGGCAGTGTGCATAGTGTCGCCCGAATCCGATACCGCGGCGGGCGCGGTGTCTTTTATCGTGGTGTCAGCGGGATCAGGGGGAAGGTTCCGTTTGTCCCAGAAAAAGAAGGAAGAATCAACAAGCGACCGGAGATAGTTTGTCTTCCTGAGTTCATTGGTCTTTATTTTTTTAAGAGGGTTTTCCATGCGATAGATGTCCCAGCCGCCGTTTTCAAATACCGAGAAGACCATGAATGAATTATCGCGGGGCAGGGAGGGCGTAAAGCAGCCGGAATAGAAGTTGGTGATGGGCCGGGGGCTCACGGAGTCGATGCGTGTGACATAGATATTGCTGATTCCCGACCGGTTGGAAATGAAATAGACCAGTGAATCGTTGTCCGAGAAGCATGCCATGCGGTCGTCAAAGGGGTTGCTGGTCACCCGTTTCAGGTTTGTACCGTCCCGATTCATGATGAAAATGTCGAACCCATTGCACGATTTTGCCGACGCAGCGCCGTATTCAGCCTCAAACACGATTTTTTCCGCATCAGAAGAAAAACGGGGCCTGGTTTCGTAACTTTTGTCCGCGGTGAGTTTTTTTAGCTTCTTCTCCTTCAGGTCAAACAGATACAGGTCGACCATTGCGTTCTGAAAGCCTGAAAAGACCACATAGCGGCCATCGCGTGACCAGTCGGGCGATTCAATACGATCCATGCGCACGGGCAGGGTTTGCACAATGGCGCCCCGGGTAACGGAGATTACGCGCAGCACATCCTGGCCGTTGCTCTGGGTCACAAACATGAGGGTTTTACCATCCTCTGACCATGCTATGCCGCTGTCGTAGAAGTGGAACGATTCAAACTGTCCCGACGAACCAGCCTGCGCAAGTCTTCGGACAATTTTTCCAGTGCGCGAGTCCATAATGTAGATGCCCACAAAGTCGTCACGGTCGCTGAAATAGGCGATGTATTTTCCATCAGGGGAGACTGTCGGCTGGATGTTGAAGTTGGCAAGGGGATCGCGTTCGGGCATGACCCAGTAGATTCCCGCTGGCCGGTGCCGGGTGAGGCGTTTTGCCACCTCTTCGGCATTGTCCCGCTGTCCCAGTTCGGGCCAATATTTCTTTTTTAGGTCGAGCAGGAAGAGTTCGCCCGCGCGTTTGAGATCCATGCGCGTGGCCCGTACAAAGGCCTTGTCCACGTCTTTATAGATATTCAGGTATTTAATGAAGTTCCCCACGCATTCGTTTCCGAATTGAGTGGTCATGAAGTTGAAGAAGGCCATGCCGCCTTTATAGGCCATGTACATTGAACCGAAATTATAGCGGGGTTCGGCAAGATAGCCTGAGACCACCGCGTCCATGAGGATGGCATCGCTCTCCAGGTTCCATCCCGCTGATTCGTGCTCTGCCCAGCCTTCAGCCGCCCATAAAGGAATGTTGAACGAGGCGCGATAGCGCAGGGCATTGAAGACATTCTCAAAAATAAGGTCGAACATGACCGCATGGGTGAGTTCGTGGTGCAGAACGTGCTCAAAGTCCTTGTATGAGCCGGTAAAAGGTATGACAATGCGGGATTTCAGTATTTCGGTGAAACCGCCCGTGCCTTCGCCAATGTCATCGAGCAGTACGTTTGTCTGTTCAAAATCAGCGTGAGATTTGTATATGATGACCGGAATACGTTTCTTGATGTTGTAGCTGATGTTGCGTGATATCGCGGCAAGGCTTTTCTCTAAATGGTCGGCGGCGAAATCGGCGATTTCACGCGATTTTTCAGAATAATAGATGTCAAAATGGGTCGATTTGATGTACGACCAGGGCTTTTTGGCATATTGGAGTTTGTTCTGGCCGAATTGGGCGTTTGCCAGGCAGGCACAACAGAGCAAGAGGATACTACAATATTTCATACCGTAATAATATACAATATTTAATTTATGATATGGCGCGCTCAAAGTCATTATCGTATTTAGTTTTTTGCTTGCTCTGATATTATTTATATTTAATTCTCAAATCTTAACCGGACGAGTTATGGTTTCATATTTTGAACGCCTCTACTACAAGGACATTGGCCGCTTCCCGGTCATCAATGAGAAGCGGGAGCTCGAGCTTGTTGAACTCATACAGGCGGGCCACAAGGAATATATCAACGAGCTCATCCTGGGAAACCTGCGGTTTGTGGTCAGTATTGCCCGCAAATATCAGAACAGAGGTTTGTCCCTGCTCGAACTCATTAACGAGGGCAATCTGGGGCTCTATAAGGCCTCCAAGCGTTTCAATACCAAAAAGGAGGTTAAATTCACCTCCTATGCGGTGTGGTGGGTCCGGCAGTGCATTCAGAAGGCGCTTTTTGACCAAGCTGGTATAGTTAAAATCCCACCCAACAAGCTTGCCCTGGTGAGCAAATTCAGGCGGTTGCTCGACGCAAACAGCGGCGATTGGTATAAAACTCTTGACCATCCTGATATCCGCGATGTGCGCGAGGAAGTGGTCGAAGTACTCGAGAAAATGTCTCCTGTGTCCCTCGACGCTCCCCTCAATACCGACGACGACGACGACGGGGTCAATACCCTGCTCGACGTCATTGGCAGGCCGCCCGAACAGGAAGACGACATTGAACGCAAGGAGCTCAAGGCTGTCTTCGACGCTATCCTTGCGGACATGAGCAAGCGCGAAGAGGCCATTCTGCGCATGTATTATGGCATTGATTTTGACCGCGAGTTCACACTCGAGGAAATAGGGCAGAAACTCAAGCTCACGCGTGAGCGGGTCCGCCAGGTAAAAAATAAGGCCCTACGAAAGCTCTACAAGAACAAAGAACTCCAGAACCAGCTCAAAAAGAACCTCGATCTCCTGAGCAGGTGACCATGGCCATGAACATACTCGCCGAGGGCCAGAGGGTTTTAAGGGCCGAGGCAGCGGCCATTGCCGCCTGTTCGCGCCGCCTGGACCGCTCATTCACCGACGCGCTTACATTGCTCTCCCAGGTCAAAGGAAAAATTATAATCAGCGGCATTGGCAAATCGGGCCTTATTGCCCGCCGCATGGCATCGGTTTTTTCTTCAACAGGAACCCCGGCCTTTTTCATGCATCCCACCGAGAGTCTGCATGGCGACATTGGCATGATCTCCGACACGGACGCGGTCATCCTCATCTCGCATAGCGGCCGCAGCAGCGAACTCAATTCCATTATCCCGTTTATCAAGCGCCGGGGCGTCAAAATCATCTCCATGACCCGGGACAAGGAATCGCCGCTTTCGAAGTTCTCGGACGTGACGCTTGAGACACGGGTCTACAAGGAGGCCTGCCCTTTTAATCTGGTTCCCTCAATCAGTTCAGCGGTGACCACGTCGTTGGGCGACTCTCTGGCCATTACGCTTATGAAAATGAAGGGTTTCAAGCACCAGGACTATAAAAACGTGCACCCGGGCGGCGAGATCGGGAGACGCCTGCTCTTCAGGGTCCAGGACCTTATGCAGTCTGAGGATAAAATACCGGTTACTTCTGAAAACGATTCACTCGATATTGCCATCAGGATCATGTCCGCGAAAAAGTTGGGCATGACCTGCGTTGTCAATAGCCGCGGCGCGCTTGCCGGCATCCTCACCGACGGCGACCTCCGCCGCCTGCTTGAGAAGAAAAAGGCGGATTTATCAGCTCCGGTGAAGTCCCTCAAAATCGCGCAGCCCAAGACCGTGGTGCCTTCGCTTTTGGCTGTCGAGGCGCTCTCCCTCATGGAAAAGCATTCTATCACCAGTCTAATTGTGGTCAACAATCCCCGTCAAAAGAAGATCACCGGCGTCATTCACATGCACAATATCCTCAAGGCCGGAGTGGTGTAGACCACCGTTGTCCTGTTTGAATCATGAAACTGCTCATTGTTGAGTCTCCGAATAAAATAAAAAAACTCCGCACATTTCTCGACAATTCCTGGACCCTGGGCGCATCAGTGGGGCATATATGCGATCTGCCGCAGAAAGACATTGGCATTGATCTAGAAGAAGGGACTTTTGCCCAGAAATATCAAGTCTATCCGGACAAGAGCAAGGTTGTCGACAGCCTCAAGAACATGGCAGCCAAGGCCGACGAGGTCTATTTGGCAAGCGATCCTGACCGCGAAGGCGAGGCCATTGCATGGCATGTGGCCCGGTTGCTGAAACTCGACATTAAAAAAATTCCCAGGGTCTGTTTTTTCAGCATTACCAAGGAAGAAGTGGCGCGCGCGCTCGCAGCCCCGCGCACCATTGATTTGAATCTGGTGGACGCCTACAAGACCCGGCGCGCGGTTGACCGGATATTCGGGTATCAGCTGAGTCCAGCCATCCAGCGTTTTGGCCTCAAATCCGCGGGACGCTGCCAGACTCCCTGTCTGAACATCGTGGTCCAGCGCGAGCTGGAAATCAGAAATTTCAATACGCGCAAGTATTACGCGCTCAAGGCATTTTACAAGGATGGTTTTTTCTCCGAATACGCAAGGGAGGACGACAAGGGCAATTTCAAGGTGACCAAGGTTCAGTCTGATGAGGAGCTCCAAGCGCTGATGGCGCAGCTGCACGCTAGCGAAGAGCACACAGTCGTGAATATAAACGCCTACGAGGAAGAAAAACGGCCCAAGCCCCCTTATATAACCAGTTCCATTATCACCGAAGCCGCGGCCAAGCTCCATTTCAAGCCCGCACGAACAACCCAGGTCCTGCAGTCTTTGTTTCACAAGGGACATATCACTTACATTCGCACTGATTCCACGGAAATTTCCGACGAAGGGCTTGCCCTTGCCCGGAGCGTCCTTGAAAAGGAGTATCCGGGTCTGGTCATGGAAAAACCAGTCCGCTATACAGCCAAAAAGAGCGCCCAGGGTGCGCATGAATGCATTCGGCCCACGCATGCTGATGATTCTTCCGAGCTTGCGGGCGACCGGGACGAACTCGCTCTATACACGCTCATCCGCACCCGCTTTTTAGCTTCGCAATGCAAACCGCAGATATTTAAACGGGAAGACATCCTGTTTGTCACAGGCGCTGGTATTAATTTTCTCACTCGCAACCGTGTTGAAACCTATAAGGGATTCACTGCCGTGTATAGCGAGGTTGAATCAGAGGAAAAAGAGGAGGAGGAATCGAACAACGCTTCCCTGGATCTGCAGACAGACAGCGTCTGTGTTGTTGAAAAATACGAGACCCCGCAGCTCGAGACCAAGCCGCCAACCCGGTTCAAACTATCCACGCTTACCAAGGAGATCGAAAAGCAGGGTATTGGCCGTCCGTCAACATTTTCGACCATTGTGCAAACCCCGCTCGACCGGGGATATTACGAGGAAGGGAAAAAGGGTTTTCTTTTCCCGACACAGAAGGGTTTTGATTGTATTAAACTGCTCTCCGCCACCATGCCATCGGTCATTGTTTCAGACTATACCCGTGCGCTGGAAGACGACCTTGACAACATATCCGAGGCAAAGGACAATTACCGGAATTTTATCGGCAAATGGTATAAGGATTGGACCAGCCTGCTTGAGGCATCCAAGAAGAGTTTCGATTCCCTGGCAAAAGAAATGCCGCCTCCTGCTGCCAGGCCTTTTTCAATGGAAGGGGCAGTGGTTTCAAAGAACAAATGCCCTGATTGCGATGTGTTCATGGTTTCGCTTAAAGGGAAGTTTGGAAAATATTACAAATGCCCCAAGTGCAGCAAAAATGTAAGCGAAAAGATGCTCAAGGCGAAAAAATCCATGGAGGTATCCAAAAAAAGCGGCATTCTCTGCCCCCTGTGCCGTTCTCCCATGGTCGAACGCGGGTACAAGGACAAGAAGAGTGGCAAACAGATGAAATTCTGGGGCTGTTCAACCTATCCTGTATGCAAGGGCGCCCGGAATGCCGAACCCGCGACTGCTCCTCAGACGAAAACCGAACCAGTGGCTCAAAAGACTGCTGCACCAAAGGTTGAAAAGCCGTCACCAATCAAGCCCGCGGTTCAATCACAGTCTGCCAAAGATTTCAGCGATGATGCCTGGATGATTGGGGCCTGATTCGTCTTACTTCGGCAGACACCCTCAATTATCATAGATGGAAAATTCGTTAAAACGACATGATGCTGATTATTTTCATCTAAAGCTTTCTATTGTAAAAGGCGTGGAAAAAAAGTATCTTCATTGTAGATACGTTACGGGAGGTCTCTATGTTCACAAAGGTTCAGAAATGGGGCAACAGCCTTGCCATACGGCTGCCACGCACTTTTATTGAGGAAACACACCTTTCCAATGGTGCGGTTGTTGATATGACAGTCGAGAAAGGGAAGATTATCGTTGAACCAAAAACAGCGAAGAAATATTCTCTGACCAGTCTTCTCAAAGCCGTCACCTCAACCAATATCCATAGGGAGATCAGGACGGGTAAGGCGGTCGGCAAGGAGATCTGGTAATGGCTCATTATTATTGTCCAGACCGTGGTGATATTGTCTGGATGGACTTTGATCCTCAGTCAGGCCGCGAACAGGCGGGGCATCGGCCTGCGCTGGTCCTCTCTCCCGAAGCATATAACCGCAAGGTTGGGCTTGCCATTTTTTGCCCCATCACCAGTCAGGTGAAAGGGTATCCGTTTGAAGTCGCCTTCCCCGAAGGGCACAAAGCTACGGGTGTTGTGCTTGCCGATCAGGTAAAAAGCCTGGATTGGAAAGCGCGTCAGGTCAGGTTGTTCTGTGCGGCGCCTGTTGAAGTCATGGAAAACGTCTGTGCAAAGCTTTCCCCGCTTCTGGGGTTCTGATACTCGGTCAGGTATCCGAAAGCCTGTTGCTGAAATGCCTTAGCTTTCTATCGGTGAGGTTTATGTAATCCGCTGGACAGGCAAAGGGCCCAAAAAATAACATTACTTAATTTTATTGACAGGTAAAGTTTTGAATTATATGTTATAAAGTGAAACGTTTCAAATATGTATTGAAATTAATTCAGGAACCTGATATGAAAGTTTCACTTGCTCAAATCGCGGAAAAAACCGGCATTTCCAAATCCATGGTCTCACGGGCAATGCGCAATTACCCGGAAATCTCCGAAAAGACCAGAAAGAAAATCCTTACAACCGCGCTTAAAATGGGATACAAGCCAAGTGAACAGCTCTCCAGATCAGGCATGCTGCTGTCAAAATCAGGGATTGATCCGGATAAAACCAAAAAGTACAACACACTGAACATTATTTTTTACAGGATACAGCGGAACGAAATTGCCATGAACAACTATTTCGCCCTGCTTTTATCATCGCTTTACCTGGCCCTCAAAAAAAGCCATACTACACTTCTTGAAAGCTATCCGCAGAATATTGATGAATACCTGAACATTCTCGACGCCACACGTGCAGACGGCACCATTATTCTCGGCAATGTCCATCTGATAGATGAGACACTTAATGCAAAACTAGGACTCTATGCAAAGGAAAAGGTCCTGATTTTTTTAAGCAGCTACATTGCAAAGTCCGAAAACCAGTTTCACTCGGTCAGGGCTGACAATATTTATGCCGGTTCCATAGCAGCGGAATATTTGCTGGAAAAAACAGATGGTCCGCTGCTCTTTCTGGATCCTGAAACAGGAAATCCGATATTTGATGACCGCTATTTCGGCTATAAAAAAGTTGTCGAAGAGAAGATAGGTTTATCAGCAGAACGGATTTCGTTAAAAAAACTGAATACACTCTCTTCGGAAAAGGCGCTGACTTTTTTAAAGGCGGATAAAAACCCGGCATTTATCGGAGCCACAGACTTAGTCTGTTTCAAATACAGGGACATTCTTATGCAGAAGGGGATTTGGGACGCTTTAAAATCAGCACCCATGATAGGTATCGACGGTACGCGCGATTACGAGCCTGATGATCCACGTATTGCCTCGGTCTGTATAGATCTCAATGCCATGGCAGACCAGGCAGCAAAACTTTTCACTGCGGTCTCAGAAAATCCTGACCTGCCGCCGCAACGGCTTTTGGTAGGCTGCAGGATACAGAAAAGAGAGATCTGAATAATTTGTAAAAAGCAGAAATATCGCTAAAATCATTAGCATTCAACGCTTTTTATGAAACGTTTCATTATTTTTAAATAATTTCATATGGAAATGATAAGTAATTTTTGAAAAAAGGTCAATTAGCTATTGACAAATAATTCAAAAAAGGTTAAATTATTATTATGAAACGTTTCATTTCCAACGCTTCGTTTCGAAATCGGTATAGAAGGGTTGAATTTAAGAAGGAGTCCCTATGATGTCAAAGGTTTTTGTAGCAGCGGTTGTGACGCTGTTTACTACCTACATGGTCCAGGCTTCCGAAGTTGATACGTTGCGGAAAAATGTCATCAACTATTTGACTGCTGCAGGAGCGGATCGATCTGATCAGCGGGTAGCAGCTGCAATCAATAAACTGAATACTGACACTAAAGCGGTGCAGAGTGATATGAACTCTGACGGTTCATGGCCAGGAATCGATTATAGTGAGGTGCCCGGGACAGGTTGGACACCCGGTGACCATTATACCAACCTTAAAATCATGGCAACTGCCTATAATACCGCAGGCCAGGACCTCTATTTGGATAACGATCTGCTTGCCGATATTGAGACCGGGATGGCAAATATTCAGTCGCACTACTCTGTTGCCGGAGATATATTAGGGAACTGGTGGTGGGGCGATATCGGTATCCCGCTGCGCTATGGCCCTACACTTGTGCTTATGCAGGGTAAGATCGATCCAGTATTGTTCAGCGCGGCAGCAGCAACACAGCGAAGTTTTGTGGCTTCAAGTTCCGGCGCAGGCGATGCGAATGCCAATTGGGTTTCTATCTGCCAGTTCTACAGCGCGATTGTAGACAGTAATAGTAATCTGCTTAATAAAATTAAAGGAGATTTTGCCGGCAGAATTGAATTGCAGTCAAGCCTAGCTGATGGGCTGCAAACTGATTATTCCTGGCACAGCCATGGGCCCCAGATATACACGGGCGGGTATGGTGCCGCTTTTGTTCAGGCAATTGTTAATTACTGTTACTTTTCCAGAAATACCTCCTACCAGCTGGCAACGGAGAAATTTGATCTGGTCTCGGCCTTGATTGGGGAAAGCATGCTCTGGTGTCTGAACAATAATTACTGGGATATTGCGGTTATGGGAAGAAGTTACACCAGGTCCAATGCCAGCGGTTCGGCTGGCCTTGAGATACTGCTGAATGCTGTGCAATTTGACAACCCCTATAAAGACCAGTGTATCGCGGGCGCAAAGAAAATGATGGAAAACTGGGGAGAGTATTCTCTGGAAGCCGCAGGAATCGCAAACCTTGCCGCAAATTCGCCTGTGGAAGCTGCCTGGCCTATTGGCCATAAACACTATAACTGTTCAGACTATACAGTTCATCGCCGAGAGGACCAGTTTATTTCTGTCCGGATGTTCTCAGACCGTATCCTTTCGGGCGAGGGTACCAACAATGAACCCGAAAAAACCTGGAATCAGTCTGACGGATTCACCTTTATTCAACGCGGGGCAGGAGGCGAATATCAGGTTGGTAATACTTTGCCGACACTAGACTGGGAGCGATTACCCGGAACCACGACCGAGAAGAAAAGCAGAACCTCCTCTTATAAAGGGTGGCTTGGTATAGGCTTTCGCTCTTTTGTAGGCGGCACTACTGATGGGAAAAACGGAACATCGGCCATGGACTTTTTAGATCAGATCGCATTTGGCGGCCAAGGTAATCTTAATGCCAAAAAAAGTTGGTTCTTTTTTGACAACGAAATGATATGTCTTGGCTCAGATATTAACTGTGCCACCAGCAACACGGTTGAGACCATAGTCAATCAGCGTCCGATACCTGCAGCAGACATACCGCTTATTGTAGATGGCACGGCGAAACCTGCGGACCTGGGATGGTCTGAAACCATGTCTGATATTTCCTGGGCCCATTTTGACAGCATCGGATACTATTTCCCCGGAGGTCAGACAGTTAAAGGTATTCGCAAAGAGCAGACAGGCTCTTGGCTTGGTATGAATGGTGAATGGGATACAAATACCGACGAGGTCTTTTCAAGGAACTTTATCACCCTGTATTATGATCATGGCACACAGGTCAGCGGTGCATCCTATGCATACGGTGTGGTTATGAACTGCAGCAGCAGTGATATGGAAAATTATGCTGTCAACTCACCGGTTACTATTATTGCCCAAACTGATTCTATACATGCTGTGAAACATAATACTATGAATGCAGTTGGCGCGGTCTTCTGGGAAGCGGGAACAGTTGATAAGATAACGGTTGATCAGCCCTGTATTGTCTATTATTCAAGAACTGGTAATGAATATTCAATAGCTCTTAGCGAACCATCGTATAGAGCTGTTATTGTTACACTGATATTTAACGAGAAGTTGACCCCGCTTACGCTTGCTGATGGTGTGACCTCAGAGACCGCTGGGACTACAACTGAAATCATCTATACCGTTACTTCAGGAAGAAACTACATTTCTACCTTTACAACAAGTTCTGTTATAGCTGATGCAGAGGGGCGCCAGGAAAGTGCAATGAGCCTAGAGGCTTATCCAAACCCATTTAACCCCTCGACAACAATTTCAATTAATCAAAAGGGAGGGATCGAAAAAGCCAAAGGAACCATCCGTATCTACAATTTTAACGGTGTATTGGTTGGCCAGCTTCCTATAACCAGCACGGCCAAAAATGGGGTAAAAAGCATAACGTGGAATGCAAAGAACTATAGTTCAGGTGTCTATATGGTTAAAGCAGTGATTGGAAATAAAATTCTGACAAAAAATATCGTACTAGTGCTGTGACCACTTAATTTTTACACTTTTTTAATTTTCTTTTTCCGTGCTGGTTCGTTCGGCTTAGAAGCAATAA
>MFYT01000004.1 GCA_001789205.1 Candidatus Raymondbacteria bacterium RIFOXYA2_FULL_49_16 | reverse complement strand
GACCTTACCCAGAAACTGCTCGTACGCACTACCCAATATTTCAACTGGCAGGACAGAGAACTCAAAAGGGCATTCTGGGTAGTATAGTCCGCGAATTATTTCTTTCAGGACCTTATCATCTATGGTCAGGTCTTCAGATAGTTTGTCCTTCTTAAAATCGAACAGGCCAGAGTTGTACTTCTTATCCGCTTCGCGGAAATATTCAAACAAAGCCTGATAACAGTGTTTGTCGGCAACATAACTTTTCAGCCGTTCGCTGGGCTCAATGCCCCTGTCTTCGCAAATCCTGAGAAAAATGATCCTATCTATGGTCTGTTGCACCGCATAGTTGATGGAACCTTCATCCAGCTTCTTATTATTCTTGCTGATATCAACGGCCAGGAGCTTTCTCCATTCATCCAATGAGGCTAAAAACTCCTTATCGACCGTTGCCGTACCCTTCTTGTTCTTATCAGACAGGACAAACTTGTCGAAACTGCCGCGAATGACATTTTCTTTCGCGAAAGTATCCCACAGAAAATCAAATTCAGCCAGATATTCACGGAAGGTAAGATATTTTATACGGCTTAAAGAAGCCTTGTCAGTCAGTTTGGGTTTTGTCGTGCAATCGTAAACAGCAAATTCCTCAAAATCGGTCAGGATGGATATGGGTAACTTGGCACTCCAGGCATACCGTTTGATCTGATACGCGGGGGATATCTCCTCTTTGATGAAAACTGACGGCTTCTTGGCTTCTACAAAGAATAACCGCTTGCCGCCTGGGAGCCTGAACGAGTAATCGGGGGACTTCTTCTGTTCGCCTACTGTTACTTTATCCTCATGGATGACCTCTCTGTAGGCTTCAGCCGCTCCCTGGGAGTTATCGATATCCCAGCCAAGGGCTTTGAAAAACGGGTCAATGAAATCCCGTCTGGTCGCGGTTTCGTTATAATCACCACTTTTATAAGAGGCATACTGTTCCTCGAATCGTTTAACGAGGTCGGATATATCCTTGTACGCCTGTTCTTTCATTGTTCAGAAAATAACTTAACAATGGTTCTTTTGGCACGAAAAAAATGGTAAATGGTCTACTTGTACGGAGTAGAGGATAGAGGGTATATTTCGACTTTTAGGTAATTATTTATGTCTCATAGAATCGAGAGGGCAATACCATTGAAAATATGATGAAATGTGGGATGAAGAGCTAGAATTTTGAGAAAGATTTAATTCCCAGTTCAGTTAACTCTGAAAATAAACTGTTGCCGCCTTCTGGATCATCTCTACGAATGTGATAATATCTTTAGATTTTGATCAAGATTGTAGAAATTTGCCGCCATATTTATTCCCTTCAAATGGTGAGACAATGATTCCAAATCTGGAAATATTGTCGAAATGTTATAACCAAGCTTATCAAGGTCGACAGTAAGCTTTTCCTTATTTTCTCTTCTGATTAATATTTTCCTTATAAATTTATCACATTCAGGAAGTTCTTCTATTGGAGTATTAATCATGTGTACTGAAAAGACAGAGCGTTGAACGAATTGACGGATATCAAATATGTCTGGATTCATGGCAAAAATGGCATCTCGGAAATTTGGTTTCTGATGCCAATCCGAAATCTTTTCTTTTGCTATAAATGAAGATCTAAAAACAGAGTCGAGTGCCTTTTTAAATCCTGGATCAATAGAATATGTAATTATTGATGGCGTGTCTATTTGTATTTTGTTTAATAAAATCGGATCCAAACACCAAATCACTCCATCGCTGTTTAAACTTATCGATTCCAAAGCGAAAAATAATGCTATAAATGGCGACGTGGACCAGTCTAGCAATTTGGTCGGGCACCGATAATGTTGCATAAGAAAAACCCATGCCGCAAGATTATCGTCTGCTGGAGGTTTGGGGAAACGGATTTTAGCTTCTTTAATAAAACCGTTCGAAAGTGATGGCTCGTGATAATGAGATCTACGATATATTTCAGGTATTAATGTCGCGGTTATTTTACTATTTAATATATTTTCCGATTGTCCCCTCCACCAAGGAGAGTTAATAAAGAAACCTTCAGGTCTTGACGTTGCAACATCGACAAATTGCTGAATTGATGATATTTCAATTGGATCGTGTATCATCGGTTGTTTATTCCTTTTCAGCAACCTCAATATTGTATGAATACATACTTGGTATCTTGTCTTCATCAGCTGTGATATCCAACCGATAATCCCCAGGGCTGTTGAAAATAAAACGTATCGTTCCCCGTAGCTTCCAGAGCTTCTTCCCTTTGGGGAAAACTGCATCAGCTATCAAATCCCTGGGCAAACCTGCTGGCCTGCCATCCACATCCACAAGGTTGAATCTCAGGGTAATTGGCTCATCTATTTCTTTGTTCTGCCGTCGTAGGACCATGAGGAAGGGAATGTTGGCCTCGACAGGAAATTGTCCGTTATTCGGGAAGAATTCATTAATGCCTAAATGAGTACCGTTCAGAATGTTGTCATTCCCAGGGTACATCTCTTCGACTGAAACCGCGAGTAAAAAGGTCTGTATTTCCATAAACAGAAATATCGTTCTTTACGGTTATTGTGTCAAGGTTTATAACTTCACAGAATACCCTTGACCCATTACTGTGATTATGGCTAATTTATCAAGGATAAAAGAATAGATCAACTTATAGGAGGATCACATGGCAACTGATCGTTATTTAGTTTGTCCCAAATGCAATGAAAAGAAGTGGGTGTTTTCGTTGTTTGATGCTTTATTAAATCTGTCCAAAAACGAACCAAGCCGTTGTGAGAAATGCAAAGAGACCAGCGATTTGCTGTTGACTTTCCATTTTGGCGTAGGTGCTGGGGATCAGAAATGTCAGGTATTGGATTGTTTCTTGCCCGACAAAAGATCTTTTTGGAAGGAAAATGAGTCTACTGTAGAGTTTTATCCCTTTATGGTTATTTTACAACTCATTGAACCAAAAGAAAAAGAGATTTCTATCTGGTTACCGTATTGGCATATGGTAACCAATAAAGCAAAAAAGGTTGAAAAGAAATATGGTCAATGGGCACCGTTTATAGATGTTAACTCATTTCGTACAATGCTTAAAAAGGCACGGAAAAATGGATATGAAGTATGAATGTGATGGCGTTCTCGGATGTGAAACAAATTTATCAGTTTGATGCGATACGTAATCGATGGGCACTTGTGTGCCTGTTTAAGTGCTTCAAATATGTGACCGTCAATATGACAGATAATAAAAGGAGAATAAATTGAAACCGATTAAGTTTGTCAAGTTAATCATTCTGCTTATTTCTTGTCACTGTTTTGCTCAATATGCTTGGACAAATAGGAGTCTAGGAACAACGAATGTCATATATTCAGTTACATATGGTAACGGCCAATATGTTGCTGTGGGCAATGGTGCCATCCTGACCTCTGCAGACGGGATAATCTGGACAATCAGGAGTTCTGGAACAACGGAAACCTTTAATTCAATCACTTATGGCAACGGCCAGTATGTTGTTGTGGGTTCTGCGGGCATTATCCTTACTTCTGGAGATGGTATAAACTGGACCAGCGGGACCTCAGGTACAACGCAATTACTTTATTCAATCACTTATGGCAATAGTCAGTATGTCGTTGTTGGCTCAAACGGCACAATCCTTACCTCTGTAGACGGTATAACCTGGACAAGCAGGAGTTCAGGAACAACGGGGTGGTTTAAATCAATCACCTATGACAATAACCAGTATATTGCTGTAGGAGGCTATAACGGAATAGGCCCTGCTAGTATTATTTTTACCTCTGCAGATGGCATAACCTGGACGAGCAGGACCTCGGGAACAACACAATCCCTTCGTTCAATCACATATGGTAACAACCAGTATGTGGTTGTCGGCGAAGGTGGCACAATTATCACCTCTATAGATGGCATAACCTGGACGAGTAGGACCTCGGGCACAACATTCACTCTTTCTTAGATCACGTATGGCAACAGCCAATATGTTGCAGTGGGTTTTTCAGGCAGGATCCTTACCTCTGGAGATGGTATAATTTGGACAATTAGAACATCGGGAACAGAGAACACCTTATTGTCAATTATATATGCCAACAACAAGTATGTTACCGTGGGTACTGCGGGCACAATTTTATCTAGCGAAACACGTCAACCAGTCTCGTTTGAACGCTATGAATTTTATCAAACCGTGAACCCTTCTCTAATGAACCCCAATAATTTCATCATACCAGGGCTTCCTATAAGGCTAAAAATAATGACTCGAAATTATCTGTCTCAAAATTTATTGACCTTGAAAGGGATAATCCGCTCATCTAATAGTAATGTCACAATTATGGATAGCATAGGAAATTTCAATAATATATTATCGAACCAAGCGGGATGGTCGTCCGATGAGTTTGAGGTATTGCTGAAGGACAACATACCAGCAAATACTACCGCCTCTTTTGATTTAATTATAACAGATGAACTTGTTATCGGTGGCCCATGGGTTAGTAGTTTCACAATTCCACTTACTCCTTTTATAATCCCAAGAGTATTGATAGACGACGATAATAATCCAGATAGCCGAGGAAATAATAATGATATAATCGAGCCAAATGAAATCGGTGAATTAATTCCGATTATTTCAAATATGTCTGGAGACAGTTTCTACAATGTATATGGTAGATTATTTTCATCAACGCCAAACATTTCAATATGGAACAACCGACAAGGTTCAACAGAAATGGTTTATGACTCCTCGAGATACAATGTGACTTTTGGAAACCAGATCAAAATCACACCATTACAGGCGAACATCGTCCCAGAAGTCGACTATGTTTTCTCATATAATAATCAGGTTACATATTTGACGAGATTTACCCTTGCCGTAACGGGATACTTAAATGAAGTGCCTGGTGTAAGCTGGGATGTCAATGGAATCAAACATAAGTGGGGCATCCCGTTTGTTCTTAATTCTGGTTATCCTGACACGATTAGGGTTGAAGATGTGCCTGATATTTCACTCATAGAATTATCCGTTACAGTTTCACCGAATCCAGCTAATCCGACCGTGAACCTGTCTATTGGTATTCCTTTCGCATTTAAACAGGGTGTCAGTGTCCAGATAGTAGGGATAAACGGCAAAGCCATCAAAACATGGCAGCTATCTGGAATAGGCTACCACAACTTTACCTGGGATGCCAGGGACCGCCAGAATAGGTGTCTATCGAGTGGAATGTATATGCTCAGAGTTATCGGAGGAACGAAAATCCTGCAAAAAAAGCTAATGCTCCTGAAATAAAGTATGAGCGTCGTGGACTACCCTCTCATGAAATCAGGGAGGGCTTCTAAATATCCTTCATGATCCTCTCTATCGTCAACGGTGCAGACCCTTCATAATGGTTATTCACATTCACGGTAATATATTTCATCTTCTGCACCTTCTGAATCATTTTAATAATATCAGCTAAGCCAGGTTTTGGATCAACGATCTTATTCCAAACATCACCCGTCTTTGCCTCAATAGCCTGGCGTTTACCACCCATGAGCCTGCTAACTATATGACTGAATGAAAGAGATTAAATGCAGCACACTGTTGAATCTCAGAGTATCGGCTTATCTATTTCTTTGTTTCACCGTCATCCAAGCCGTATGTGCACCAATTCCAAGTGTCTCGGCTATCTTCCTAATTGAGACACCCTTCTTTCGCAACTTGAGAATACGCTTGGTTCGCTCTTGTTTCCTCACTATATGGAATGGCGTTTTTTTATTCTTGGCGTAATATCTTCTCAGCATCCTTGATACCAGCGTCTGAGAGATTTTAACTCGCTTGGCAATATCTCTCGAATTCATGCCTTTACGGGCAAGGTCCACTATCCGCTGATTTCGCCTTTTTGTTTTCTTATTTAAAACCATACGAGATTAAAATAATTCATTAAATATATTGATAGATAGCTTCAGATATGAAAGAGTTTTAACCAAGAAAGGAGGTTTTCAATGAACAGGTATCAAGTTGAAGTGACCATCGTTCAGGAGATCAAAGCGACTTCAAAGTTAGAGGCGGAGAAATTGGGATTACTGAAAGTCCCAAAGCTGATTTTCGACCATTTAAAAACCAATGTCGAGGTGCGGCATAAAGGCCCGTAACTCCTTTTGATTTATCCCCGCAATTAATCTATTTTATCAGTGTCGAAGGTTTATAGGTTTATCATTGGGAATCGCCGTTTTTTGGCTTTTCCCTCTCTACGAATGGATATCTCCAGGCCATTTTGGTCTGGCGTTATCCAACTCCATTCGTGGAGCCTGTGGACCTTCGACAGTTTCGCAGCGGATAATTGCCAGGCCTTTTTATTTCCCACAAAATTCCTTATTTTCGCAAGAAATATATATTGCACAGTGTCAGGCCATTTTATATATTACCAGTGTCGAAGGTTTGCAGGCTAATCCCACAATTAGCCCAGCAGGAAATTGTAGGTCAAGGGTAACCCAAAGCGGGTACCATGCCATATTTGTATTATGGCCTGGCGTATCCTGCCATTTTGGGTATACCCCAATTCGGTCTGCGAGCCTTCGACAGTCACGCAGAAAGGGTACGCTGGGCTTAAAATATAGCTCGCAAGATCCTTTTCGCAATGTCGAAAGGAGGTTCTCGATGTCAGCTTCTTTACCCATCGATTAAATTCGAGAAACAAAACCATAATAAATTAACAAGGAGTCAAATTATGTTTATCAAGCTTCTGTTCTTGCTTACCCTGCCCATTTGGGCAAACATTTTTCCATCAGATTCCAGAACTGTAGGTCTATGGCAATTTAACGAAGGAATTGGAAATACCATTGCTGATGTATCAGGGAATAACCTGAATGCAACAAAAACGGGTGGTACTTGGACCGCAGGTGTTGATTCAAATTGTGTCAACCTTAATTACGATGAATATGTAACCATAACGAATAATTCAAAATTGCATTATTTTAATAAAATAACCGTTGAATCATGGGTTTATCTTACTGCGGCAAATATTAATTCCGTTAATCATGAGGACATTATTGGAAAAGGTGATGCCCTCCCGTATGGTGGTTATCATTTATGTGTTCTCTATAAATCTGGTGGATATGCTTTCCACTTTTATGTAGAATCCGATACAAACACGGGAGACCCTACGGTTGGAGGGGTTGTCGATCCTGCGACTTACACTTATAATCAATGGTTTTATGTGGCTGGCGTTTATGATGGGGATAGTGTTTATATCTACGTAAACGGTACCAAGACTGCTTCAAGTTATTGCAAGGTTGGTCGCATTGGGACGGCCAACGGAAACCTTTATGTAAATCGCCATACCTGGGCTAACGAAGGCAGTGCATCTTCAAGGCTACAAGGTAAATTTGATGAAATCAGGATAAGTGATACGGCAAGATCAGCTGAGAATATAAAAGTAATTTGGAATGCTTACAATCTTGTTGCCTACTATCCTTTTAGTAGTAACGCGAACGATTCCAGCGGAGATGGAAACGATGGGACGGTGACTGGGGCTACATTAGCAAGTGATCGCTTTGGCAATTCAAGTGGTGCCTATGACTTTTCAGGTACTTCTTATATTCAAATACCTCCAAGCACTTCTCTTGACGCCTTAAGCAAGGTGACCATTGCTGCATGGATAAAAACAAGCGATAATAATAGTGAAATGGCAATATGCATCCGAGACAATACCAACTGGGCGTCGGGTGGTCGAGTATGGCAGTTTAATAGAGATTTTGAAAATCATTTAGCTTTTGTAATGTTTGATACTACTAAGAATGGCAACTATACTGTTGCCAGAGGGACTAAACTAATAAATGACGGTCGATGGCATTTTGTAGTAGGAACAAAGGAAGCTGATAGCATTAGAGTTTATGTTGATGGGGTTTCGGAGAACGCTGTTTTTTATCAGCAAAACTTAATAAGGACTCCTCCAGACAATATTTATCTTGGGAGATGTTATTCAGGCACTACAAATCTGCAATTTACTGGCAACATTGATGATGTTAGAATTTATAACAGAGCATTGTCGGCTGGTGAAGTTGACTCTCTTTATCGTTTGAATGGATGGACAGGCTATCCTGATACGGGTGGCCTTATTGCCTACTATCCTTTTAGTGATAATGCGAATGATGAGAGCGGAAATGGAAATGACGGACTAGTATCAGGGGCTACTTTATCTATAGATAAACTTGGAAATTCAAACCAAGCCTATTCTTTTGATAGCACCGACTTTATTGATTGCGGAAATGGCCTACCTTTTCAGAATATAACTAATCTTACTGTAGCTGCTTGGATGAAAACGTCAAATGATGGCAGCTACATGTCAATATGCTCCAGAGACGAAGATGGTTATGGTAGACAATGGCAGTTCGTTAAAAACGATGCAAATAAGCTTCACTTTACCACAAGATCAGCTCTTAATACCTGGGATTCTTTAGCATCAATTTCTCTGATCAATAATGGGAACTGGCATTTTGTCGTTGGGACTCGTACTAATGACACCACCAAAATATATGTCGATGGAGTCATGGAAAGGGCGAAACAACTAACCAACCCTATGGCAACCGTTACAAATTGCAACATAATGATAGGCTCTACCCGCGATACCATCTCAAATAATTGGGTTGGCTCTATAGACGAAGTCAGAATTTACAATCGAGCCATATCCGCATCCGAGGTTGATTCGTTGTACAACTTGATGGTTGGCCCTGTAAACAACGCCCCTCAATTCATTTCCTCCGCTGGAACTACAGCCACCGAAGATTCCGCTTATAGCTATTCCATTACCGTAGTCGATGTTGACCTGGACGATACTGTTACCCTCTCTCTTGATACCCTACCCAGCGGAATGACTATTTTAGGAAATGTCATCAACTGGACCCCGACTAACTCCAATGTAGGTAATAACCGCGTTGTTATTCGTGCCAGTGATAACCACGGAGCATATACCCAGCAAAAGTACACAATCGCTGTAACAAACACGAATGACGCACCTGTTATTACTTCCACTCCGCCGACCATAGCCACGCAAAATTTGCAATATCAGTATCCAGTGACGGCAACGGATGTTGATGTAGGTGATGCCAAGACCTATGCTTTCGCTACTAATCCTTCAGGGATGGTAGTAAGCGGTACAGGATTAATTACCTGGACACCAAATTCAGGACAAATCGGTACCAATAGTGTGAAAATCTATGTCCGCGATGCATCCCTGGCAGCAGATAGCCAGAGCTGGTCCATTACCGTGGGTAATGTAAATGATGCCCCTGTGATCTCTACAATCGCTTTGGACACCGCTACTGAGGACATCGCCTATGTGGACACCGTAAAGGCGACTGACCCCGATGGCAATGCTGTTTTCTGGTACCTTCTCAAAGGCCCAGACAGCCTTAAGATCAGTCTCACAACAGGGGTAATAACCTGGATGCCCTTAGATAAGGATGCGGGAAATGACACGGTAAGGGTAAGAGCTACTGACGGCGTATTAAGTGACACAGTGACCCTTATAATCCATGCAACTCGCGTAAATGATGCTCCTGTTATTCAAAACATTTTCCCTGATACCTTTTTTGTAGATTCCCTCTATACTATTACATTGGTTGGCATAGATGAGGAAAACGACAATTTGACCTGGTCGATTGTGAACAAGCCCTCAACAATGACATTGATTGACTCGACCATTGTTTGGGCACCCACGGCCTCACAGATTGGAAATGACACGATTTTGATTATTGTTTCTGACGGTTCGCTGACCGATACTCTTGAAGCAATATTCGAGGTCATAGGTCACATGAAGATTGAAAACGCGGCAATCCCCCTTCCAACTAAATTGTCCCTGACATCTTCACCGAACCCAGCCAATCCGACCGTGAACTTGTCTATCGGTGTTCCCTCAGCCTTGAAACAGGGTGTCAGCGTCCAAATAGTTGATATCAACGGCAAAACTATTAGATCATGGCAGGTTTCAGGAGCAGGTTACCATAAAATAGCCTGGAATGGCCGCGATTACACTAATACTGGTGTTTCCAGTGGTTTGTATCTGGTTCGAGTAACTGGAGCGGAGAAGGTGTTACAGAAGAAAATATTGTTGCTAAAGTAATTTTCGCGGAAAACATATCCCCTTGTAATAAAATACAGGGGGATTTTTATTTATAGTCATCATCCCCGCAATTTTATTATCCTCCACGAATAAAATACGTCCAGCTATTGAAAGTAGATACCATTTGTTGGTATAACATTGTATAGGAACACTACCATCGGGGTAGCTATCCATATATTAAGGAGGTTCACATGGAGCAAACACTATACGGGGTTGGTGAGATTTGTCACCTAACAGGCATATCCACGGCCACAATAAACAGGTATAGAAAGCTGGGACTGGTCAAAGCTACAACAGTCCTGGGTAAACGGCACTTATTCAACCAGGCTGGTTTTGAGACCATTAAACAGATTTATGCCGACAACCAAGACAGATTGAGGGGGAAATAATGACATTCGCGGAAAAAATAAATCCTACAACCCAAAGTTATTCCACCCAGGAGATCGCTGAGGGGTTGAAAATGCCAGCAGAAATGATAAATAAGCTTAAGAGAATAGGGCTTATTACGCCAGAACTTTTGAGTGACGATCATTACTCATTTAAGACTGTAAAGTTTATAGAGCAGTATTGGAGTGCCAACGCTGCCAAGATGTTGAATGTAAAACCTTAAACTGGTATGAGTTGTTTTTGATAGGTTGAGTATCACCTAAGGGTGGCCCTGTCTTCTTCCAGGGTTTTCAGAGACAGCTCGTACTTTTAATTCCAGTATCTATCCCTTATTACCAAACAACAGTCTGTATCTCTCATTGAATCTATTGCAAAAAGGATACTGGGAATCTATATTTGCTATAGAGTCAAAGATGAACTTAAAAATCATTAAGCTGTCTCAATTATTGACCATTCTATTTTCAGCAACATGCTTTGCACAAGTTGATTGGGATACTAGAATTTCTGGCACTTCAGAGGAGCTTAATTCCATTATTTATGGTGATAGCCAATACGTAATCGTGGGTGATGCTGGCACAATTCTGACCTCTAATGATGGCATCATCTGGACTAAACGTGTGTCAGGGACCACTCTATCATCCCAGTGGCTTGGATCTGTAACCTATGGAAATGACCGATACGTATCAGTCGGTTATTGGGGTCTGGTCCTTACCGCTCCTGATGGTGTTGCTTGGACAACTTGTGAATGGATGACACCGTACGACCTCGCTTCAGTCACTTATGGCGAAGGGCAATACGTAGCTGTGGGTGGTGGTTACTCCTCACACACAACGGTTTTAACGTCTCAAGATGGCATTACGTGGGCCAATTGTTGGATAGGTACGCAACATGAACTTCTATCTATTGTCCATGGCAACAACCTATTTGTAACGGTAGGTAATTATGGAATAATTCTAACCTCTTCGGATGGCACAACTTGGACTAGCCGTACTTTAGGAACATCACAAAATCTGTATTCAATTACGTATGGCAAAAATCAATACGTGGCAATTGGGGGGAATAAAACAATTTATTCTTCTCTTAATGGTATCACTTGGAACAGTCTGACGGAAACACAAGATCAGCTCAAGTTTATTATTTATGGTAATGATCAATTCGTGTCGGTAGGCGGTTTCGGTACAATCATGACATCTTCCAATGGAATTGATTGGACTGGTCGCATATCAGGGACGGGGAAAAGACTTAATTCTGTCACATATGGTAACAATCAATATATTGCTGTTGGCGATAGCGGCACAATTCTTACCTCTCCAGCAGTACCTATTGCTGTTGAGAAAAGCCAGATTCCCAGATCAATTAATACAGCCCTATGCGTCCAATATCTGACACCAAATACCCTACATATAACAGTCCCACAGGCACTGCAATCCTCAAACGCAATAGCCACCATCTACAACATAGCTGGAAAGAAACTCTTCAGCAGCACACTTACAGCCACTACAGGAGAAGCAAGAATAACAACCTCTACATTACCAGCAGGTGTCTACTGCTTGGGTATAAAGGCCAATGGGCAAAAGAGATTTGCTAAGTTCGCAGTAGTTAGGTAGCATCCCCAGGCAGGATTTCTACAGAAACTTAAAACAAAAACAGGGCGGCTGGGCGGGTTTTTTTATGGCTGAAAAAGGTGGCGGCTTGAGTCTGTGCCTTGCGATAATTGTTATAAAATCTTGCCACCATTTGCCACCATTTTATTGCAACCCCCTGCAAAAACCTGCAAAATCGACACTTTCAAAAACAGTCAATTTTACTGATAATGCATTATTGTTACAATGAGTTGCAAGAATCTGCAATACTATGCGTAAAATGTCAATTACGAATCATAATCCACAGGTCCGGGGTTCAAATCCCTGAGCCGGTACCATGATAACCCTCGTAATCTTAAAGGATTGCGAGGGTTTCTTATTTCAGGGTAAAAGACCTTGCTCAACCGTGTTTTAACCAGCCTGTTATTAAACTGTCTTTTTGATTTTGTTTGTGGCTTTGTCCCAGTGGGAGTTTTGCCAATCGGATATTGATCCAAAGTCACTGCATTTCATGCATTGCCAAACTATAGGTTCATTCTCATTGCGAAAGTGGCCGATAATAGCCCCTCGGCAATCTGTCTTCATGCACTTTAAACCTGTTTTGATGAATTCCCTCACAAACGGAAAGGAGGCGGTTACTCTGTCAACTACTGAGGTTAGAAAGGACGCCATCTTCCTGCCTTCAGGGTGTATGTCCAGTGGGATATCGCCATTTTTATCCAGGAAGTGCTGAAGATTGCTTGTGTATGAACTCATTTTGACCCTTTCTGTATTGCAGGTAAAATATAAAAAGGCGGAAATATAAATCAGCAAATTTAAACTGAGTAATCGTTTTCTGGGGGTCAGATGCGTCAATATGTCTGGCCCCTTTTCTTTCTTGGATAATCAGAAGGTTCGTTTGGTCCTGTTTTTCCCATTCACATAAAATAATTTTCCAAACACTTAAAACCCAAGGAGTCTGTCATGCAAGTAACTGAATTATCCTTCTCGTCTTTCTCAGAGTACCTTCAGTCTTGGAAACCAGTTCCCCGATAACAAAACCCATCGAATAATTGCTCGGTGTCTAAAATCTTGTGAATTCGACAATCTTTGAATTGGGGGCGGAGTCTTTCGCTAAAGTAATCTACATACTGCTTTGAGCCCGGGAGTCGGCAAAAAGCGCGATTTTTAGTAAAACAGCACAGGGGATTTTCCTATAGCTTCGTTATGCGCTGTTGTATGCCCGTCTTTACCCCGCGCTGTCTTTAGAGTTTGTCGAAGGAGTCTGGTTCTGAATGCGGGATTCTGGAGAGGGCCTTTTCAAATCTTGTCCTTGAAGCATGTTTCGCCCGTTGTTCAAGATAATCTTGGGCAAAGAGCGCAGAAACCTTTTTAGAAATTACCACGGAAATAAATTGATTTACAGAAACACACTCATGTTTGGCTACGTCTTTCATGTACTTATGTAATGAATGTGGCAGGCGAAGTGAACTTGCGCTCATATTTGGCTCTCTACCTGAACGCATATCCCACGTTGAGCCCAATACTCACACCGCCGTTAACGGAAAGATCAAGGGATTTTTTCATGGTCGAACTGGGTGTTCCTTGGGTGTATTCAATTTTATCGTCACCCAGAAGCAGAGCGTAGCCCAGATGGAACTGGAAGAAAAAACCGCCCTGGGAGATGTTTTCCAGGCCGCCGCCGAGAAGGATATAGGGACAGGACTTCATTTTTACCTTGATGGTACTCCCCTGATCGTTGACTCCCGCCTCTTGACCCATCGTACCAGTACCCATCGTTGCACCCGCGCCGATAAAAGGTGTTAAGTTGTCATTCTTGAAAAGGTAGCGGCCGCGGATACCCAGCTTGTACCCGGCACCGCCCAAACCTAAGCCGCAGTCCAGGCCAAATTTCGGTATCGGGTAATAGCTTAAGACCGGTCCCACACCTGCAAGCCCGTTCCAGGCCAGCTCCAGTGAGAGGGTCATTTTCCGTTCCAGACGGATGGAGGCGGCAGGGTCTTTGATATTATTCAGCAGCGCATGAGAGGTTATGCCCAGCATGAGTGTGTAAAGAGCAAAAAGCGGAAGTTTTTTCATGGTAGCTCCTTTGGTAAAATGATTGTTTGGTTATGGAATTTCGTTTTTCTGTTGAATGAACAGTACCGGTTTTTCTTTGAGTTTGCGCACTCTTCATCGTATGAAAACCATTCTCCTCGCCATCACTTTCCCGCCCGCTTCCAATCTGCACACATACACCCCACTCCCCTGCTTTGAGGCATCCCAGGAGAAACTGCCGCTACCTGCCACCTGTTTTTGGAAGACACACTGGCCGGAAAAGGAGAAAATGCTCAACATAGCCCGACCATTGCCGGGGATGGAATAGGATATCGTTGTGGACGGGTTGAAGGGGTTGGGGTATACGGATACGCCAAGCGCCTGTTCTGTTATGGCAGGCGGCTTTTCAGCGCGTACGCTGTCCGCAAGGTCGCCATTGATAACGAGGTGTATCGAGTTGCCATCAGCTGCCCATGGCGCATTCGGAACCATAACCATGCGATTATGGGTGGGATCGTATACGCATTGTTCATTTGCAAGAGTAGAGAATTTCCCTGTGCTGCCTGTGCCAACCTTGGAAAGAACCACAATGGCATAATAAGTTCCAGCGGCATAGTTGGCCAATATCCAGTTGACCTGGTCAGTAACATCGATACTGACAAACTGGCTGTCGAGTACTGGCGCTGCCATACCATCCCTACGTCCGCCCAACGCAGTAAAATTTAAAATTTCCTCTGCTCCAGCAATGGGGTAATTATAGTTTAGCGTGTTCATGGGATCGAGGTCTGCCCAAACAGCGTCATCGGGTAGATTCGAGGGTTTGTCCCACATGGAAACGCCGAAGGAAACATCAATAACACCGCATCGGATAGCAATAGGTCCTTCGTTGCATTGGGGACTACTGAAAGCCCAGTCGTCATATTCGCCCCGGAGAAACGCTGAAGTTACGCTGCTGCCCGCGTTTGCCGAATCGCTGAGATCACCTGAGAAAAAGGCAGAGCACCAGCCCTGGTCATCGGTCCAACCAGATCCGCAGGAAAATCCTCTTCCAGCATATCCAAGTCCTACCGAAACGTTACATGTTACTATTTTCCCCTCATGTACAATAGCGTCTGCAGGCAGGGCTGGCCCTAGGCTATCGGTCAGGGCATAGTGGTTCTGCAGGGCCTTGTACCAGAAGACGTGGGTCTCGGCGGACACCGGAATAGCGGCCGCAAGGGTCAATAGAATTGTTAAAATTTGCGTTAGTTTTAAGATATTCATATGTATTTCTTCGTATTTAGGATGTGTATTCTTCTCTTGGCAGGTACATTACCTGCAACGGCGGCGCTTCTATGGATATTTGGGTTTCTGGTGGCTGTAATGCAGCCTTTACTGTATACTGCGGGCTCACGCTGTAGAAATAGATAATTGATGCGTCGTATGTCAATAAGTTCACAATGCGGATACCACATTCCTTGGCGATTGTTTTTTTGGCAAATATCATTCGGGTTACCTGTCCTTGGCGTGCGGATGGGTTTCATGGTCTGTTTTTTGGCCCCTGGATAATAAGTTACTATACTATTGACAATCCATGTATTAAATAGTTATCTATCAATCAGTGTCCTTTACCAGACTATAACCCAAGGAGGCCTATCATGGCACGAATCAGCAAAGACCAGTTAAAGAACCTTCAGAAGACTTTGAAGACCGACGCTGCGATTGGAAAGAAATTCGGCATTACCCGCCAGGCAGTGCATCAACTCCGGATCAAATACGGACTCGACTACAACAGGAAAAAGAACAAAGAACGTAATGATACCATCAAAGGCATGTACAAGAAAGGCGCTTCCGGCGCGGCAATTGCAAAAAAAGTTGGGCTGTCGATATCACAGGTCTACAGAATACTGTAAATAAGCGGTATGGTTAGCCATACGCGTTATCCGAAGGTCCAAAAAGCATCGTAGTCAAGTAAAAGGTACCAGGCGCTGTTTTTAGCCCTGGTACCAGCATAGAGTTCCCGCGCTTTGAGTTTGACGTTTTTTGCTATCTGATGGCCAGACTGATGTGGAACATGCTGGGCACAACGCGTGACCCGAAAATGTCCTCGGCCACATAGTCGTTCATATATTCCAGCGCCACATAGACTGTTTTGTGCTTGAGTGAGAAGAAGCCCGCTTTTTCAGCTGACTCAATTCCCTGACTTTGTCCCTGCATGGTCGAAATAGCGTCGAGGTTGAGACCGTAGTTGAGGCCAAAGCGGAAACCGAGGCCTTCGCCCACTTTATAACCAAGACCCAGGAGCAGGATATACGAAAATTCGCCTTTGAAATAGTAGTTGTCTGAGCTGCCCGCTTTGTCGGCAAAGGTTTCGCCGATCACATTGTTGACCGTGAAGGTGGTGCCTCCGGAAAATTTGAGGTACCCGGTGCTGCCGCCAAACATGGCGTCGACCTGCGCCATGGAGGAGTCTCCTTCGGGCGCGTTCCTGACTGCGGGGATGAAGAGACCCAGTACCTGCTTGGTGGTGAGGCGCTTGGCAATGCCCACGGACGAACGGTAACTGTCGCTGTAGGTTGAACCTGTGCGGTCTACTACGCTTTCGAACATCCAGCCGGGAAGGGTCACAAAGACCTCGGCCGCGAGTTTTGCCATTTCCTGCCAGTTGTGCGACACCATGATATCGAGCTTGGTCTTGACTTTTTCGCTCCAAGGGTTTACAAAATAAAAATACGGGGCAGGGGCGAAGACGCCGGGGCCCTTGTCCGCCAGCGTGCCGTCAGCCTGCTTCACCATTCTGGTTTCGCCGCCCATGTAGAGGTTGAGGCCTGCATAGAGGTTGGTATTGAGCGGCAGGCCATACCAGTTCCAGCCATAGGCCAGTGAAAAGGCCGTTATGCCGATTATGCTGGTTCCATTGGCCGGGGTAATGGCGGGCGGCACCAGGGTGTCTTCGAACTTGTAAAACAGCAGGCCAAAGGTCTGGGAAATATTGTCTTTTTTAACAAACGGGTTTTTAACGTCAAAGATAAAACCAAGAGTTGATCCGGCCTTGCCCATGCGTACGTCGAGGTTGTATTTGCCTGGCGTGGAACTGCCGTCGATTACCGACTTTTTAAAAAAGCGGTCAAAGCAATCGTCTTTCATTTCAGCGCTGGCAAAGAGCGGGACAGTCATGAGGCTGATGCTGAGGAACAGAAGAGCAAGAAAACAGGTTTTTGTAAGCATATCTTCTCCTTAAAACATGAAATTTTTAAAAAAATAATTTATTGCCCTTATTTTCACAATAAAAATTCATAAAAAAATATGATTTCTGTAAAAGCTTGCATTTATCTGTAAAAGCTTGCATTTAAATGATAAAAATATTAGATTATAGTTAAACTACAATACCTACAATATCTCTGATTGCTACAAGAGGGCGGGAAACATGCCTCTGAAACAGAAAATATTTATTGTGGACGATGAACCAGAGGATATTTTCCTTGTTCATAAGATGCTGAAAAAACAGGGGTTCCAATATGTCGCCTGCTGCGAAGGCGGATGCCATTTCCCTAACCTGCTACCCTATATAAATGTTGATGTGATTATTTCCGATTTTAGCATGGCTGGTATTGGGGGTCAGGAGATCCTCTCAAAAATTAAAAAGCACAAGGATGCCGCCAAAGCCAAGGTTATTTTCTATTCAGAACGGGATATAAATTTTTCACATGCGCGCGCAGGTGTGGAGTGCGTCTTTACCCGCAGAATCGACTTTGTAAAATTGACCCAAGTGTTGCTTGGGATTTTACAGAATCGGGTGTCATCCGAGAAGAGGCTCTTCAAGCGGTTCAAGAAGCACCCTGCGGTGGCCGTTGATCCTGATACAAACGCCATAGATTCAGTAGTCGACGTCAGTTTGTCGGGCATTGGTTTTCACAGCAAATATCCTTTTGATCTCAACCATCGCCTCAAGGTGGGGATCAAGGCCTGGGACGAGAAAAAATATACCTTCCGCGAAGGCGTGATCGTGCGCAAAGACCCCGAGAAAACCGGCGTGCGGTATGGCCTCCAGTTCGAGAAACCGGTCATTGCGCCTATTGCCGCATAGCAAAACCCTGTTTTCAAGTCAACGCCTGAAATTATATTCTTTTTACGCTCGAATTTTTCCTTGGAGAAACCCATGAGGCAGAACGATTCGCGTCCCGTTTCGCCCGCTCAGCGAGGCGAGCAATTCATCGGCACGCTTTCCCACCAGCTCAAATCTCCCATAAACACCATCAATTCCCTTCTCAAGACCATTGCCGACGGTTTTACGGGCGACATCAGCGACAAGACGCGCCACTTCATTGAAAAAGCCATCGGCAAGACCGCTGAGGCGAATACGCTCATTGCCGATCTGCTCACCTTTCAGCAATACGCGGGCGCCGGACAGGCCGCGGCCGAGGAATTCGACTGCGTTGATCTGACCCACACCGTGGCGGGCGCCTATATGGCCGAGGCGTCAGACCGGGAGGTTTTCCTGCGCACCCGCCTGCCAGAGCATACGGCGATATTTGTAAAAGGATCAATGCGCGGCCTCGAGATTGCGCTCCGGAACCTGATCGAGAACGCCATAAAGTACACACCCGCGCACGGCCATATTGTTGTCAAGGCATCGGTGCAGAAAGGAAAGAAGCAATGCGTCATTGCCGTGTCCGACTCGGGCAGCGGCATTCCCACGGCAGAACTGGACAATGTTTTCGACCCCTTTTACCGGTCAGTCAAACACCAGAGCGCTGCGGCTGGAACAGGCCTGGGCCTTTCCATTACCAGGAACATCATCACCTCCATGGGCGGCGGCATCAGCGCCGAGTCGCGTGAGAACGCGGGCAGTATTTTTACCATTTCCCTGCCCTATACGCGGGTGCGGTCCTTGGCGCGCGGCGCGCGAAAGCGCAGACGGGTGGTCATCATCGGCGGGGTCACCGCTGGGCCTAAGGCCGCGGCGCGCCTGCGGCGGCTGTGCGAGGACATGGACATCACCATTATCGAGAAAGGCGAGTTCCTTTCCTACTCAGGGTGCGGGCTGCCCTCGTATATCGCGGGCAGGGTTTTTTCGCCCAAGGCGCTCATGTCCACTGCGGACAACACGATCCGCGACATCAGCTTTTTTGAGACCATCCGGAACATCAAAATATTGAACAAGATCGAGGCGGTCGATATTGATAGAAAAAGGAAGACCGTGGAGGTGAAGGACCTTGCCACGGGAGAGTCATGGCGCGTTCCCTATGACGCCCTAGTCCTTGCCACGGGCGCCGACTCCTTTCTGCCGCCCATTCCGGGCATACGGCTGCCGGGCATTTACTCGCTTCATCGCGTTGAGGACGCGGAGGCGATCAAGCGCGAATGCATGGGCAGGAACGCGCGCGACGTCTGCATCATCGGCGGCGGACTTATCGGCATTGAGACCGCGGAGTCGCTTATAGAAGCGGGTGCGCGCGTTACCATACTCGAAAAAAAGGCGCACATTCTTTCCACTATATTTGACCGTGATATCTCGGGAAAGATCCAGAACGCCATGACAAAGAAGGGCATCAAAATAGTCACGGACACGGCCATTGAGCGTATTGCGCGCAAAGGGGAGCAGCTGGTGTTCTCCACGGACAAAGGCAAATTTTTCGCCGATCTGGTGATTCTCTCCGCGGGCGTGGTGCCCAATGCGCGGCTGGCGAAAAAGGCGGGCCTCGCGTGCACTCCTGTGGGAGCGGTAATGGTCAACCGCCACTTACGGACATCGGACAAAAGCATCTACGCCATAGGCGACTGCGCAGCAAGCGTCAACTGCATCACACGCACGCAGGAATATTGGCCCCTGGGTTCCATATCAACTAAAATGGGGCGCATTGCCGCGGACAACATATGCGGACGTGCGTCTGTGTTCGACGGGTTCATCGGCACGGTGGTGTTCCAGAGCTTCGGCCTTTCCATAGCGCGCACAGGCCTCACCTTCGAACGGGCGCGTGAACACGGGTTTAACGCCATGGCCGTGGTAGTCACTGGCCTGGACCGCGCCCATTACGCCCGGAACGCCCAGTATGTTACCCTCAAGCTTATTGCCGATACAAAGACCGGACGCGTTCTGGGTGTGCAGGGCTATGGCCGCGGCGATGTCTTCAGGCACGTGCAGGTCGTTGCCTGCGGCATTGCCAAAGCCATGACGCTTACCGACATCTTTGCGCTCGACTTGGGCTATGCGCCCGAGTTTAACATCCCCATTGACGTGGTCCAGACCGCCTGCCTGGTGTTGGGAAGTAAAATGGAGGGCTTTATCAAGACCATAACGGCCGAGGACCTCTCCCGGAACATGGGAGCGTATCACATTATCGACGCGTCGCCTGTGTCCGAGCACATGATGAACGCCATTCCCGGCAGCGTCAATGTACCGCTCGAGAACCTGCGGCGCGAGGGCATCGCATTTGACAAGAAGGCAAAGTGCGTTGTATACAGCAAGACCAGTTCGCGTGCCTACGAAGCGTACCGCCACCTTGTGTCGCGTGGCTACGAGAACATCCTTGTCCTTGAGGGCGGGTATGCGTATTGGGTGCAATGAACCCTTTTCCATTGCATGTCCTGATTTGCGTGGTATATTTTATTACCGTTGTTTTTTGCAGGAAAGGAATATCCAAGATGAAAAGCATATTCATCGTTAGAGTCATGTCGCTTATGGCCGTGGGTCTTTCGCTCTTCATGGGTGCAGCGAACGCAGCCGTGGATTCGAACAAGGAGGTCATTGGCATCATGGACCTGAAAGCCGAAGGCGACCTCAAGTCAGCCTCGGGCATATTATCCGACCGGCTGCGCGCCGAGCTTTTCAATACCGGCCGCTTTGCGGTTATGGAACGGGGTGAAATGGACGCCATTTTGAAGGAACAGGGATTTCAGCAGAGCGGCGTCTGCGACGACAAGGCGTGCATGGTGGAAATCGGACAATTGCTGGGCGCGTCGAAAATGGTCGCTGGGTCCATTGGCATGCTGGGAACGGTCTATCTCATAAATTTGCGCATTATCGACGTGAGCACGGGAAAACTGGTCGATACGTATTCGGGCGAATGCCGCTGCCGTATCGAGGATCTGGGCGGAGCCATGAAGACCGCGGCTGATCGTCTTGCCGGCGGGTCAAAAACAGCTCCGCAGGCCATTGCTCAATCCGCTGCTCCCGTGGCAGCGCCCCAGCCTGCGCCGCAGGCTGTTCAGGAAACCGCAGTGGAAACCGCTTCTGACAAGCCCGTGCGTGCAATGCACCACTGGACACTGGGACTCTTTTGGACAGCGCATGGGGCTGATCCTGAATTCAACAATGTCATGTCCACATACGAGAATCCTCCCATATTTCATAATTATCAGTTGGTACAGGAAAGCGGCGAGGTCAACCTTACCACGTTTAAGGGCGGCGGGCTCTACCTTTGCCGTAAACTTACCTCGCATATAGCGCTGAGAATCAGCGGCTTGTCCACCGCAAGCTCGGGCATTGGCGGATACCGGTTGCAGCCAGCGCCGCACAACACGCACCTTTTTTCCGGGGGCAATATTACCATAGAGACTGATGTCCGGAACAGTCTGTTCGCCGTTGGCGGCAGGGCTTCGTGGCATTTCAATCGCCTCCATCCCTATGCGGGCATTGACCTGCTCATGTTCAGTTCATCGTACTCCTTTTCAGCCGCAGGACAATTCGACGGGTACGACACCCTGGGAATACGACACCAGGGAAAAATTGACGCACATGTTGATTTGGACCATTCAGGACCGGGATTCGGCGTTAACGTTGGGGCGGTGCTGCAGCTTACGCGGCGGTTTGGCATCGAACTCCAGGTTGCCTTTACGCGTCTTGAGCTTTCCGGATACGAGGGTACGGGCAATCTTGCCAAGCTCGATAACGTCCTTGCGGGAGACGTTGTTTCTGACGGGGAGACGAACTATACGCTTTCCATGGGACAAAACAATTCAGGCGGCGAGGTCTATTTTTTCGAAAAAACAAGTCCGTCGTTTCTGAGCCAGCCCATTGCCGATCGGGTGCTGAACAAGGAACAATCGAGCGTTGATTTCTCCGGGCCCTCGGCCAGCCTTGGCCTGAATATTTTTTTCTAGGCGAGTAGTTTCTTTACAGTGGCAAAAAGGCCCTTGGGGTCAATGGGCTTTGATAGGAATTCGTCGACCGGCAGCCACTCGGGATCGCCGGCCACGGTCGAAAAATCCATCTTTGATTCCATACTCACATTGGTAAGCATCAGGATTTTTATCTTGCTATGCTTGTTGTCACCCTTGAGTTCGCGCGCCATGTCGAAACCCGCGGAGGCTGTTTCCATCATGACATCGAGGATTATCAGGTCGGGATTAAAACTCTTTACCTTGCCCAGGCCCTGGGCCTTGCCCGAGGCTTCCTGGACCTCGTAAGAGCCGGCAAGCACGGTCTTCACAACTTCGCGCATGGCGCTGTCGTCGTCAACTATGAGTATCTTCTTCATGGCACCATCCTTTGTGAAAGCGGTCTTGGTAACTGACCAAAATAAATTACATTAATGTGTTTTGGTTTTCAATCTATTTCCTCCATTATCATTTGATTTGCCGCGAGGGTAAGTGTATTTTATTAGCTACTTATTCAACGGAGAGAGCGCAATGGCCGAACTTGAAAAAACCTACACACCGGCTGCGGTCGAGGCGAAATGGTACGCTGTCTGGGAAAAGAACCGGTACTTTCACGCTGACGAAAACCGTACAGGAGACGAACCTTTCTGCATCGTGATTCCGCCGCCCAATGTCACGGGCATGCTCACCCTTGGCCACGTGCTTAACAACACGATCCAAGATATACTGGCCCGGAAAAAGCGCATGGAGGGCCGCACGGTCCTCTGGCTGCCGGGAACGGACCACGCGGGTATTGCCACGCAGAACGTGGTGGAGCGCGCGCTCCTTGCCGGGGAAAAGAAGAGCAGGCACGACCTTGGCCGCGAAGAGTTCCTGGACCGGGTATGGCAGTGGAAGGACAAATACGGCTCAACCATTTTACGTCAGCTGCGCATGCTCGGCTGTTCCTGCGACTGGGAGCGTACGCGGTTTACTATGGACGAGGGGCTTTCGCGCGCTGTCACCGAGGCCTTTGTACGGCTCTATGAAAAGGGCGTGGTCTACCGGGGAAAATATATTATCAACTGGTGTCCGCGGTGCCGCACGGCCCTGTCCGACGAAGAGAACGAACACCAGGAGAAAAACGGCCATCTCTGGCACATCAGATATCCGCGCCAGGACGGCAACGGGTATGTTGTGGTCGCCACCACACGGCCCGAAACCATGCTGGGCGATACCGCCGTGGCGGTCAATCCCGCGGACGAACGCTACAAGGGCCTTGTGGGCAACACCGTGGTCCTGCCCCTGGCAAACCGCCCCATCCCGGTCATTGCCGATCACTATGTTGACCGTGAATTCGGCACAGGCTGCGTTAAAGTGACCCCGGCGCACGATCCCAATGATTTTGCCATGGGTGAACGCCACAACCTCGAAAAACTTGTTGTCATGAATCTGGACGGTACCATGAACAATGCGGTGCCTCAGAAATACCGCGGCATGGACCGGTTTACCTGCCGCAAAGCAGTGGTCGAGGACCTCAACAGCCTGGGGCTTTTGGAAAAAATCCAGGACCACAGCCACGCCGTTGGCCATTGCCAGCGCTGCCATACCGTGACAGAGCCATTTTTAAGTATGCAGTGGTTTGTCAAATACGACCAGTGGATACAACCCGCGCTTGCGGCTGTTGAGAAACGGGAACTGCGCTTCTATCCCGAACGGTGGGAAAAGACCTTTGCCCACTGGCTTGAAAATATCCGCGACTGGTGTATCTCCCGCCAGCTCTGGTGGGGCCACCGCATTCCCGCATGGTATTGCGTGTGCGGTCATATTGTCGTGGCGCGTCAGGTTCCCACAGAATGTCCTGCATGCAAGAGCACTGATCTTAAACAGGACGAAGACGTGCTTGACACCTGGTTTTCGTCGTGGCTCTGGCCCTTCTCGACCATGGGATGGCCCGATGAGACCGCAACGCTCAGCAAATTTTATCCCACAAACGCGCTGGTCACCGCGGCTGACATCATCTTTTTCTGGGTGGCGCGCATGGTGTTTGCCGGCATGGAGTTCATGGGAAAACTGCCGTTTTCAGAGGTCTTTTTCAATTCCATTGTGCGCGACATGCAGGGACGCAAGATGAGCAAGTCCCTGGGCAATTCGCCCGACCCCATTGAAGTGATCAACACCTATGGCGCCGACGCGCTCAGATATACCATCATCTCGCTGGCGCCTTCGGGACAGGACGTCCATTTTGCGACTGAAAAGTGCGAACTGGGCCGCAATTTTGCCAACAAGCTGTGGAATTCGGCCCGTTTTGCCATGATGAATTTTAAGGACCAGACCATCACCGCTCCCCAGAAATCGCAGTTGCGCACCGAGGACCAGTGGATGATCTCGCGGTTCAACCAGGCGGTCAAGGTCATTTCCCGCGCCATTGATGGCTACGATTTCAACGCGGCCCTGGCAGCGGCCTATCACTTCACCTGGAACGAGCTATGCGACTGGTATCTTGAATTCATCAAGCCCCGCATGGCCGAGGGCGCTGACCTGGCTTCCAGGAACGCGGCCCTGCACACGCTCCGTGAAGTGCTGGTGGGCACGGTCAAACTCCTGCATCCTTTCATGCCCTTTATTACCGAGGAGATCTACGCCGCGCTCAGGGAATATGGCGTTGAAGGCGCGGAGCATCTTATTGTGGCGCGCTATCCGGTCTGCGACGACAATCTCATTGTTCCCAATATCGAGGCGCGCATGCAGTTTGTCCAGGATCTGGTGGTCGTTATCCGCAATCTGCGGGCAGAGAACAATATTCCTCCGGGAAAAAAGGGCGATGTGCTCATTAGCGCCGCTGAAGAGGCAAAACAACAGTGGATTATGGACCTCGAGACCCAGATCAAGTTTCTGTCAAAAACAGGTACGCTTACCGTCACCCATGCGGCCGCAAAGCCGGCGCAGTCTGTGTCGGCCGTTATTGCCGGCGCCGAGGTCTTCCTCAATCTCGAAGGACTCGTGGACAAGGCGGCTGAACGGGCGAAAATAATGAAAGACCTTGAAAGAAACGATAGCTTCTTAAAATCCGTTGAAGCGAAACTGGCGAACGAAAAGTTTATGCAACACGCCAGTCCTGAGGTTGTTGAAAAAGAGCGCGTAAAACTCTCCACCACGCGCGAGAAACTGGAAAAACTGCGCGCCAACCTTGCCCTGTTCAGCTGAAAAACCAGCGGTCATGAAGAGTGCCAAGGAACTTCCTGACGCTATTAAAAACACCCATTTCTGGTTTTCCACCAACCGCAGAGCAGCAGGGTTTTTACCCCATCATGAAATTGCCGTTGCGGCCATAGCGGGCGGCGCCCAGGGTATTGAATTCTGCGAGCACAATTTTAACGACGAGGAGTTTGTCACCGAGGCGCTCAAGGTCAAAGAGGTATGCGACCGTTTCCAAGTCCCGCTGATAATCAAGCACCATGTTGTGGCCGCTTTCATTATTGACGCAGCGGGCGTGCACCTGACGGACAAGGACATGCCCATAGACGAAGCGCGGCGTATTCTGGGAAAAGGGAAGGTGATTTTCTCAGAGGCGGACCTTCCGGGAATAGATTACCTGGTTGCAGAAGGAGAGCCTGATGAAGGGAGTCTGGACGCTTTTGTACACGGCTGTGCAACAAAGATGATTTTATCGCAGGTAGGCCTGAAAACTAAAGACCCCGAAGAGGCGTGCAGGCTGTTCGCGCAGGCGATCCAGAACCGGGACTAACGGTTATTCCAGGTCCTTTACCTGGAGAATTTTTTCCTCGGAGATGGTGAACGACTTGTTCTTGTTCGCGATTGTCACTTCCGAAGCTTTGTCCGTCTTGAGGGAGTCCGCAACCGTTACCTTGTCGCCGATTTCGAGCTGTACCCAGGTATCGGACCTTTTTATACACACGTCGCCCACAACATAGGAAACCCCATAGGCCGCAAGTCCGGCCGGCTCAGGAAGAACTTCGGGTTCCGGGGCTTTCTTATGCGAGACATATATCGCAACAGCCGCGACCAGCACCGCCAGTGTCATGCGAAGCATCAGAGTGGGTGCGCGGCTTTTTTTTACCCTCTGGTGCGCTGTATCCGCGGGCTGGCCTGCTCCTGGGGAAATTCCGGTTGTTTTTTCCCCTCTCTGTGCGCTGTCCGGTGCGGGGAGCTTCTCATATAGATCGGTTATTTTTTTCAGCAATCCGCCTTCGACCACATTGGTTATGGCGCCTGCCCCAAAATGCTTGTCCACGGTCGATTCGGCCCACGATGAGAGAATGATGATCTGGTTTTCGTTCAGGTCAATTGCGCCGCCCGGATGCTTTTTTAACAGCGCGGCCAGCTGTTCCTCTTCCGGGAATATGACGGCTGAGGATCCTTTCCATTCCAGAAGGGTGTTGCGTTCGAGGCTTGAAATATTCATTTTCATCGTGGATCAACTCCTGGTATAGCGTTAATAAATATAGTTGTTCAGTGGTGTCCGGGTAAAATAACAAGAAAGGCACCTCCGCCTGGCGGACAATGTAATCGGCAATAAACAAAATACGAAACTTGCCCGTGCCGCGAAAGAAGTGCATATTTATGTGTGAGGGCACAGCATGGATTTTCCCTTTGATTTCGGCAATTACCGTCTGCTCGAAGAGGTTGGATCGGGCGGCATGGGGCTTGTATACCGGGCTGTGCACAAGGACCTGGGCCGCACGGTCGCTCTAAAACTTCTGAGATCAGACTCGCTTGCAGACCCACAGCAGGCCAAGATGTTCCGCCGCGAGATCGAGGCCACGGCCTCGCTCCAGCATCCCAACATCGTCGCCATCCACGAATTCGGCGTTGTTGACAACAAGCCTTTTTTCACCATGGACTGCATTGATGGCTGTACCCTTGCCGAACTTCTGGGCGAAGGAAGGGAGACCGGTTCGGACAGCTCCACCATTGGGGAACTGGTAACGCTGATCATGTCCCGTAAAAAGATCGCGGTCGCGGGAGCTCCGGGCAGGCGCTACCATTATGCCCTGCCCCATAGCCAGGCGCTGGCGATCATGATGAAAGTAACACGCGCGGTAGAACATGCGCACGACCGCGGCATTATCCACCGCGATCTCAAACCCTCGAACATCCTTATTACGCGGACCGGCGAACCCATGGTCATGGACTTTGGCCTTGCCCGTCATATTGACGCGCCGAGCGATGTGACGCTGACCGGCCAGATTATGGGCACGCCCGCCTATATGAGTCCCGAGCAGGCTGAAGGGTTGCGGCATGAGATAGGGGAGAGGAGCGACATCTATTCGCTGGGCGCCATGTTCTACGAGATGCTTACTGGCAGGCCCCCTTTTCTTGATACCGCAAATATAGGCGATATGCTTCACAAAATCGCGCACGAAGACCCGACGAATGTTCGGCGGATCAATCCGCGCGTGCCGCGCGAACTCGAGACAATTTGCGAAAAGGCCATGGACAAGCGGCCCGAACGCAGGTACCGGACCGCGGGCGCGTTTGCCAGCGATATCCAACGGTATATTGATGGCGAGCCAATACTTGCGCGGCCGCCCAGCCTGCTCTATACGGTGCGTAAAAAGATACTCAAGCACAGGACCGTGGCTGTGCTTGCGACGCTGCTGGCAATCTCCTCAACCGCCTTGGCCGCCTACTGGTGGCTGTCCACCGCGCAAATCCGCGGGGAGCGACAACGGTCGCGCGAGACCGGGGAGAAACTCAAGGAGGAGCAGCGGCGCGCCATGAGCCGGTGGATACTCGCTTTTGAGGACGATTTTAACAGGGAAAAATTGGGCGAGGGATGGGTGTATAAGGCCAACCCCACGGGCACGGCCGCCATTGAAGACAATATGCTTGTTTTCAAGGGGCACGGCGTTCAAGCGTACGGCCGGCAGCCGGTGTATGGAAATATACGCATGGAATTCGACGCCATTGCCGGGGAAGGGGGCGAGATCAACGTGCTCCTGTGCTGCGATTCCCTGATCCGCCGGATGGGGCGGTATTATTCCATGAGCTGGGATTGGGGAAGCGTAAAGATTGACAAGGGGTGGATGCGCGGCAATGCTGAGGTGCTTTTAAACAAGCCAGTCTCCTTGCTCAAACCCGGGAAGCTGATCCATGTTATTGCTGAAAAAGAGGACTACCGGCTCAGGCTCGTTGCGGACGGCGTGACCATTGCCGACGCGGACCTCCTTCTTCCCTATGAGGAAAAGAGCAACGCGTACTGGGGGCTTGTTCTTATGATCGATATTCCGGGTAGGGTCACGTTTGACAATCTCAGGGTATACCGCCAGCAGTACGCGGAAATGGTGAATGTGACCAGGATCGGCGACGCCCTATACAACAGGGGACTCTATGCTGACGCGCTTGAATTTTATGAGCAACTGACAGTATCCACCGGGGCTTGTCCGGCAGCGGCAATCGCGCTTCGGAGCGCGTGCGCGGTCATACTCAACCGGGAGCGGTATGTTGACGCGGAAAGGTACTACGTTCGGATTGGCCAGGGCAGATACAATACCCTGCTCGAACCCGGCGTCAAGGACGTCATCCTGGGGGCGCTCAAACAATCGGCGTTACAAGGCAGGGTGCGCCAGGTCAATGACAGCGGGATTGTGACAGTGATGCGATTGGTTGCAGAGGACAAGAGCAGGGGCGGCCAGACACTGGTGCGCCAGATTTGCCTGGATCATTTGGTTAATCCGCGCACGCTTGCGGAAGAGGTCCAGGGCAACGCGGAGGAATTCGAGGTTTTTCTTGGAAAAGAGGGTTTTTATACGCTTTGCCGTTCCCTTGCCGTGTCCTTTTCAGCGCGCGGCCAAGCAAAACACGCGATAGAGATGGTGCGGCTGGCGGAAACAGCCGGGCCCGCGGTCAGCCTGCATGCGCGCATACTTCATGGCGCAACCCCCTGCGCGCCAGCGCCCAAGGGCATGGTCGCTTTGGCAGGTGGCGTATTTATTGATAGAAGGGGCAATGCGGCGTATGTGGAGCCTTTCTGGATCGACTCCCAGCCCGTGACCCAGCAACAGTATTTTGAAGCCACTGGCGCAAATCCATCGCATTTCAACGGCAGTCGTACGGAGTATCCACCCGGTGATTACGGCGTGGACCTTACGCGGCCCGTGGAAAACCTCACCTGGTACGACGCGCTCCTTTACTGCAACCGCAGGAGTATTGCCCAGGGACTTGATACCTGTTATTCGTACGACCAGGCCTATAGCGCCCAGGCGCGTGCGGGCGGGCTCAAGTGCTCGCTCATCACCGGCTTGCGGTTTGAACCTGGGAAAAACGGTTTCCGGCTGCCGCTTGAGGATGAATGGGAATACGCGTGGATACAAGACCGCATGCGCCCACTTTTCTCTGAATGGTGCTGGGATGTTTTTGCGCAGCACAAGGCGGACGGCAGAGTGGGGTATTGCAATAGTTCCGGTCCCGGCGGCCGTGTTACCCTTGGATCAGAAAACCGGAGTTTGGACCGGCCCGCACATCCCGTCTATCACCGTGTAGACGTCTCTCCCGATGCAGGGCTTTTTTATATCAAGATTGTTGGTGTACGCTGCGCGCGTAACTGTCCTTAAATAGCGTCTCAGGCGAAGGTACGCCCCGGTTCTCTTGAAAAACTATATTTTCATCCCATGCACGAAATACAAAAAGAACAGCAGCAATGGGACCGGGCCATTCTAGTGGGCGTGGGATATGGGAACGACACTCCCCAGGTTCTGGCCGAACACATCGAAGAACTCGCCTTGCTGGCCGATACTGCCCGCGCGATTGTCGCAGGCACTGTCACCCAGATGCGCCAGTCGCCCGATTCGGCCCACTATGTTGGTAAAGGCAAGGCCGAGGAGATTAAGCTCCTTGTCCAGGAGCTTAAAATTGATGTGGTTATTTTTGACAGCGATCTTTCGCCCCGCCAGCTCCGCAATCTTGAAAAAATATGTGAAACCAAGGTTATTGACCGGAGCATGCTCATTCTCGACATCTTTGCCCAGCACGCACGCACGCACGAGGCAAAGGTGCAGGTCGGACTTGCGCAGCTTGCCTATCTTTCACCGCGCCTCTCGCACATGTGGAGCCACCTTGGCCAGCAGGCGGGCGGCCATGGCACGCGCCGCGGCCCGGGTGAAAAACAGATTGAAATCGACCGCCGCCTGATTAAAACTCGCATGGCCGAACTGCGCAAGGAGCTGAAAGATATTGAGCAGCAGCGTTCTCAGCAGAAACAGAACCGGGGCGCCATCTTCAAAGCGTGCATTGTGGGATACACCAATGTGGGAAAATCGACCATTCTCAATGCGGCAAGCAAGGCATCGGTACTGGTGCAGAACAAACTTTTTGCCACACTCGATGCAACCACACGGCGCGTGTATATTCAGGACCATGGCGAAATTCTTCTGAGCGATACCGTGGGTTTTATCCGCAAGCTGCCCCATCATCTGGTGGCGTCGTTCCGGAGTACGCTCGAGGTGATCACCGACGCTGATCTCATTGTCATTGTCATTGACGCGTCAAGCCCGTGCTACCAGGACCACAGCACTGTGGTGAATACCGTGCTCAATGAACTCAAGACCACGCACATCCCGCGGCTTCTGGTGTTCAATAAAATCGACCTGGTCCAGGAGCCGAAGTTCCTCGAACGGCTGCAGAATGAATTTCCAAACGCCTGTTTTACCGCAGCGTCAAAAAAAGAGGGCATTGACGGATTCAAGGCAGCGCTTGGCATGTTCGCCCGCGCCTGGAAGGGTGAAAGAACCGGAGAGCCTCATGAATAAAAACAGGAACATTCCGCAGGTGGCAAAACTGCTCGAACTCCCTGAGGTTAAGGCGCTTGTCCAGACCCATTCGCGGGAGGCTGTTGTGCGCGCCATACGGCCGTATCTTCAGGAACTCCGGATGGCGGACGCTGTTCCCCCGACCAATGAAATTGCCGCGCATCTTGCCGCTGTCCTTCATTCGCTGAGCACTATTGGCCTGCGCAGGGTCATCAATGCAACAGGAATACTTGTGCATACCAATCTGGGCAGGGCCGTGCTTGGCAGCGGCGTTCTCGAGGCCATTCAGGGATCTTTGTCCGGGTATTGCGACCTTGAATACGACCTTGCCACAGGCAACAGGGGAAAGCGGGCCGTGCATGTGGAGGCCAAGGTGAACCATTTGGCAGGCTGTGAGGCCTCGCTGGCCGTGAACAACAATGCCGCGGCGCTTATGCTGGCCATCAACACCTTTGCTCTTGGAAAAGAGGTGGTTGTTTCACGCGGAGAACTGGTTGAAATCGGCGGATCGTTCAGATTGCCTGAAATTATTGAACGCGCGGGTGGCACGCTCAGGGAAGTGGGCACAACAAACAAGACAAAACCTAACGACTATGCGCGGGCGATCACCAAAAAGACGGGTATTGTCCTGAAAATCCACACGAGCAATTACCGTATATCCGGGTTTACCCAGGAAGTGGGCATACGGGAACTGATTGCCATAGGGCAAAAAATGCGGGTCCCGGTCCTGCACGACGCAGGGAGCGGTCTGTTTGTTGATTCCAAGGCATGGCGTTTTGAGAACGAACCTGACCCGCGCGAAAGCGTCAGGCTTGGCGCTGCCCTGGTGTGCATGAGCGGCGACAAGCTTTTGGGCGGACCCCAGGCGGGCATTGTTCTGGGAAAAAAGAAATACATCGACGCAATGAAGCGCAATCCCATGATGCGCGCGCTCAGGATGGGCAAATTGGACCTTGTGGCGCTTGAGGCAGCGCTCATTCCTTTTATCAATCCGACAGGCGTTTTTCAGGCCCCCCTTTTTACCAGCTATGCCCTGTCAGACCCTGAGGTAAAACGAAGGGCTGGTGCGCTCATGCGCAAGATACAGCAGGCCAATCCCGCGCTTCAGACATCTGTTGTTTCTGCTCCGGCGTCTGTGGGCGGCGGGTCGCAGCCTGGCGCCGAGATACCATCGTACGCTGTTCTGGTCAGGCATCCCGCGCTATCTCCCCGGCAACTCGCTGAAAAAGCGCGCTCTCATACGCTCCCCATTATCGGCGATTTTATTAAAGGCGCCTTTGCCCTCAATGTCAGGAGTCTTTTAAAAGGGGAGGAACGGGAAATTGCCGAATGGGTGCGGGGGCTGATCCCCCCTAACCCCCCTTGTTAAGGGGCATAAGAGAAGAGCAATGAAACATTTAGTACTTGGCACTGCTGGCCATATTGACCATGGCAAGACCGCGCTGGTAAAAGCGCTCACGGGCATTGATACGGATACTCTTGCCGAGGAAAAAAAACGCGGCATTTCCATCAACCTGGGCTATGCTTGGTTTGACCTTCCAGACAACACACGTTTGGGAGTGGTTGATGTTCCCGGCCATATGCGTTTTATAAAAACCATGCTTGCGGGTGTTGCGGGCATAGATTTTGTCCTTTTCGTGGTGGCTGCCGATGACTCGGTCATGCCGCAAACGCGCGAACACTTTGACATTGTCCGGCTTTTGGGCGTACGCGCGGGTATAATTGTCATAAACAAGATAGACCTTGTTGAACCTGCCAGGATAGAGGAGGTTATCCATGATGTTCGTGCGCTGGCCGCGGGCAGCTTTCTCGAACAAGCGCCACTAGTCAAAGTCTCGGCTCTTACGAGCGAGGGAATGGACATCCTCAAACGCGTCATCGAGACCATGGCGCGCACCATGCCTGATCGCGCCGCGGCGGGTCTCTTCCGCATGCCCGTTGATCGCTCGTTTAGTGTTGCCGGATTTGGCACCATTGTCACAGGCACGGTTTTCTCAGGCGCGGTTAAGACCAATGACCGGGTCATTGTCCTGCCCCAGGGACTTGAGACCGAGGTACGGCGCATTGAGGTGCATAAGGAGCAGGCAGCGGAGGCCTTGTTTGGCCAGCGTGCGGCCCTCAATCTGGCCCAGGTTGCAAAAAGCGATGTTGCGCGTGGCAGCATAGTATGTACGCCGGGCTATTTTATTCCCACGCGCATGGTCGACGGCCGATTCGCACGCCTTGAAGCGGGTGTGCGCCTCAAACAGGGTGGTCATATCAAGTTCCATTTGGGCACCAATGAGATCAATGGCCGCATCTATTTTTTCGAAAACAGCCTTGTCCAGATTACCCTGGCCGAACAGTGCGTGGCGATAAAAGGCGACCGTTTTATTGTCAGGGACCAGGGCGCGGAACATACTCTTGGCGGCGGGGAAATACTCGATCCCCATCCCCTGCGGCACAAGCGGAAAAAAAATGTTCATTCGCAGGACGTGGAAGCGCTCATACAGGCTGGTCCGGAGGCGCTGGTCCTGATGGAAATCAACAAGGCAAAGGCGCATAGTTCCCGGTCCAACCTATGCGCCAGACTCACCATGGAACAAGGAGCGGTCCTGGCCGCGCTCAATACTATCGAGGAACGGAAACAAGCCGTTATCATCAAAACCGGGACAGAATGGTATGCGTTTGGTAATGAACAGTTTGCCCGCCTGGTCCAGAGCATACAACCGGGTGTGCTCGAATTCCATGCGCAGCATCCCCTGGTTGCGCAAGGCGCTGATAGGCCGGCAATAAAACAGAAGTGTGAGGCTTTTTTTGGCATACACCTGGCAGAGCCGTTATTTGCCGCGCTTTGGACGCGGCTCACTGACGGGTCTGTATTCAAGGACGTTTCAGGCACATGCGCGCTCGCGTTGTGGGAAGCGCAGGCAACAGAACGCGATGGCCAATTGAAACAACAGGTGCGGGATTTTTTTGGCACAGCGCATTTTTCGCCGCCCAGCAGGCAGGAGGCGGTTGCGCAGGCCCGCGACAAACGGGCGGGCAGCGTCATCGACGCCATGATCAGGGAAAAGGAACTGGTTGTCATTGAAGGCATGATTTTTAGCGGGGCTGCGCTGGAAACAGGCAGGGCGCTACTCACCCAATACCTGGAAAAAAACGGGCCAGCAACGGTTTCCGCGCTGCGCCAGGTCATCAACACATCCAGAAAATTCGCCATTCCCCTGCTCAATTATTATGAAGCGCAGGGAGTGCTGATACGCCAGGGCGACCTGAGAATACTCAGAAAAAAACTCTAAAAAACATTCCGTGGGCCTTGCGAATTTTGATTCAGGGAATTATATTATTTATATATGCATGTCCAAAAAGCTTTTGGTGTGAAAATACTGCTGGTTTTGTTCTGTCTGGCCTTTGTCAGCGCCTCTCTTTTCGCCGAGGACAAGGGATATATGAAGTACCAGGGATACAAGAATCCAGTCAAGCAGGTGGTTGCCGCCGCTGATTTCGAAGGCCGCGGCCTTGAGCAGGGTGAGGGGAGCACGCTTTCCGACGCTTTCAGGTCATACCTTATCAATACCAATGCTTTTCGCGTCATGGAACGGGGAAAAATGGACGAGGTGCTCAAGGAGCAGGGATTTCAGAGTTCGGGCGCCTGTTCCGACGAAGCGTGTATTGTTGAAATGGGCCAGCTTTTGGGCGTGGACAACATTCTTGCCGGCAGCATTGGCAGGGTAGGCGGTACTTATTCTGTCAATGTTCGGTTCATCAGCGTTAAGACTGGCGAGATCACGCGCACAGTCACCAAACTTTTCAAGGGTGAAATCGACGGGCTTTTGTCCGACGTGCTGCCTGATATCGCAAACGAGCTTGCCGGCATTTCACAACCCGAACCCGTGGTTGCCGCAATGCCGGCCCAGGCTTCTGAAACAAAAAACATACCTCCTAAAAAAGGAAAGTCGCATTCCATGCTTTATATCGGGTTAGGAGTTCTTGGCGCGGGCGGCGCTGCTGCGGCTTTTATCCTGTCGCAACAGGACGATGCGGCCCCCGAGGAAAAACCAGCCGGAACTGTGAAGATCACATGGGACTAAGAACATGCCTGCCAACGGCCGCCGTGGCCGCGTTTGCGCTCCTGTGCGCCTGCCTTTTTGTCAGGTGCGCGCTGCGCAATCCCGAGTCGGCCCGCGACGCCGCGACCGGATCTGTCGCGCCCCATATCCTGTTCAAACAGTCCGCCCCGGCGCAAATCTCTTTTGACCAGGACATCCGGCCATCGCTCAGGATGGTACGGATCGAAATAACCACCGCCGAAGGAAAAATAAGCAAGGAATTCGACTACGAGGCCAAGAGCGCTGAGATCGATGGCGTTGCGGAGGGCGCGGCCACGGTGAAGGTTAACGCTATTGACAATATGGGTAACGCTATCATGGGCGGCTCCGTCGAGGTGCGGGTCCAAGCCAACCAGACCGCGACTCCCGATATTCCGGTCGAACCCGCGGATACGGTAAAACCGTATCTGGCCGCGCCGGTCCAGGTCACTGCCACGGCTATCAGGCTATCCTGGGTGGTCTGGAACATCGCTTCGTGGGACGCCTGCATTCTCGAACGTTCCGAGGGTGGGACAAGCTGGATTGAAGTAGGCAGGCTGAACGGCGAACAGCGCGAGATTGTAGATCAGAATAATATCAACAAATATGCCGCGATCACCACATACCAGTACCGGCTCAGGCTCGAACGGGGGAGTGTGACAGCGGTCTCCAACATACAGGAAATCAAGGCCACGACCGCTGGTTTTTCAGCCGCGCTCGAGATCCCCTTTCTCGAGGAGGCGCGTTCCCTTTCGTCCGGATCTGTCGAAGTGCAATGGAGCTATGGCCGTCCCGCGGAAATAGCGCAGTTTGTCCTGGAGCGTTCGTCGGTTGGCAAAAAAGGGCCTTTCACGGTCATCAACCACCCCGCAGGTGCGACCACCATTTTTACGGATAATTCGACAGCCCAGCAGAACACCTACTGGTATCGTCTCAAGGCAATCGGTCCGGCACCGGCCAATAGCGAGTCACCCTATTCAAATGTAGTGACCGTGTACGTGTCCGCAGGCGCCTCGGCCATCAACGTTACCCTCAATACGCCGGTCTGGGACGGCGGCAAGGTTTCGCTTGCCTGGAATGTCCCCCAGTCCGAAGAATACCGTTTGACAGAATTCAGGATTTTCCGTTCAACCAACGGTGGGACCACCTGGAGCGGGCCGCTTGCGCTACCTGCTCCCTCAACCCGTTCGTGGGACGATTTTTCAGCCCCTGTGACCACGCTGCTCGACTACAAGGTCTGCGCTGTTGAAGGCGCCTCGGAATACTGCTCAAACAACGCGCAGATATATACGGGTTCTTCGAGCGGACCTCAGACGCCGGGAAATTTCCGCTTTATATTCGAGAACGGCAACCAGGTCATGCTCCAATGGGACTATGGCGATAATACCAATATTGACCGGTACGAAATCCAGCGCTCTGACAACGGCGGAGCAGACTGGGCCTACCTGGGCCAGGCAAGCCCTGCGGCGCGCCAATATATCGATAGTACGACCATGACGGGAACTCAGTATTTATTTCGCATGTGCGCGATAAATACTTCCAGCGCATGGTCGCCGTGGACCTCGCAGCTGACCGTGGAAGTTCCCGCCGAAGGCGGCAAGTGCGCAGACGACCAAATATTCCACGACGGGTATTGTGTTGACAAGGAAGTCTTTAGGAAAGACGCGGTACCCATGAACAATATTTCATTTGTCGCCGCGGGCGATTCATGCGTAGCGCACGGCAAACGGCTCTGCGATACCTGGGAGTGGGCGCAGGCGTGCAGCACCTCGTTTCTCGACACCGCAAGCGGGCTTATCTTCGACATGAGCGGCGATATAACCGAATGGGCCACAGATCCTTCACGCATGCAGCCGCCCTACGATATTGACTATGCCTATGACGGCGCCCCCAAGTCGCCGCTTGGCCAAAAGTGCCAGGCCTCGAAAGTGCCGCGGCGCGGCGAACCTGGCGCCGAAGTCTATTTCCGCTGCTGCAAATAATATTTTTGTGTCAACTCCGCGATTGTTCCTTGCCCCATTTTCCGGGAAAATAATATACTATTGACGGAAGAGACGGGGACTGGTGTCTCCAGCGGTCTTCAAAACCGTATGCGGGCGGATAATACTGTCCGTGGTGGGTTCGATTCCTGCCTCTTCCGGTTATTTATATGCGTGTACTTCATCTCATTTCCGTCCGGTGGTTCAATGCGTGCGCGCAATACGCGCTCGACGCGGGCCTTGCCATGCGCAGTCAGGGCGCGGAGGTCTTTTTCAGCGGCATCGCGGGTTCACCAATCATCTCCGCGGCGCAGACGCGCAACTTCCCCACGGTATCCGGTATCTACCCCAATTCATTCAACCCCATTAAATTGTGTCTTTCAGTCGTGCGGCTCAGGAAGTTTATCCATGATAATCAGATCGATGTGATGGTGACCCACCGGGGCGAGGACCGCCTGCTGGCAGCAGCAGCCGCGCCTTTTTCCCGGACAGGATTGCGTACCATTGATGTTCGCGCTGATATCAGGCAGCCCCGCGACAATCCTCTGAACCGTTTTCTGTATAAAAAAATCATTGATACAAAGGTGGTCCCCTCCTTGTTCATGAAAGGGTATTATGAGGGGTTTGGCATTGGACCAGACATGGTCACGGTTGTTCCCCAGCCCATTGATTGCGCCGGGTTCAGGGATTTTGCACCGCAAAGAAACGTGCGCAGCGAATTGGGCCTTGCTGATGACGTTGTTCTTACGGGCATTGTCGCCCGGCTCGATCCGGTCAAAGGCCATCGGTATCTCATGGAGGCCGCGAACCTCCTTTCCGGAAGACCTGATATTAAGTTCCTGGTAAGCGGCGAGGAGTGCGCGGTAAAACGAACAGACCTTGAAGCGTTGCTGCGGCCTGAAGCGCGGGCCAATGTTTTTTTTCTTCCGCGCGCCGCTGATGTACGTGAGATTCTTCCTTCCCTTACTATCGGTGTTGTGGCTTCGGTCGGATCAGAGGCAATCTGCCGCATTGGTCTTGAGATGATGTGTTTTGGCCTGCCTCTGGTTGCTACTAATGTGCATGGCGTTCCTGAGATCGTACAAAACGGCAAGGGCGGTATTGTGGTACGGCCGCGGGACGGGCATGCCCTTGCCGACGCAATAAAACAGCTGGCGGACGACAGGAGCAAGCGGCTTAGGTTCGGCAGGTTCAATGAAGAGCAGGCGCGCGGTCCTTTCAACATGAAGGAGTTTGGCCGTGCATGGGAGCGTCTCTGCCAGGATACGGAAAAGAAGGCAGTGCGCCAATGATCAAGTTGTCGGTTATAATCATAGCCCAGGACGAAGAAGAGAAGATAGGCAGGTGTCTGGATTCAGTGGCGCCAGTTGCGGACGAGATTGTAGTGGTCGATTCGGGATCAATGGACAATACGGTCGAGATTTGCCGCCAGAAAGGCGCCCGTGTTGTCACCCATGCCTTTGAGGGTTATGTGGAGCAGGTACGGTTTGCCGTGGCACAGGCCAACAACCCGCAAGTACTTTCCATTGATGCGGATGAATACCTTTCTCCAGAATTGCGGCAATCAATTATTGAAGTAAAAAAAGATTTCAGCGCAGACGCGTATGCGTTCAACCGCCGCAACATTTATTGCGGAAAGCCGGTCAACCATGGCGGATGGTACCCTGACCGCAAGGTTCGGTTGTGGCGGACGGATTGCGGTGAATTCGGCGGCGTCAACCCGCACAACGCCGTTGTCATGAAGCCGGGTTCACGCATTGTCAGGATTCGCGGCGACCTGGTCCACTGTTCGTACGAATCATTGGACGAGCATGTCCGGCAAGCCTCGCGTTTTACTAAGATCGCCATCAGCGAATTGCACGCACGGGGCAGGCGGGTGTCGCGCGCTGGCGTATTACTCAGGCCAGCGGCGCGCTTTGTCCGGGACTATCTGTTCCGTCTCGGGTTCCTTGATGGAAGGGACGGACTCACCATTGCGCTGGTTTCCGCATTGGCAAATTACCTTAAATACGCGGGCTTGTACCGTTTGAACCATGAAGATACTCATCAGCCGCACGGATAAAATAGGTGATGTCGTCTGCACGCTACCGCTTGCGGGCGCGCTTAAGGCGTGGCAACCGGCATGCAGGGTCGGATTTCTCTGCAGCGCGCATGTGCAGCCCTTGGTTGCCGTATGCGCAAACGTGGATGAGATTATCGTGCGCGAGGAGCTTGAGGCAGCGGGATTGGACAGGGCCGCCGAACGCCTCAAAAAAGCGGGTTTTGACGCGGTTGTGCATGTGTTCCCCGTTCCCTGGATAGCCCGGCTGTGTTCACGGGCGCGCATACCGCTGCGCATTGGCACGCTGCGGCGATGGTATCATTGGCTTACCTGCAACCGGCGTGTCATGGTAAAACGGTCAGGATCGCGCCTGCACGAGGCGCAGTTGAACCTACTTTTGCTTGCGCCCATCATTGGCCCTGCCGGATTCCCGCTTAAAAGTATTCCATTATTGTATGGCCTTACGCGAGTGCCCGAACTGCACCCAACTCTGGCCAAGTGCATCGATCCGGCGCGGTTCAATCTGGTTCTTCACCCAGGGTCGCGCGGAAGCGCTCCGGTATGGCCTATGGAGCATTTTGTCGATCTTGCAGCGCGCCTTCCATCGGAAAGATTCAATGTTGTTTTATCGGGCAATGGCCATGAACGGGAACAGATACGGACGGCCTTTGGCGTTGCGGCCTGCAGGCTTCTACCCGAGACAGACCTTTCGGGGCTTATCTCCTTTATCGCGGCATCGGATGGGTTTGTCGCATCGAGTACAGGTCCGGCGCACATAGCCGCTGCCCTTGGCCGCCGTGTGCTTGGCATACATACAGACCGGCCTCCCACGCATCCGGGCAGATGGGCGCCTGTGGGCAGTCGGGCATCCACAGTATCAGCCCCCGATCCTGCGGACATTTCCGTGGAACAGGTGCTTGCCGTTATCATTGCCTGGGATAAAAAAGGACCGCAGCGCCTATGAATATCGGATTTGACGCAAAGCGCGCTTTTTTCAATGCCACTGGCCTTGGCGCCTACAGCCGTGCGGCGCTTCGCGCTGTGCAGCGCCAATTGCCCGATGCGAAACTGTTTTTGTATTGTCCAAAAAAGCCTGTACCAGGCGGAGCGTTTTCCCTATCGGGCAACACTGTTTTCCGGACGCCCCGTACGCGGGTGTTGGAGGCCCTCCATCCCCTCTGGCGTTCGCTCTTTCTTTCATCTGAAATAGGGCGCGATGCGCTGGATATCTACCATGGATTGACCAATGAACTGCCCTGGGGCATTGAAAAAACCAGGACCCGGAGCGTGGTCACCATCCACGATCTCATCTTTCTGCGCTATCCGGAGACCTATCCATTTGTCGATAGAAAGGTGTATGCGGCAAAGTGCAGGCATGCGGTGCGCGTTGCTTCCTGCGTTGTTGCCGACAGCCGCCAGACCAGGGACGATCTGTGCGCCTTTCTTAACTGTGATCCGGAAAAGATACGCGTGGTGTATCCCAGCGTGGATCCGGCCTATTTTGTTCCCCTTTCTGAAGAGGCGATAACCGAAGTGCGGGGCCGCTATGGTCTTTCAGGTCAGTACATTCTTTCCGTGGGTTCAATTACCCGGCGCAAGAATCTGTTTTCTCTGGTCAAGGCGGTTGAGCGCGTGCGTGCCAGCGTGCCAATGTCCCTTGTTGTCTGCGGCAGTGGATCGGGGAGCTATTTTAGTTCCGTAAAATCGTATATTACCGGCAAGAAGCTTGAGGCGTCGGTTGTGTTCCTGGGCCACGCTGATCCGTGCGACCTGCCCGCATTATATCAGGGGGCTTCAGTGTTCGCCTATCCCTCAGTGTTCGAAGGTTTTGGTTTGCCCATTGCCGAGGCCCTTGCAAGCAGGGTACCGGTGATCACCAGCAGGGGAAGCTGTTTTTCCGAAGCAGGAGGCGCCGCAAGCCTGTATGTTGCCCCGTTCGATGATAGTGCGCTTGCCAATGCCCTGGAGCGCATTCTTAGCAATGCAGCGCTTCGCAAGAGCATGATTGACCAGGGTGCGCTTCATGGTCAAAAGTTCACCGAAGAGGTTTTGGGAAGCGAGCTTGCCCGAATATATGGATTGCTGGTCAATGCTACAGGCCGGAAAGACGTTTGAGCGCTCCCCGCGCCAGGCCTCGGCAGGCTGAAAAGAAGTGGAGCAGCGCCTCGCCGAGTCTGTGGCCCCCCTCTTTTTCCCTTGTGTAAAACTCGATTTCATTTTTCAGCGCTATAAAAAACGCGGGCCCGGGAAGCAGAGAGAGGTTTTTTGAGAAAAAGTAACCAGTGTTCCTGAATTTGGCCCTGAGGTAGGCTGTTCCCGCACTTGCCCTGCAACCGCCATTGTCAGCCCTGAAATGGGTGAGGCTGGCCGCGGGTTCGAACCAGATGTGAAAACCTTTACGCGTAAGCCTAAGGGAAAAATCAATTTCCTCGTACAATGCATTGCCCCGGTAGTTGGCATCAAAAGGCCCGACCGCGTCCAGAGCCTTTTTTTTCAGCGACATATTACAGCCGCTCATGCAGGTGACAAAGCCTGCTGCGTCCAGGTCGCAGTTGGCCGAATACTTTCCGCTTTTCGGATCGAGCAGGGCATAGGTTTTCTGCGGCGGATAAAAATGCGGCGGATTCAGCCGTATCCTTCCGGTCACCGCGCCTGCCCCTGGGTTGGCGGCGTGGGCGCGAACATGCGCGGCCGCCAGCAGGGGACCAAAGGAGACGTCGTCGTCCAGGAAGAGGACGATGCTTCCACGGGTATTGCTGATACCCAGATTGCGTGCAGCGGGCAGGTTTTGCTTTGGAAGATGGAAATACCTGAAGTCGGGGATATCCGCGCACTGCGTAGGACGCGCGGGTGTTGATTGGTCAACCACGATCACTTCAAACGCACGGTAGGTCTGTTGCTGGATGCAGGACAGAGTTTGGCGTAAAAAATCGGGCCTGTTGAGAGTGGGAACAATGATGCTGACGAAAGGGGCATCCATTAGAGGCGCCGCGGATCCACCTTGAATCGGTAGTTGTTCACGAATTCATCCTCGAAGCTGAAGACATTATTAAAGTCTTCGATCCGGTCTGTTTCACTTTTGCCCATGAGACCCGTGTCAATCAGATTATAGACGATATTGCCAAAATCGCCGGAACCGCGTATGCCCCAGTGGTCAAAAACCATTTTTGCCGTGGGCCCAAACTGCGCCAGGGCGTATTCCTTGATCCCATGGGAGAGTTCCTGGCCGGTGACTTGTTTTTTCGGGTCGGCCTTCCGGCCCTTTTTCGAGAGTTTTTTCAGCGTGTATTCGAGGCCGCCGAGGATGAAGAGGTAGGCCTGCATTTTATAGCGGGGATCTTTTGCCACAGCGGTCTCGATGCGGCGTATGTAGGTGTCATTTGTCTGCATAGGCTGGTTCGCCGGAAAGAAGTTTGTGCCGGTATTTTTCCTTAACTTCATCAAAAGCGCCGGCAAAGAGAGCGGGTACGCTGGAGAGTGACGGCGGCGCCATTTTCAATGGATCGATGAAGCGGCCGTTCAGGGATATGCGATAGTCAAGGTGCGGACCAGTGGCAAGGCCGGTGCTTCCCACGTAGCCGATGATATCGCCCTGGCGCACCCTGTTACCCGAATGGATGCCCCGCGCAAAACCTGAGAGGTGGCCATAATAAGAATTATAGGAGCCCGCGTGGCGGAGTGAGAGCATGTTTCCATACCCGCCATGCGCACCCGCGCTGGTAACAACGCCATCCGCGGCCGCTTTGACCGGCGTGCCTGTGGCAGCCGCATAATCAACGGCAAAATGGGGCCGGTAGACCTTGAGTATGGGATGCAGTCTGCTCCGGCTGAACCGGGAGCTGATATGGTGGTAGGTCAAAGGCGCCTTGAGAAACGCTTTTTTGGCAGATACGCCGTTCTCGTTGAAATAGCCGTTGACCACGCTGTCCGGGTTGAAATGGTAGACGGTGAACCTGCGGTCGCCGTTCACGTACGTTGCGGCAAGGATCCGTCCGTATTTCATGAATTCTTCGCCGCAATAATATTTTTCGTAGACGAGGCAGAAATGGTCGCCCTCGCGCGGATCAAAGAACCAGTTGATGTCCCAGGAGAAAAGGTCGATCATGGCCTGGATGAGTTCGGGCGATTCGCCCAGGGAGGAAATGGCGCTGTAGAGAGATGATTCCAGCGTGCCCGAAAGCGACCGTGTTATTTTGGTAAGTGGCAGCGCAAGAGAGTCCGCGCACAGGCCGGTATCATTGGCCGTCACCCGGTAGACGGTGCACCGGTCGCGTGATTTTAGCGTGAGCGTCGTGAGGAGCGAATCGGGGGTTGTTGTGATTTTGTATTCCTGGCCAGGGAAAATATGGGTCGCATAGACGCCCTTCAATGTTTGGACAATGCGCGCATGTCTGTCCGGTTTTATCCCCTGCGCAGCTAGTATCTGTGAGAGGGTCTGGTCTTTCTGGACAACGCTTCCCAGTGGCGCGCCAAGCCCTTGTATTCGCGGGGGCGCGGCCTTGATAACGGGCACACTTCCCGGAGCACGGTCAAAGGGAGAGGAAAAAGCCATAAGGGCGACCACAAGGCCAATGGCCGTTGAGCCGCCGGTAATGAAAAAACGGCGCACAGGTTTTATTTCAGCTTGATGAACTTGGGTTTGTTCTTGCCTTCGAGCACTTCGATTTCGACTTCAGTCTCAATGGAACCCTTGCGCAGGGTAATTTTGTAGGTGCCAACCGGAAGCGTGACCGGCGCGCGGTTTGCCGTACCCACCACTTTACCATCATAAATGATCTCGGCAGTTGGCGGAGACGATGAGATGAAGATTGCCCCAGTACTACTTCCGCCTCCGGCAGCCGCAGGCGCCGGAGCAGCTGCTGCTGGAGCGGGGGCTGGAGCGGCCGGAACTGGAGCGGCTTTTGCAGCAGGCGCTGTTGCTGGTTCATCGGCAAAAAGATCATCAGCCTCTTCCTCAATGCTTTTTTCAGGTTGAGGCGCGGCTTTTGCCGGAGCAGGTTTTGCTTCCTGTTTAGGTTCGGGCTTAGGCTCAGGTTTTGGTGCAGGCTTGGGTTCGGGCTTAGGCTCAGGTTTGGGTGCAGGCTTGGGTTCGGGCTTAGGCTCAGGTTTGGGTGCAGGCTTGGGTTCAGGCTTAAGTTCTGGCTTTGGAGTAGGCTTTGGAGCTGGTCTGGGTTCAGGCTTAGGAGCGGGTTTGAACTCCGGCTTCATGGGAGCAGGCCTGAACTCGGGTTTAACTGTTTTTTCAGGTTCTACTTGTTCTTCGGGTTGTGGTACGGCTTCAGCAGGTTTTTCAGGAACAACAGGAGCGGCCTCAGGAGGCGCCAAGGGTTGTTTTTCCACAGGCGGCTGTTCCGCGGTATATTTAGTTGGACGCTCGATAGGGGCGTTCTCGTCCGCTGGCTTTAAAACAAACATATATACGGCCCCGGCCATAACGGAAAGAAGTAAAATGACAAGTATTGCCTTGGGAACGCCGGATTTCTTTTTCTCGGGAACAGGCCCTTCCCCGGTTTTGCGGGACCCTGGGTCCATTGCGGGTGCTGGCTTTTTCGGCGACTGCGCAGGTTGTTCCACAGCGCGAGGCGCGTGATACCTGGGTTCACCTTGTTTGAAAGTTTTTGGCGCTGAAGAGATAAAAGGCGCTTCTTCTTCCTTTGGCTTTGGCGGCTCGGGTTTTGGTTCTGGTTTTTTCTCGGGCTCGGAGGAATCGGAAAAGAGGGCTGAGAGGTCTTTTTTAAGCCACCCAGTATCGGGTTCGCTTTTTTCCCGGGGTTGTTCTTTCCTCTCCGGAATGGTCTCGAGTACGCTCTCCTCTTTTTTCGGTTGCTGCTGCGGTGGCGGGGTAGTGGATGGCGTTTCAGGTTCATCGGTATCGAATGAGATGAGGCTCGAAAGTTCAGCCTTGAGCGTATCAAACTGGTCTTTTGGCGGTGTGTCGGCTTTTACCTTGGATTCGGGCGTGTCCTCTTTCTTCAGGTGTTTGGGGGGTTCGGCCTGCTTGATGTTGCCGATGTAGAATGATTCGGTCTGTTTCAGGATCTCTTTTGAATCTGCGCTGATTTCATCTTCGGACAGATAGACGCGGATAATGCCGGAAATGCCCGAATGGTCGAGCGTCTCTGTGATGGCGCTGTTGGTGGAGAGAATGGTGAGTCTGCCGGTTGAGCGCAAAACAACCTTATTCAAGCTTATGATAGATTTTATTACCGCCTTATCGAGCGATGAAAAACGCGAGAAGTCGATGCAGAAATTCCGGACCCCGCGGTTGAGCGCTGAAGTGAAAAAATCTTTGAGTTTTTCCGTGTCGAAAATTTGGTCGGCCCCAAGTTCGGGCACAATGACCTCGAAGATACCCAGGGAATGAATGCGCATTTCCATGAGAATAGGTCCTTTTATAAAAAGTTTAAATTATACAAAGATTTATATTAAAATATAATTTCTCACCCCAAAGGGCAAGGGTTTCCCGCAGAACGGTTGGTTTTGCTTTCATCAAGTCATGTAACTTATTTTTTGAGCATGCTTTACGGGGCCTCCAAGATTATTACGCTGCACCAGGGTGTCATTAATGACGGTTGTGTGAGGGTTGTGGATAAACGGATAGTCGATGTGGGCGCCTGGAGGCTGCTTAAGGATAAATATCCAAATGACCACGAGCTCTTTTTTGAGAATACGGCGCTGCTGCCCGGTCTCATCAATGCTCATACGCACCTTGAATATGGTCCTCTCCGGGACGTTATCGATTATTCGAGTAGCTTTTCAATATGGCTGTCTGATTTTTTGCATAAGAGACAAGAGATTTCATTCGATGAAGAGATCAATGCCGTGCACCTGGGCGTTCTTGAATGCCTCAATTCGGGCACAACGACCGTGCTCGACTCCAGCTATAGCGGCGCCTCGTTCAAGATACTTTTCAACGAACGGCTTCGGTCGATCATTTTCCTTGAGTTTTCCCTTGCCGGGGGTAAGGATCCCGCAACCATTTTTGCCGACACCCTTGCCAAAGCGAGCGGCTTTTTGGCAAATGAGCTGTCTAACTGGGGTATTTGCCCCCATGCGCCCTATTCGGTCCCTGAAGAGCTTTTCAGGCAGTGCCTTGCTTATGCCGCTGAACAGAATGTCTTTGTTTTGAGCCATGTGGCCGAGAGCAAAGAGGAGCACGATCTCTTTCTGTACGGCACAGGCGGACTCAATGCCGCCCTCAGCAGGCATGGCATGGGGTTGTCGTGCCCCATAGGCGAGTCTCCAGTCTCGTATCTGTTTTCGCGTTCACTGGTTCCCCGGAAAATGATCGTGGCGCACGCGAATTTCGTTTCAGACCAGGAGATTGCCCGCATGGCGCGTCAAGAGGTCTCTGTGGTTATCTGCCCTCGGAGCTGGCAGCGGTTCAACCATGGCCCCTTTCCCCTGGAAAAATTCCGCGCCAGCGGCATCAATGTCTGTGTGGGTACGGACAGCCTTGCCACGGTCGATTCGCTCAACCTCTTTGACGAGCTTTTCTGCTTGAAATCCCTTGCCCCGGCGCTTTCGGGCGAGGAAATCCTCTGTCTTGCCATTCAGGGGGGCGCGCGCGCCATTGGGCTCAATGGGGTGCTGGGACAAGTGCGGCAGGGCTTTCTGGCCGATCTTATCGGCGTGCGACTTCATGAATGCTCCAGCGGCGACGTGGTTGAGGAGATTCTAACCGAAGACCGCGACGTGGTTTTTGTTTTGGTAAATGGGAAGGAGGTGCTTGTATGATCCAGGCGCTCATGTTCGACATGGATGGGGTTTTGGTCGACACCGAGCCGGTCCACGAAGCAGCGCGTCAAGCGGTCTACCGCGCCTATGGCATCCCAGCCACGGACGTCAGGCATATCCCGGTCAAGGGGAGAAACACTGTGTCGATTTTTACGGATGTGAACGCGGTGCACCCTTTTCCCGTGCCATTGCATACAGCCGTGCGCGAAAAGCACGATCTTTTTGTCAGACTGCTTGAAGGGCCCATAGATCCTTTGCCGGGTATCAGGGATCTTTTGGAACGCTACCATGGCCGGGTTCCCATTGCGCTGGTGAGCGCGAGCGCGCAGAAAACCGTTGAGGCGGTGCTGCGTTCCACGGAGCTGGAGACGTATTTTCCCGTACGAGTCCACGCGGGGGATGTGCGGGCCTTCAAGCCCGACCCCGAAGGGTATCTTCTTGCCGCAGAACGGGTGGGCAGGCCGCCCGCCGCCTGCGCGGTCTTTGAGGATTCGGTCATTGGGATACGCGCGGCAAAGGCAGCGGGCGCGCGTGTGGTGGGCGTGCATACCGGCCCCTATCCCGAGGACCTGGGCGAGGCTGACCTGGCGGTGCAAACCGTGGCCGCTGGTCTGGTGGACATTGTCCGGTTTTTGGAAGCATAGGCGTGCATGGCGGCAAAACGTGAAATTTTCGGCTTCTGCCTCTTTGATTTCGCCAATTCTGGCTACACCACGGTCATCATCACGGCCGTATACAACGCTTATTTTGTCTCGGCTATTGGTACACCCTTTCTCTGGTCACTGACCCTCTCGCTTTCATATCTCTTTGTCATTATCGCCAGCCCCATCGCCGGGGCCATGGCCGACTTTGGCAACAGCCGCAAGCGCTTTCTCTTCGCGTCGTACGCGATCTGTGTTGCGTCAACCGCGCTGCTCTATTTCGGGAGCAGCGAACACGTATTCCTCGCCTGCGCCATGGTCATCTGTTCGAATTTCGGCTTTGCCCTGTCCGAGAATTTTGTTTCCAGCTTTCTACCCGGCCTTGCGTCGCGCCATACCATTGGCCGCATATCGGGGTACGCGTGGTCGTTCGGATATGTGGGCGGCATTTCCTCGCTTCTGCTCTGCCTCGCGTATCTCTCACACGCAGGCTATGGCGAGAACGCGTTGAGGTTCACACCTGTTCTTACCGCGCTTTTTTTCGGGGTTTTCGCCCTGCCGGTCTTTTTTCTGTTAAAAGAACGGACCGCGGCACCGCTTCCACCGTCGAACAAGACCATTCCCGAGGCGGGGTTCAGCAGTCTGCGCGACACGTTCAGGGACATCAGGCACTATCGCGAGTTGTTTTTCTTCCTGCTCTCGTTTTTCTTTTACACGTGCGGCACAGCCACGGTGATCTCATTCGCAGCGATTTTTGCCCAGGAGGCGCTGCATTTTTCGCAGAAGGAGATCATTCTCCTCATCCTGGCCGCGAACGTCACCTCGGCTGCGGGCGCCTTTGTGTTTGGTTTTGTCCAGGACCGTATTGGCGCGCGCCGTACGCTCTTCATAACGCTTTTCCTCTGGATTTCCGCGGTGCTGGGAGCATATTTTGTAAAGGAGCGGGAGAGCTTCTGGGTGGTGGCCAATGCGGTGGGTTTTGCCATGGGCGCAAGCCAGTCAGCGAGCCGCAGCATTGTGGGCCTCTTTGCGCCTGCGGGAAAGGAAGCTGAATTTTATGGCTTCTGGGGCTTTGCGGGCAAGGCCGCGGCCCTGTGTGGTCTTTTTACCTTCGGGCTCTTCCTGTCATTTTCTGGCGGGGACATCCGTTCGGCCATACTCATGACCGCGGGTTTCTTTGTCATTGGCATTGCGCTTCTATTCCTTGTTGATGAGCGTAAAGGGACGGTATTATGAAAAAACCGGTTATCGGCATCACCGCGGGCGACCCCAATGGTGTTGGTCCCGAACTTGCGGTCAAGGCGGCGCTCCATCGGCCAGTGCGGGCGATCTGTTCGCCGTTGATTATTGGCTCCGCAGCCGCAATCGGCAGCGCGGCCGCATGTCTGGGCGTTTCCCTGTCCAGGATCCCCCTTTTCAACAGTGACCCGTGCGCGCGTGTTCCGCGGTACGGCAAAACCGAGGCGCGCGCCGGCAGGGAGGCACTCATCGCGCTCAATGCGGCCCTGGGCTTGGTGACCGCGCGGCAGATAGACGGCATTGCCACGGCCCCGCTGTCCAAGGAGGCGGTGGCCCTTTCGGGAGTAAAGGGCTTCCATGGTCACACGGATTACATCGCGGAGTATGCGGGAATTAAACGGTATTGCCTTGCCTTGTACGCGGCCGGAAAGACCATCGCCTTTGTCACTCTACACGAGCCCCTGCGCACAGCCATCAGGATGGTGACGCGTGAACGGGTGGTTGCCACGGCCAGGCTCCTCAATGGGTTTCTCAAGGGCATTGGCGTGCGCGCGCCGCGCATCGGCGTGTCGGGCCTCAATCCCCATGCGGGCGAGGGAGGAATGTTCGGCGCGGAGGAGGAGCGGGAGATTGTTCCTGCTGTCAAGCAATTAAACAGGGAGGGGATACGCGCGTCCCTGCCTGTGCCGCCCGACGTGGTGTTTGCGCAGCTTTTTGGCGACAAGTTTCACGGGGTGGTTTCCATGGTCCACGACCACGGCCACGTGGCCTTCAAGACAGCGCTCTTCAGCCTTACCGAGCGCCGCGGCCGCACCGCAGGGGTGAACGTGACCCTGGGCATTCCTTTTATACGCACGTCAGTCGACCATGGTACGGCGTTTGATATTGCCGGCAAGGGCGTGGCTGATCCTGGCAGCATGATCGACGCTATTACGCTTGCCGCCACAATGGCGCGGAAAGGGAAAACAGTATGAACGCTTCGCTCAAGGAACTGCTTTTAAGCCCCCTGGAAACAGAACAGCTCGAGGGACTTCGCCAGATAACCCGCGACAATTTCTACGTCAATTTGCCCATGATCATGGAGATCATCCGCGGGAAAAAAGGCATGCCCGCGGACGAGGCTATGCGTATTGCGTCATCGGTGATCCAGGAGACGTTGCGCAGCATGGACAACGCCATTGAACCGGGTACGCGCGACGTGCTGGTGGGTCTTCTGCTCAAGTTTGAACCCGAAATCCTCGAACGGTTGCGCGCTGATTTTCTTTCCACAGACTTAAAGAAACGGTTCGATTCTCTCTTTCTGCTCCGCTCCATGAACAGCGTGCGCACAGCCTCGGACATTCTCCAGCAAGCGCTCAACGACAGTAACAAGCTGATCCGGGCCGCAGCCGTGAAGACCCTGGGCACCATGGCGCGCAAGAAGGAGCCGGCCATCATTGTCACCTATCTCAAGGACGCTGATTCGCGCGTGCGCGCCAATGCGGTGGAGGCGCTTGAGGAGACCGAGAACAAGAACAGCGTGAGTGTGCTGTTACGCATTAAAAACGACACCAACAACCGGGTGCGCGCCAATGTCGTAAAAGCGCTCTGGAGCCTGGGCTACCACGATGTGGAAAAGGACTTAAAGGAAATGGTCACCAGTCCGTCTGAACTCATGCGCGCCAGCGCCGCATGGGTCATTGGCGAGATCGGGATTGAGAGCCAGCCCCTTGCCCAGCTGCTCGGGCGCCTGGACCGCGACACCAGCCCTTTGGTAAGTACTAATTACTACCTGGCGCGCAAGAAGATCGCGGATCCCTCGACGCGGCAGAAGGGAAAAAAGAGAGGGTCGGCCGGCAAAGGGTTCAAAGCGGCTGTTGTGAAAACATCGCAGGTGGGGATCGAGGAAAAGGCGAGCAAGTATTTCAGGATCCTCAAACTGCGCGGCAGGCTGAACGCCTATTCCATGATTCCGGTCAAGCTGCGCATCCAGGAGATGCTCGCGTTGGGATCGCAAAACATAGCGTTCGATTTTGAGGGCGTGGACGACATTGACGCCACGTTCATGCAGTTTTTGAAAAACCTCAATAAAAAAATACGCGGCATGTCTGGCAAGTTCATGGTCTTCAACACGCAAAAAGAGGTCATGGATATTTTATCCATGAACAATGTGGACGGGTTTGTGTTGATATTTAGCGCTGATGAGAAGGTGGACCATCTGCTATAAAATCAGGTGAAAATTCGTTTGTTTTTCATTGAGTAATTATCTAGATTTATACTGATATTTGTTCTATAATCATTCGGGTGGAGGGGGAGGGGATCATGCGATTTGTCAAAAGGAAGAAGGTCTTTTTTGCCGCCGTTGCGGTCACATGCCTTGTGGCCGTTGATATTGTCACGTCGCGCAACAACGCGGGAAACGACCCGGTGGTCGACAGTTACTTCTACGATTCCGGAGAGAATGATGACTACGATGGTGTTACGGGCGCTTCCATCAAGACGCACGTGTCCATCATAAAAGCCAGCAACCCGCTCCTTTCATTTTCCAAGGGCGACACCGCGGACCTCACACCGGCTGAGGTGCGGGAGATGGTCTTCAAGGCCCTTGCAGGGGACAGACATTTCGGAACGCTCATCCCGGAATTGAAATACAAAATTGACGGCAAAGGCGCCGGATGCTGGGTGGCCATAATGCCGAACATTGTGTATTGTCCAGGCCAGAAATATATGCCCGGAGACCAGACGGATCCACGCATTATCCAGGCTGTGCTTGATTATATAGCCGACAGTACCGGCGCACAACGCATCAGCTTGCTTGCTGGCGGAGGGTATGCTGGCTATGGGGAATTTGACATATTCGAGCTGGCTCAATTCGGTTCGTATACCTGGGCAGACTTCTTTCCAGGCCTGCACTCCGATTTTACGCTCGGATCGATTGCTGATTCCGCCAGGGTTCGCCACCCGGGCAAAATAATTGACTGTATAAATTTAAATTTCAATGAAATAATGAGCGACGGCCGGCCCTACAATGAGATTCCCGACTCGGAAAGGGCGGGCATGGCGCCGCAGATATATCCGGTGCCGGACAATAACCAGATAGGCCTGGGGGCGCTGACGACCGCGAACACCACGGCTGACAATGGCTATGTCCCATGCGACGCTGTGCTCAATTGCGATATTCTTGTCAATGTTCCTGTCCTGAAAACGACTTTTAACGACCATCTTGTTCTTAATTGCGTGCACAAGAACTACATAGGCTCGGTGTCGCGCGGCGTGTATGCGGTGGGCGACACCTATCCGCGGCCGCGCGTTAACTCGCTGAGTCTGCTCGACCATGACGAGCTTGTGGAAACCGTGCTAAACCTGTTCGCCTACCATCCCACGGATTATTGCGTTATTGACGGCATAGCGTCTCTTGAGGGCGACGGCTCCCATCCCAACGGAAGGTCCACGGGGTTTCTTCGCCGCAACTTCATTATGACAGGCGGCGATCCTGTGGCCGTCGAGGCCGTGGCCTGCGCCACAATAAACATCAACCCCATGGACCTTGACCTGCTTCGCTGGGAACATGCCAAGGGAACCGGCACCATGTTCCTTGACCAAATTGCGGTCATCGGCGATTCCATTGGCAGCGTGCGGACTGATTTTATGGCGCCCATAGGCAGAGCGGGCAATTATACCGATTTTCATTCTATGCATTATTATGGACGCGGCTGCCGGAGATGGCTTTTGCTCGGTCCTTTCAACGCATCGACAAACGATTCCGAAGCGATTGCCGAGACTGACGCGAATCCCATGGCTGGCGATCAGGAGGACGGCAAGACATGGACCGAATATATTTCTCCCTCGGATTACGTGGATCTGACCGTGGCGGACCAGAATACGGCGACGAACAGCATCATATACGCTTTCTCCAGGATTTATTCCAAAACCGCGCAGAGCGGCATGTTGTATGCCGGCGGGGTACGAGATATTAAGATATATATTAACGGTGAGGCGCTCACGAACGCGAGTTATCTTACTTATGACAGGGTCTCTTCGTTCCCCGTTGTAAACTTACAACAAGGCGACAATCGTATTCTCGTGAAGATGCGACGGTCAGGATCCGAGTATGGCTTCAGCCTTGCCGTGGTGAATATCGGCGGCCTCACGGAGCGCAATGGCTATGTTCCGCATAGTTCGTCAAGCTGGACGCTCGGTACGCCGGACACCTTTACCGCGGCCCAAAAAATGTCCTATTTCGGCGGCCGTACGCTTTGGGGCACGTTCTACCACCTGGGATCAGACGTGGCGGTTGAGAAGGCGGGTGTTGCCCAAGGAACAAAAATGATATTGGCCAGCAGCCCCAATCCCTTCAACAGCACGGTGAAAATATCCTTTACTTTGCCAAAGAGCAATGCGCCTGTATTGCTCGGGATATACGACGCTTCCGGACGTAAGGTGGCAGACATATACAAAAGCCGCAGGGCCGCCAGCCGCCAGGCGGTTTTGTGGCATGGAACAGACGCAAACGGCAAAGAAGTCATGAGCGGAGTATATTTCGCGTGTTTAAAGGCCAACAATGCTGTCCTGACACGGCAGCTGATATATCTGAAATGACCGTATCCTTGGAAAACAATTTCAGGTTCGTGATCATTGGTTCGGGCAGCATGTGCCGCACCTATTGCGCGGCAATACGCGCCATTCCAGGCGCATGCGTGACAGGCGTGGTGTCACGGAGCGCCACCGCGCCAGTGGTACCAGAGGGCCATCCGGCAGTCCCCGTCGCCTTTTCGCTCGAAGCGTTTGCCGATACCTGTGACGCGGTCATTGTCACCACGCCAAATGGACTGCACCACGAAGGTGCGGTTGCCGCCGCGCGCCTGAACAAGCATGTGCTCACCGAAAAGCCGCTCGATGTAACCCGTGAAGCAATGGACCTCATGATCCGCGAGTGCAAGGAGCATGGGGTAAAACTCAGTGTCGCTTTTCAGCGGCGCATGAGTCCGGACAATGTTGTTGTAAAGCAGCTGCTCGATTCAGGCGCCCTTGGACGTGTGTTTGCTGCGGACCTTATCGCAAAATTTTACCGGCCCCAGGCCTATTACAACAGCGCGGCCTACCGGGGTTCGCGGAAATACGATGGCGGCGGGCCCTTCATGCACCAGGCCGCGCACAACATCGATATTCTCTGCTGGTTTTTCGGCAAACCATTACGCGTTGTCAGCGCCCTGGGGACCTATGCACACGATATTGAAGTCGAAGACCATGGGGCGGCCCTGCTGATGTATCCCAACAACATGATCGCGACCGTTATTGCCTCAACAGCGGCAAAGCCCGGATTTCCAGCGCAATTGCATATTCATACGGACAAAGGCGCTTTTATCATGGAGAACGATGTGATAACCGTGTGGAACATCGAAGGCATGGAAAATCCCACGCAATCCAAGGGTTTTGCCGTCCACGATAGCGCGACCAGCGCGGCGGTAAAAGAGACCGCAGGGCACGAGGCCATTATCCGGGACTTTATCGATGCTGTCAAAAACAACAGGGAACCGGCAATATCCGGAGAATCCGCGCGCATGGCAACTGATGTGGTGCTGGCGATCTATGAAAACCGGTTATGAGGCGAGTTTTTTCGCTTTCTGTTCACGATAGACGTATGTGGGCCGCTTCTCGCCTTGAATGACCCCAGCGTCGATGACCACCTCGCGGATCTCTTTCTGTTCCGGGATCTCGTACATCACCTTTATCATGATTTTTTCAAGGACCAGGCGCAGGGAACGTGCGCCGGTCTTTTTTTTGTGGGCGATCTTCACGATTTCATCAAGCGCGCAGTCCGTGATGGTAAGCTCAACATCGTCCAGTTCAAGCAGGCGGCGGTATTGTTTGATGATGGCGTTCCGCGGCTCGGTGAGGATGGCGCGCAAGGCGTCTTTGTCCAACTCCTGCACGGGCGTGATGACCGGAAGCCTTCCCACGAGCTCGGGAATAAGGCCGTAGTGGATAAGGTCCTCGGGCTCGACCAGGGCCAGCAGGTCGTTGCGCTCACGGATAATGGACCGCCGTTCCTTGCCCGTAAATCCCATGCGGCCTTTGCCAGTCCGGCGCGCGATCACGTCCTCGAGTCCTTCAAAGGCGCCGCCGCAGATAAAGAGGATGTTTTTCGTGTTGATGTTGATGAGGTTTTGCTCGGGGTGCTTGCGGCCGCCTTTTGGCGGCACTGCGGTGACCGATCCTTCGAGGATCTTCAACAGGCCCTGCTGCACACCTTCACCCGATACGTCGCGCGTTATTGATGGATTGGCTGATTTCCGGGTTATCTTGTCGATTTCATCGATATACACAATGCCCCGTTCCGCGGCTGCCACGTCGTGGTTGGCGGCCTGCAGCAGACGCACCAGAATGTTTTCAACATCTTCGCCCACATACCCGGCTTCGGTAAGCACTGTGGCGTCGGCGATTGTAAACGGGACCTTGAGCGACCGCGCCAGGGTTTGGGCCAGGAGCGTTTTGCCGCAACCAGTGGGGCCCATAAGAAGAATATTCGATTTTTCGATCTCAACGGTGGCGGAAGCCGGTTCGTTGATCCGCTTGTAATGGTTGTAGACAAGGACCGCGAGGTTCTGTTTGGCGATTTCCTGGCCTATCACGTACCGGTCGAGGTCGGCCTTGATCTGCGCGGGCGTGGGCATGGCAATGGCGGTCTGGCCGGTCTTTGCGCGCGACTCGTCCGCGATGATCTCATTGCACATGGTAATGCAGCGGTCGCAGATGTTGACGTCCGGACCGGTGATGAGTTTTCCCACCTCAGCCGATGCCTTGCCGCAGAACGAACAAGCAAGCCGCGTGTAGTTGGCCATGGAGGTTATTTCCTGTCCTTGATTATTTCATCAATGATGCCGTAGGTGAGCGCCTCTTCGGCGTTCATAAAGAAGTTGCGGTCAGAATCGTGCGCGATTTTTTCCGCGGATTGACCTGTATGCGCGGCAAGAATCTGGTTGAGGCGGGTTTTAATGTTCAATATTTCCTTGGCGTGTATTTGGATGTCCGTTGCCTGGCCGCCAATGCCGCCCATGGGCTGGTGGATCATGACCCGGGAGTTGGGCAGCGCGAAACGCTTGCCCTTTTCGCCGGCGCAGAGAAGAATCGCTCCCATGCTGCTGGCCTGGCCCATGCAGATGGTCGAGATATCGGGTTTCACGAACTGCATAGTGTCGTATATGGCCAGACCTGCGGACACCATGCCGCCCGGACTGTTTATATAGAGGCTGATATCCTTGTCCGGATCCTCGTATTCCAGGAAGATGAGTTGCGCCATGATCAGATTGGCTACGTTGTCGTCGATTTCAGTGCCAATGAAGATGATGCGCTCCTTGAGAAGGCGGGAATAAATGTCGTACGACCGTTCGCCGCGGCCGGTCTGTTCAATGACCATTGGAATAAGCATGTCAGTCTCCCGTGTGGTTTACCAGGAAGTTTAGGGCCTTGCGCTCGCGGAGATCGTCCCGGATGTTGATAATGGCGCCGTTTTTTCGCAATGCCGCCTTGGTTTCGTCGAATGACGCTCCCCGCATGGCAGCGAGGCGCCGGATTTCGGCGTCGACCTCTTCGGTGGAGGCCTTGATGTTTTCCTTTGCCGCAACCCAGTCGAGGATCTTGTACCGTTTGAGCTCGGTGATCGCGGGCTCCCTGTTTTTTTCGCAGAACTCCTCAAAGGAAATAGTGGTGTTATTATACTGGTTCTTAAAATTATCGTATGAAAGCGAAAGGAAGCTCTGCAAGCGTGACGCGGGAATGTGTATGGTGTTTTTCGCCACGATCGCGGCAATGGCTTCGGTGTGCGCCTTGCCCAGGGCGGCCCGGGCGTTTTCCTGCTCCAGCTCTTTTTTCAGCTGTTCGCGCAGGTCCACCATGGTCGCGGCCTCAGGGTTGACCTCCTTGGCAAAGGCGTCGTCGGCTGTGGGAAGGTTTTTCTCCTTGACCTCTTTAACAAATATGGTAAATGAGGCGTCTTTTCCGGCAAGATCTTTGACACTATAATCGGACTTGAAAGTGAATGTAACGGTCTTTTCCTCTCCTGCCGCGCAACCGATGAGCTGTTGCTGGAAATCGTCCGGAGCGCCTTTACGGATTTCAACAGGATATTTTGGATTTTCAGCGTCTTTTTTTTCAACGCCGCCGATAACTACTTTCCGGTATTCGAGCAGGGCGAAGTCGCCCGCACGCAGGGGGCGCTGGACCGTGGTGAGTGTGGCCAGACGGTCACGCAGTTCTTCAACCACGGTATCGACGTCCTTGTCCGCCACTGTTTTTTTTTCAATGGTGACACCCAGGTCTTTGTATACGCTCAGTTCGAGCGGCGGGTCGATTTCAACGTCCGCCTGATACGACAGGGGCGCGCCTTCATCGGCCTTCAGCGATGTAATGACCGGACGGTTGATGGGCCGCAGATTTTCCTTTGCGCAGACTTCTTTGAACGAGTCGCTGACAACATCCTCGATCGCTTCGTCGCGGACGCCTTTTCCAAAACGCTTCTCGATAATTTCGCGGGGTACTTTACCGGGCCTGAACCCGGGGACCTGGACGCTTTTCTTATACTTGCCGAGCAGTTCCTCGATTTTCTTCTGTACCTGTTCCTCGTCGACCTCGACGGCTATGGAACGGGTGCAGGGGTCTTTTTCAGATACCGTTGTCTTCAAAAACGTTTCTCCTTGTTGTGGTGATTGCGACGGATAGAACACAATTAAAATACAAAATCAGCGGCGATGAAGTAAACATTCCCCGCAGGATAGTGTGGGATAGTGCGGGGGCGCTTAGGGCAGGACCGACACTGTTCCGTGTGCGAATGAGAGTCCGCTCACGGTATTTTCCTTGAAAACGTAATACCCTGCGCCGTTTTTACATTCGTGCCTGGCATACCCTGCTGAGCGTAGTTGGCTGGCATGGACCGAATACTCGCTGATAAAAAGAAAAATCCGTTCGTTTTTTATCAGGACGCTGTCGTCGGAAAAATCGAAGAGTTTCCCGTATTGATACTGGGTATGGCAGAGGGTGTTGTACGAAGGATCGAGGACAAAATAGTGCGATTCTACTTCGGGAAAGAAGTAGGTGGCGGTCCGAAAACTCCAGTCAGAGAAGTTGGTGAAAACAAAGGCCGTTGCGGATGGATCGCGCATACCATGGGCGACGCAGTCCCTGAAGGCGTTGTTCTTCTTGTCCGAAAAGCGGATGTCCGCGGCCGTGTATCTAAAAAGCCGTTTGAAACCGCTGGACAGGACCGGTGCGTCGGGTAAAAGCCGCAGCTTCATCTCATTGCCGCCAACACCGGGAGAAAAAAAATAGAGCAGTCCGGGAAGAATGATGAGCACGGTGAGAAGCGCAAGTTTCCGGACCTGGGGGGCAAAAGCGGAGAGGTGGAGCGCCGCGGCGATTACCACGGGAGGCAGCAGGAAGAGAAGATACCCGGGCTTTGCGATATATACCAAGGCAAAAAAGAGAATGGCTGGCAGGGTCCAAAGGGCGAAGAAGCGGCGTTCGTCACGGTCTAGGGGCTCAAGACCTGTCTGTTTTTTAACAAGAAACGATACTGCAAGGCAGAGGCCGAAATAGAGGGCGATCCAGAAGGCCAGTTTCGCCGCCATGATCGCATGGTGCGCCAGCGGCGCGCCATAGAAGAGCGAGCTGTCCCTGAAAAAAGGGAGTACCGTATCGCTCGATAGCTTAAGATAGGCCGCAATACCGCCGCAGTTGAGGATTGTGGGCACAAACCAGAGACTGGTGGCCGTGGCCAGCAGAAGTAGGTGCGCTATCCGGTATCCGGCAGTGCTTGCTCCTGAAAAGATGAGGAAAAACCAGAGGGGCAGGAGGAAAATCTCGGTGTTTTGCCTGAATCCGCCCGCAATGCCCAGGAGCAGCGTGCCCCGTATCATGGGATAATGCCGGTGTATTTTATGGTGCTTAAGGAAAAAATAAGCCGTGCATACGGATAGCGCGGCTTCCATGGCATAGATCTCTGCAACTTCACCATAAAACCAGCTGAGGGGATTCAAAGTAAAAAGGAGCGCGGCAACCGTTCCCGCGCGGCGCGAACCCGAGAGCCTGCACGTGCGGTAGATGAAGACCAGGGTGACAAGACCGGCAACTATGTTCACCGCGACCAGGGCGCGCACAGGGTCGCCGGTGAAGAGGGCGAAGAACCGGCCCGCGAGCACATAGAAAATGTAGCCGGGTGGGTGGGGCAGGCTGTCGGGAATGGAGAAGTTGTCCAAGGCAAGGGCATAGTTTACTGAATCCCATTCGTAGGGGGTTGCGGACAGGAAAAGGAGGCGCGACAGCGTAAAAAGGCACGCCGTCAGGAACAAGGGAAGGTTTTTTTTCGCCGATTCGGTCATGCAGAGGCTCCGCGGACAGCCGTGACGCGCGGCCCTAGAATTTCAGCAGGAAGGACCTGATGAAATCATCAAGGTCACCGTCGAGCACCGCCGAGGTGTTTGATGTTTCAACATCGGTGCGCAGGTCTTTAACCAAGTTGTAGGGGTGCAGGACATAGGAGCGTATCTGGCTGCCCCATTCGATCTTTTTTTTCTCGAACGATTTTTTATCGCGCTCTTTTTCCTGCTGTTCGCGAAAGTGCTGGAACACGCGCACCTTGAGGAGTTTGAAGCAGCTGTCACGGTTTTTCAGCTGTGAGCGTTCGGTTTGGCTCTGCGCCACGATTCCCGTAGGAATGTGGGTCATGCGCACGGCTGAATCGGTCTTGTTCACGTGCTGGCCACCCGCGCCGCCCGAACGGTAGGTGTCGACGCGAATGTCCATTTCCTCGATTTTTAAGTCGACTTCCTCCTGGATTGGAATGACATAGGCTGAAGCAAAGGAGGTATGGCGCCGGGCGTTTGAATCGTAGGGGGAGATGCGCACCAGCCGGTGCACGCCCACCTCGGCTTTGAGATAGCCGAACGCGAAATCGCCTTTGACTTCGAGCACTGCGCTTTTTATGCCCGCTTCTTCGCCGGGTTGGACATCGACCAGCTGGGCCTCGAACCCCCTGCGCTCGCAATAGCGGGTGTACATGCGCAGGAGCATGCTGGCCCAGTCCTGGGCCTCGGTGCCGCCTGCGCCCGCGTTGATTTCAAAGATGGCGTCGCACGCGTCGTCTTCACCGCCAAGCATTTTGGCAAGCTGCAGCGCCTCGACCTGCGCGCCCGCGGTTTTAAGGGAGCGCTCGAGTTCGGCGCGCGTCTCAGGATCGTCGCCTTCGTTGAGCATTTCGAGAAAGAGAGTGGCGTCGGCAATGGTCTTTCCGGCAGCGGCATAGTCGTTGAGCCATTTCTTTTCAATTTTGATGGCCTTGAGCACTTTCTGGGCGCGCTCCTGGGAGTTCCAGAAATCGGACGCCATGCTCTGTTTTTCGAGTTCAGCGACTTTTGCCGTGCGCTCCTCGATTTTCAGGATGGCGTACAGATCTTTGAGCTTATCGGACAGATCCTGGATGGTTTCTTTCATAGGTAAATTTTACTATGAAAATACCCAATAGCGGGAAGGGAAAGCAATGGGAGAGAGGAGCGGGCTGGAGAGTGAAGGGACAATACTCATTATCTTTGGTATGTAGTCTCTCTCTGTGCATACCGACCCTTCGCCTCCGGGCTCTGCAAGTTTGTATTTTATTAGGGTAATGAAAAACCTTATTCTGATTCTATTTGCGGCAGTATGTGTTGTACCGCTTTTTGCCATTGACGGACAATGGCATGTGCACACATCCATGGCGGAAGTGCGCGATGCGGTCTATTCGCGCGGGACCCTGTACGCGGCAACGGCCGGAGGCCTGTTGTGCATTGACGTGGCTGACGGGAGCGAGACAACATATTCGCTGACTGACGGCATTGGCGGGACTGGTATTGCCAAGCTTGCCGTGGACAAACAGAACGGCAAACTCTATATGGGCATGGATGGCGGCAACATCACGGTTTTCGACAAGGGTCAATTCCGCGTTTATACGGACTTTAAAAGCCAAAAAGACATTGTCTTCAACAAACTGCATGTATACAAAGGTACCCTGCTTATTGCCACAAACGAGGGACTGGGGCTTTTTTCCGAAGCCGGAGGCGCCATTGTCGAGCCCTCGTTCAGGCAGTTCGGGACCGACACCAACGGATATTCGATCAAGGTGCTGGTGCAGGACAAAACCCCGGTCCGCGATGTTTTTGTCCGCCAGGACACCATATATGCGCTCACACGGCTCTTCTGGGCAAAACTCAAGCTCAACTGGACACAACCCATGGTGCGGTCAAACAGCACTTTCAATCTGAACGACCCATCACTCTGGACCACTAATGCCAACCAGGGAGATTTCGCGTATCGTGTTGAAACAGCGCCGGGTGAGTGGGACACTGTGGGATATGACCATTTCTACCTGCAGGGAAATGCCATTGCTGGCCGCGTGTGCGCCGATCTTTTCACCGACGATTCTGGCGCTGTTTACGCTGTTTCCTACACCAATGATTCAGCGTGGATCACTATCATCAATGATGGATTCAGGTACGACACCATCACCGCTGGAAAAATTTACGGTTTCTCAAAGGACCATGTGGGCGTGTCAGCCTACACCTCCCTTGCCGTGGACAACCGGGGGCGGTTTTACGTTGGCACAAAGGGACGGGGCCTCTTCATGCCCTTTGCGCCGCTGAGCCAGGGCTGGTTCTGGAACGGCGATGAACAAACATTCAGCCTCATTAGGTCCATTGCGGTTGATCAGTACGGCAATGTGTACGCGAACAATACGGACATTCCCGGCGACTCATGGGCGAACAAAGAGAAGAGCATGGGGATCCTGAAATTTGATGGACACAAATGGACCCATATTTTCGCTGGATACGACCCCACTACCATTGCGGGCATGAACGCGTTTGTGGTTGATAAAAATAACCGTATTTTCGCCTCGTTCTGCACAGACACCTGGCACCATGGTTTTATCTCTATTGACAACCCCTTTCTCACGGAAGAAACGACGCTGGGCAACCGGACCTATGGGCCCGCAATCTGGGAGTTCAGGCAGCAGTTTGGGCCGGTAAACTATATGCACCCGAGCATCTATATGAACGCGCCGAATCCGGAAATCTATTCCTGGGTCACGGCCTTTACTCCCACCGCACTGTGCTTTGACGCGGCCGGCAATTTTTACTTCTCGCAGTCTGAGAACGAATACATCAGCGGCAAATGGACCAATCCCGGAGGCATCAGGGTGTACCGGGACCAGTCCCTTGACGGACAGAGGTCCTACCAGGGATACATGGTCAATATGACCGATTACTCGGGCGCCACGGGCGGGTTTAAACAGCTTTGCCGCGTGGACACGCGCAACCGGCTTCAGGCCGACGGCCACTACAACAGCCTGGCCGTGGACGGCGCGGGAAATATCTGGGCTATCGCCCAGGGAAGGGGCGATATTGACGCGTTCGGCCTGCGCCGCGAACTGAGCACACGCGATTCCCTGATTTTTGATAACCTTTCGACATACAAGAATCTGTGCATACAGTCAGCGTCCACCAAGGGGCTGCCCGAATCTAAAAGGGGCCTGCAGTCGTACCTTGCCAACAAGACGGCGAAAAAGGTCAAGACCGACCTTTACGGTGATATATGGATAAGCACCACATCGGGACTATATTATTACGCCGAAGGAAAGGACTATTATCCTCCGTTGAGCGGTACAAAGATATATAGCAACGTGGACGGGCTCTGGCGGTATTTCCTGCCTGACGTGGGCATCAATGACTTTGATTTTGATTCACTGAACAATATTTGGATAGCCACGGACGAATACGGGGTAAAGATGCTCCACTATGCCACGGCACGGTATCCGACCAGCGCCGTGGACGTGGGCGATGTGGACCGGAGCGGCATTCTTATTGATTCCTACGACAAGTCAAAGGGCCTTATGTACGACCGGGTGTTTTCAGTCGCTGTGCACCGCAGCACAGGGAAGGTGTTTCTGGGGTTCGAAAACGGGCTCCAGGAATTCGAATCAGGCGTGCGGCTTACCGACGCGGTCGAATCTGGATACGCCTACCCGGTGCTCTGCCGGGGCGTCCGCCCTGTTTTTTTCAATACCCGCGTGAACGGCGCGTCCATCGTGGTCTTCACGCTGGCGGGCGAGCTGGTGTTCCAGAAGGCGCTGCCCAGCCACCAGTCCAGCTGTCAGTGGGACACGAAAAACCCGGGCGGGACATACGTACGCACAGGAATATATATTTACCGGTTCACGGCGCCTGATAAGCAGGTCCGGACCGGGAAACTGGCGATTATCCGATAAATGTTCCAGAAAATCAGGTCCCTTTTATCCGACTCGGTCATCTATGGCCTTGGCGGTTTTATTTCTCGCGGCATCAATTTCATGCTGCTGCCCCTGCTCACCAACAGCATGGCGCCCTCGGAGTTCGGGAAGCTGGGGGTCATCCAGACCTTCATAGGCATTGCCGAAGTCTTTTTCATGTGCGGCATGCGCCAGGCCATCATGCGCTACCGTGTCAAAGACGAAACCAGCCGCGATGCGGCCTTTACCGCGGGAGTCGCTTGGATAGTCGCGGCCAGCATCTTCTGGTTCTTTGTACTTAAGCTCTCCGCGGGATTTCTGCTGGGCGTCATGGGACTCGACGCGCCCGGCGCGTACGGGTATATGCTTGCCATCCTGGTTTTTGACGCGCTTACAGTCGCGCCCTATACGTTGCTCCAGTCCGACAAGCGGCCACTGTCGTTCATTATCATGAAAATTGTGCACGTCACCATCCATTTTTCCACCTGTTTTTACCTTATTTATCTGCGGCACAATACCACGGTCGTGTCCGTGCTCCAGGCAAACACCCTGGCCTCGTGCCTGGTGGTAGGCGTGTTCATACCGCTCTATGCCAAAAATCTGCGGCGCAGCGCTCCCGGCAGCCTCATGAAGCGCATGATTGGCTTTGGGCTGCCTTATATCCCCAACGTTGTTTTTGTCATTATCATCGACCTTATCGATCGCATTCTTGTCAATCGCATGCTGGGCGCTGAACAGGTGGGGCTCTACAGCGCCGCGGCAAAGCTCGGGGTCATCATGTTCCTGGTTGTCTACGCCTTTCAGACCGCCTGGACCCCGTTTTTTCTTACGCACATGAAGGACGAATCAGGGGCGCGCATGTTTTCGCGGGTCTTCACCTATTATGTGTTTGTAACTACCCTTGTGTTTTTGACAGTAGGGCTTTTTTACCGGGAGATCGCGGGCCTTGGTTTCAGGAACTTTACCCTAGTGGGCGCGAAATACGCGGCCGGCCTGCCGGTTATCCCGGTGCTGCTGCTGGCCTATCTTTTTTGCGGCATCTATTCCAATTTCATCGTGGGCATATATGCGCGCGAGAAGACCCGGTACATTCCGCTTATTACCTGCGCGGGCGCGATCATCAACGTGGGGTGCAATCTTTTCGCTATTCCGCGCTTTGGTATCATGGGCGCGGCCATTGTCACCCTGATTTCTTACATGGCCATGGCCGCCATACTGTATCCAATTTCCATGAAACTTTATTTTATACCTTATGAGTGGCGCCGCATTGCCACCCTGGCCTTGCTTACCGCCCTGGTTTATGTGCCAGCGCTCGTTCTTGGAAGCACCCTGGTCCGTATCATCGGCGTTGCGGCCTTTGTCCCCCTTCTGTATGCGGTCCGGTTTTTTGACAAGGAAGAGATCGCAAAGGCAAAGGCCTTTCTGACGCGCAGATGAAGACCACTGTTTTTGCCGCATGTATTTCCGACCTGACCACCGAGTACCGTTTGTACCGGCAGGCGAGGTCCCTGGTTCGGCAGGGTTGTGACGTTCGGGTTGTATCGTACGCTGACCCGGAAAAGGTACCGGCGCTTGGGCATTGGGCGGGTCTTTCAATCAGCCTGATACGGCTTTCACGCTCCCGTCTTCCTGGCGTTCTCTTTTTCGCCCTGTATATGATCCGTCTTTTTTTCATGGCTTTGCACGCGCGTCCGGCCTTTTATCTTGCCTGCGATTTGCCCGCGCTTTTCCCGTGTGTGTGCGCGTCCCTGCTGCGGGGCGGGTCAGTAGTGTACGATTCGCGCGAGCTGTACACGGAACTCCCTGATGTGCATCGTTCGCCTTTCAAGAAGGCCGTATGGCGGCTGCTTGAGGGCTTTTCCGTGCGCCATGTCGTGCGTTCAATCACGGTATGCGAATCAGATCGCAGCGATCTTGCGCGGAAATACAACTGTCTTGCTCCTGTGGTGGTGCGCAATCTTCCTCTGTATAAACCGTATGCGCCGAACAACGCCCTTCGCGAACAATGCGGCGTGTCCGGGGACATGCCAATCATTGTTTTCCAGGGATCGCTGCTCAGGTCGGGCGGTGTGCATGAACTGGTGTGCGCCATGGACGCGGTCTCCCGCGCCCACCTGGTCATTATCGGTGATGGTCCCGAAGCGCCGCGAGTACGCAAGGCGCTGAGAGATAATAATCGCGCGCAGCGGGTATCCTGGCTGCCGCCGGTTCCCTTTACGGAATTGCACGGTCTGCTGTGCTCGGCCGATGTTGGCGTGTTCACTGGAGCCGCTGACGGCGCCAGTTTCGCCAATGCGCTTCCCAATAAGATTTTTGACTATGCCATGGCCGGGCTTCCCATGGCTGTCAGCCGGCTTCCCGAGATTGAGAAGGTGAATGGCCGCTACCGGTTTGGCGTCTATATCGAAGCGCCCCATCCAGACGCCATTGCGCGGGCGCTCAATGATCTGCTTGTATCGTCCGCGCACTTGGCCGAATATCGCACGCACGCACTTGCCATGGCGCGCGATATGCGCTGGGAAAATGAAGAGGAACGGTTTCTGGAGTTGTTTTTATAAAAAGGGCCTGGCCGCGCGCTCAGTGCTGCGCCATGGCGATCTGCGCGCAGATTGAATCCGCGATTTCCCTGCAGAAGCGGCTGGCGTAGTGGACCGCGTCCACGTATAACAGGTCAGACCTTTTTTCCTGGATACCGGAGAGATCGATGAAGCCCGGGGGAGCGGAGAACATACTGTCCGCAATTTTATTTTTAAGAAGTTCGTAGCCGTCCTTGTATGGCGACGCCTTGTTCGGGTCGAAACGGATGAACGGGTCGGTTGAATAATCGTGCAGGTAGAGAGGCGATGGCTGCAGGACAAAGAACGTTTTGATTCCGTAGGACCGGGCCGTCCGTTCGATGGCCGCGATGTTTGTCTCGTACCGCTCTACGCATGCCGGCCCATCGCCATATTCCTCGAGTTCGCTGCCTACAGTGGTGTTGGTGAAGTGTTTCTTGAGCGAAGTGAAGGAGTACGTGACGAAACTCTGCTGGAGCAGGAAGGCAAGCAGGCTCTCGACGCTGTTCTCAAAGTGCGCGTTCAGCGTTTTCGTGAACCGGGGCCCTTCCGCGACTTTGTCGAACATGTTGATGCCATCGATAAAAACTGCGATGTCGGGCCGGAATCCGCCGTACACGAGTTGCTCGAACCTGATCCGCTCCTGTGTGTCGAAATAATGGCCGCATCCGAGGTTGTAGACCGCGCAGGAAGGGCCCAGCACATCGCCTATGTACGAGGGGATGGTCTGCGTATCGGCGACACCGCAGCCGAAAGTTGTTGACCCGCCAAAAACGAAGACGTTTGTCTTTGCGGTATCGGGAGGCCAGATGGTTTTTTGCCTGCCAGACCTGATGCCGTGCGCATCCACATTTACGTACCTGCCCGAGTACTCTTTTTCAAGGAACTGGGTATAGGGGAAATATTTGAATTGCCGGGTCCAGGTTTCGGTGAGCAGTCTGGTGATCTCCTGTTCGTTGAGGCCGGGATAGGCCTTCTTGAGGTCGGCCATGGAGTATTTCAGGGAGCCGGGTTTCTTGATGAAACCGGTGTAGACCTGGAAAGCGATCTGGTCGAGGACCATGCAGGCAAGCAGCACAAGCGCGAGAACACCGATTCCGGAAAAAAATGATGATATGCGAGTCTGCATGAGAATAAAAAATAACTTTGTTGCGCTATAAATGGAACATTTTTAATATTTTGACGCCGTGCAGTATTGCCGATTATTCATCATATGCGCGCTACTTGGGTGCGGTGCGCTCCAGGTAGATGCGCAGCGCATCGACTCGAAGGGTGGCCTGTACTGGCTTTACCGCGAAGGATACCTTGACGGAAACGCCTATGCCATACTGTATGATATGTGCGAAAACAGGCGCGGCCTGTGCGTTTCACTCGATGGACTGGCGCTGGTGCCGGGCGTGTCGCAGGAGGAACTTTCACTGCTCGAAAACGCGTGCGGTTCCGCGGCCGTTGACTGGGAGTCAATCCCCCGCGGCCTGCGCGTAAAGATAGCGCCCTTTGTCCTATCGCCGGACGAAGGCACGCCGGCCGCCGTACGGGTGGCGTATGATTTTTCCCGCAACCTTGATGACACTCTGACCATGTTCGAGAAGGAGCACGGGCTTGGCGTTTTTGCGCAGGCGGCTGGAGTCTCATTTTCCGCGGAGCAGCGTTCTGACGCCTTTGGCAACGGGTATTTTCAATCGCGGTCCATTGCCGTTTCACCGGCCTGTACCGGGCTGCGCGCAACTTTGGGCAATTTCAGCCTGCGCAAGGGTCGCGGCATCACCCTTGGCGGCGCGCCCCAGCTCTTTTCGAACCAGGCCTATGCGCGCGATTTTCCGGAAAGCGCCCTTTTTCCCCGTACAACGGAGTTCAACGGTCTTTCCCTGTCTTTGTCATTACAGCGCTGCGCGCCTTTTGCCTTTGTTTCGGCTGCGCGTGAACGGACTGCTGCCGGCCGTCTGGCTGGTCTTGCCGGCGGCGGATGCGATATCAGACAGGGCGCCGCCTATGCGGGCATCGCGGTGGCGGGCATGCGGCTGCCAGGCCAGGGAAACGGCAATATTGACATGGCGGCTGTTGGCGCGTATGGCGGCGCGCGCACCGGTCAGGGTAGGGTGGACGCCGAGGTCTCGTACGCGGACAGCGGTGCGGCGATCAGTATCGACGCCTCCCAGCGGTCGGGCAGGCTTGGGGCTGGCCTGGGCTATGCCGCCTATGGCGCCGGCTATTGCAATCCCGCAGGCAGGGGCCAGTCCGCCTTTTCCCGGCGGTCGGTGTATGCATATAATGAAACTGATTCAGCTCTGATTACGGGTGCGCGTACCAGTGAACAGTATGCAAAAATGTGGGCCACATGGGAGGCACGTGGCCTTTCCTTTGGGCCAGCCGCCACTGCCGCCCGTTCCAGCCTGTCCAGGGAAAACAGGTATTGTCTTGAATGGCGCGAGGAATGGACTGGCAGTGGAGCCTCATATACCCTTACCGGCATTCAGGGAATTACATCAGTGCGTACAGACACCAACTCCTCGGACAGTCCCTACGCATCGGGGCTGTACGCAAAGCGATTTATCAATGGCGGCAGCCTTGAGGCTGGCGCGCGGTACGCTGATGCGGGAGACGCGCAACGTGTATCCGCGCGCGTGTGCTGCACATTTCCCGCGGGCCGGGGCATTGCGTTGTCGCCCGAATGCCTGTTCATCAGCTCCCGTTCCGGAAAGGGCCATACATTCGAAGGCGCGTTTTCTCTCGAAGAAAGCATGTCAGTCGGAAAAGCAGGACACCTCAAGGCCTTTGGCGTGCTGTCGTTTGGCGCGGATGAGCCGCTTTTTTCACCAGCAGCCATGGGCCTTTCCCTTATTATGGCCCTGCCCGCAGGGAGCAGGCCATGAACTGGGTGTGCGCCCTTGGGTTTTGTCTTGTTTTTGTATCGTGTTCTCCGGTCAGTGTTCCGGACCAAGAACCGCGTTTTTCCATCACCTTTTGCGATGTGGGCCAGGGTGACGCTGCGCTGGTGCGTTTTTCCGACAGCACAACCTTGCTCATCGATGCGGGTTCGTATGGAAGCGGTATTGACACCATTCTGACAAACCGGAATATTCACGTCATTAACGACCTGGCGGTTACCCATGCGCACGAGGACCATTACGGCAACGCGGGATTGGTCTGCCGTCAATTCACCGTGGAGCGCGTATGGCTTTCGGCGCGAGGCACCTGGCCGGGAGACAAAGCGTACGCGGCATTTGTACGGCTTGTGGCCGATACCCTGGGTATTGACACCATTGTCATGTTCAGGGGACGGCAGGCGCCCGGCGGCGTGTCACAGCGTGTAACGTGCCTGTGGCCCGATACGGCGGCGGTCATAACGGAGAGCGACACATGCAACGCCCTCTCCCTGGTGCTTTCCATCAGCAATGGTACCTGTACCGCGCTTATGGCCGCTGACATCAATTTTGAGTCGGAGAAACGCTTGCTCGATTGTCCCGGCGAGCTATCCGCAACCATACTGAAGGCGCCGCACCACGGATCAAAGACTTCTTCGTCAACGGCCTTTCTTGCCGCGGTGGCGCCCGACGCGGCCGTGGTTTCAGTTGGATCCGGCAATCCTTTCGGCCATCCTTCGGACGAGGCGATCGCGCGCCTGGCGCAGACCAACGCTGTTGTGCTGCGCACAGACCGCAACGGATCCATAACAATCTACGGCAAGAAAGGGGGAGGGTTGCTTTTCGATTTTGATAAGTGAGGGGTCAGACCGTATAGGTATCGTGTTCCTTGACTACAAAGCACTTCATGCGGCCTGAGATGCGCGCGTATTTTTTCTCGATGGCGTCGAGGTCGCGGTCGTTACGCTCCTGGTCGTGATGGCAGAATCCCAGGCGGCGGACGCCCGCGTCGCGGCCCAATTCAAAGGCATCGTCAAAGGTGGAGTGGCCCCAGCCGCGGTTGAAATGGTTGTATTCGCTTTCGAGGTATTGGGCGTCGTGGATAAGCAGGTCCGCGTCTTGGCAGAACTCGATAAAATCGCACCGGTTCATTTTTGAACCATGGTTGTAGGTGAGTTCGTTGTCGGTGAGAAAGACAAAGGCCTTGCCGTTTTCCCTGAATTTGAACCCGAAACCGCCATTGGGATGGTTGAGCCTGATGGTTTCGATTGAGACATTGCCTATCTTAAACTTTTTTTTCTTCAGTTCGGTGAATTCAAGGCGCGATTTGAGGACCCTGAAATCAACGGGAAAATAGGGACTTTCAAACTGGTGCGCGATGATGTCCTTGAGTTTGTGGTGTGCGTCGATATACCCCTTTACCTTGATGGAGTAGTTCTTCAGGTAGGCGGGCATGAAGAAGGGAAAGCCCATGAGGTGGTCCCAGTGCGCATGGGTGATGAGCAGGTGGATGATGCGGCGGGGATCGTTTTTGCGCAAATAATTGCCCAGCATGCGCATACCCGATCCCGCGTCAATGATGATCAGGTGACCGTCTTTTGAATTGATTTGAAAACACGTGGTATTGCCGCCGTATTTCACCGTAGTGGAACCCGGCGTGGGGAGGGAACCCCTGCAGCCCCAGCATGTTATTTTCATACCAAATGAAATATATGTTAAAAGCAGGTAAGGTGACAATAGATAACCGCTAAGCGAGGCCAAGGTTTTTTAATCCCTCCTGCCAGTGAAGACAATGGACCGCACCGATTTTTTTGGCCGAGACATCCTGGCTTAAACAGTATGATTCCGCTTTTGGGAATTCCGATTGTACTCTGTTCAAGGTTGCCGTATTCTGTTCGGTGACTGTTGTGCCGGATTTTATCTCAATGAGCGCGATGGGCATACCTGGACGATCAATAATCAGGTCTATTTCAACGCCATCTTTGGTTCTCAGGAAGGAGAACTCCCAATCGGGATATCGGAGCGAAGCGAGCCGTCTGATTTCAAGGATTATGAAATGTTCGAACGCCTCACCGTATGCGTAAGTTCCGGGAGTCAATGCGCCGCTTAAAGTGCGCTCCAGCGCTCTTTTTACACCCGTATCAAAAAGGTACGCTTTGGGAGCAAACCTGAGGCTTTTCCGGCTTGATGAATGATAGGCGTTCAGCAGGAAACCGGTATAGGTGTCTTCAAGTATTTCAAAATATGATTGGATGGTTTTAATATCAACCCCTGTATCCCGGGCGATGGAGGAGAAATTGACCGGCTTGCCATTCATCTGAGCGGTGATTTCAAGGAACCTGCGGAAAGGATCGAGTTTTCGGACTACTTGCTCGGCTGAAATTTCCTCCTTAATATACGTGAGCGCATAGGCGCGAAGAAAATCGGTTTTATCGGAAACACCTGGCAGCGTGAAGATTTTCGGGAGTGTACCCCAAGCCAGGGCAGTTTCAAGGTCGAAATCCTCACCTATTTCCACACTGGTCAGGGGATGCAGTGTGTACACGAATGCGCGACCCGCTAGAAGATTGGCACCGCCTCTTTTTAGTTTACGGCTGCTGGATCCGGTAAGGACAAAGCGCAGGGGGGGCTTGTGATTTTCGATGAGCCCATGAACGCAATCAAGCAGTTTTGGGGCTTTTTGGACTTCATCAATTATAACGTTCTGAAGATGGGGACCGAATTGGTTGATTCGCTGTTCAAGTTCCTTTGGGTGAAGAATAAAAGTGTTTTCTTCCTCGGGGTTGAGCAAATCAATAAAGAGTGTATTGTCCGGACTGAATCGTTTATGGACAAGGGTGGTTTTACCCGTTCCTCTCGGACCGAACAAAAAGAAACTGTTTGATTTTGAATAAGTTATGATTCTCTGGAACATACTACCATAAATATACGACAATTATGGAGTACGTTCAATAGATATTTTACTCGATTGGGTCGGCCAGTTAGAGAAGCTTTTAGAAATGGCGAAGAGTAGCCTGGTTTAAAATTACATCAGGTACGGATACAAGGCCGGTTTTATGCTTATCATATATCACGCAAACATCTGTTGCTCCCAATCCAGCTCAATCGTTGGGATTTGACGGGCCACTGTTTTTCGTCTGCACGTTGACGATCTGGCCTGATTGCAGAATTTTTTCCTTAAGGCTTTTATACGGCACGTCTTGCAACGATGCATTGTTTTTAAGCGCCAGCGCCGCCGCTTCCACGGCTGATTCCGCGAGGATCATGAACACCGGTTCCATGCGTATGGAACCGAACGCGATATGGCTGGCGGAAGCGCACACAGGCACGGAGAGGTTTTCACATTCACCGGTCTTGGGAATGATCGCTCGATAGCTTATGGCATAGGGCGCTTCAAGGCGCATCTGGACATCCCCCTCATTCAGCACATGTCCATCGCGCACAATACGCTGGCAGTTATGGCTGTCCATTTGATAGGCGCCCATGCCCACAGGATCGTCTACGTTCATGGCGCCCACGCAATGCCTTTCGCTCATGACAATATCCGATACCATGCGCCGCGCTTCGCGAATATACAACTGATGAGGCCAATGCATAGTATCGAGGAATTCATCTTTCACAAGTCCCCATGCTGCATATGTGCCGCGTATTGGTCCGGGAACCGAGGGATCGTTTGCCATAAACCAATGGAGCCCCTGCTGATAGGTCACATGTTTTTGGAAAAGCCCTTCGCGCTCCTCATATCCTGCGTCTGGCCAGCGGTGATTGGCGCCGATATAATCCGTGGAAAACGCCCCGTGATTATTGGTGTCCGTTTTTACCGCGGTAATCCTATCGAATTTCCGGAATATAGCATCATCGAGAAAATTGCTCTCATGTGCCTTGACGGAGTTCATCAACGACGCGAGCCAGCGTGCGCATAGCGTATATTCCTTTGGGTCATAGTGTTCAGGTTTCGGGAAGGGTACGCGAATTTCCGGGTCGTCCGTCATGCAGACACGGAAATTATACGCCTGCAAAAGTGAATCGCCGCGACCTTCAGGGCCAGCGTCTTCACCGCGTATGCCGGACAGCAGCCCGCTGCCGGGATGGCCGGGAATAATGTAGGGGTCGACCGGATAATCGAACTGGTGCTTGTTATGAATTTGGAACCCATTGCATGTTTCCCCATATTGCGTGTTGTCTTCGCGCCCTACGGTATAGGATACCCGCGCTTTGGCCATAAGATCGCCCTCGTACGTCGCATCGACGAACGATTTGGCTTTGACGCGAAGCCCGCCGAGGAATGATATCTCAGTGATGCGTTTGGCTGTCATATCAACATGGTCAAGATACGCCGCGGAACATACCGGAATATCGAATTCCTTAATCAGTTCATGAAAAACGCTTTCCGCAATGTGCGGTTCGAATTTCCAGATTTCAGGAAGTCCGTATCGAAGGCCAATACGTTTGTAGAAATCACGCGACAAACCGCCGATGATCACTTTATTACCAAAGTCGGTAAAACCAAGCCCGCCGCTTGAAAGACCGCCAAGGTGCAATCCTGGATTACATATAATCGCAGACAATCCGAGTCGCCTGCCTTTGACAGCAGCGATAATGCCCGCTGAAGTCCCGCCATATACGCACAGGTCCGCATGCAGTATACGGGTGTCCTTTTGTATCCATGCAGGGTGGAAGTACTTGAGTGAATTTTGCATTATTGAATGTTTTTAATTTCCAAATGCAGGACGAATCTTTTTACCGTTTCTTTTTTTTCTTCCAGAAACCTTCCATGAGTTTGATGAAGTCCTGGAAAAGATAGGCTGAGTCGTGAGGGCCAGGAGAGGCTTCGGGATGGTATTGCACGCAGAAGGCGGGTAGTTTGGCGCACCGGAAACCTTCGACCGTGTTGTCGTTCAAGTTCATGTGGGTTACTTCGACCTTTTTTCCTTTAAGGGAGTCGATATCAACGCAAAAACCGTGGTTTTGGCTGGTGATTTCTATGTTCCCGGTTTTAAGGTTTTTTACCGGATGGTTTGCGCCCCTATGGCCGAACTTGAGTTTATAGGTCTTCCCGCCTAGCGCAATGGCAAGTAGCTGGTGGCCCAGGCAGATGCCGAAAATCGGGGCTTTTCCCAAGAGGTCCCTGATGGCCCCAATGGCATAGGTTACGCCCTCGGGATCGCCGGGGCCATTGCTTAAGAACACCCCGTGTGGTTTGAGTTTCATTATTTTTTCCGCTGGTGTATTTGCGGGGACCACAGTGACATGGCATCCGTGGTGGCAGAGCAACCTCAAAATGTTGGTTTTGATCCCAAAGTCAAAGGCGACTACTTTGAACGTTGTTTTTGGTCGCTCTGTCTTTCCGGTATAGGGATTGTAGAGCCCTTTGGTGAATGCGTATGGTTTCTTGACAGTCACCTTTTCAACCAGATCGCGTCCAACAAGGCCCGGATATTTTTTTAACTTTGCCTTTAAACTGGCCGGGTCAGTGTCAACAGAAGAGAGAATGCCGTTCATGGCGCCCTTGGTACGGATGTGACGCACCAGCATGCGCGTGTCAATGCCCGAAATACCGGTAATGCCTGCTTTGGCCAGGTACTCATCGAGCGATGTTTTGGAGCGCCACGAACTGGGATAGGGGCAGGCCTCTTTCACGATAAAACCGGCGGATTGGATTTTTGCCGATTCAGTATCGTCGGGATTGACCCCGTAGTTCCCAATGAGCGGGTAGGTCATGGTGACAATCTGTTCGCAATAGGACGGGTCGGTGAGGATTTCCTGGTAGCCGCTCATGCTGGTATTGAATACCACCTCCCCCAGGGTTTCGCCTTGCGCGCCAAAACCCGTGCCTTCGAACAGGGTGCCGTCTTCGAGAAGGAGTACTGCTTTCATGTCCTCTGTTTTTTCCTGTTTTCAAAAATATTTTTACTTGTTTTAAGCGCACCAAGGGGATAGGCCCCGGAAAAACAGGCGTAACAGTAATTGTTCGGTTCTTCCTGCATGCATTTTCGCAACCCGTTGATAGAGAGATGGCCCAAACTATCCACACCAAGAAACTGGCGCGTTTCCTCAATGGTTTTGTTGTTCGCAATGAGTTCGTCGAAGCTGGGAAAATCCATGCCGTAATAACAGGGAAATTTTATTGGAGGAGAACTGACCCTGATGTGGATCTCTTTTGCGCCAGCGTTACGGATAAGGGAGACCAGCTGTCTGAGAGTGGTACCCCGGACTATCGAATCTTCTACAAGTACGATGCGCCGGTTTTTGAGTACGCCGCGGACCGGGTTGAACTTAAGCTTTACTTTTGCCTCACGGTCGCCCTGTGCAGGACTGATGAATGTGCGGCCCACATAGTGATTGCGGATGAGTCCGATCTCGAAGGGAATGCCCGAGGCGTGGGCATAGCCGAGGGCCGCGGTATTGCTTGAGTCGGGCACTGAAATGACAATATCAGCCTTTGCCGGGTGTTCGCGGGCAAGTTCGTGGCCAAAAGCGCGGCGCAGGCGGTCAACGCTGTGGTTGAATATCCGCGAATCGGGCCGCGAAAAATAGATGTATTCAAAGATACAGTGGGCTTTTTTTCCCGGAGGGGCGAAACGAAACGACTGGATGCCTTTGCTACTGATGCAGACCAGTTCACTGGGCTCGATATCGCGGACATAGCGGGCGCCCATGATGTCGAGTGCGCACGTCTCTGAAGCCACCACGGCCGTTTTTTTGTCGAGGACCCCCAGGCAGAGCGGCCGTACTCCGTGCGGATCGCGCGCCGCGAAGAGTTCGTTTTCGCTGAGAAAGAGGAGCGAGAACGCGCCTTTCACTTTTTTCAGTGATTCCGCGATCATTTCGACCAGCGACGGTTTTTTCGAGCGCGCGATTAGATGGAGGAATACTTCGCTGTCGTTTGTGGATTGGAAAATGGATCCCTGCTCTTCCATGTCCGAGCGAAGCGTGTCGGCATTGATAAGGTTGCCGTTGTGGGCCACCGCAAGCTGGCCCCTTTTATAATCAATGAGAATGGGTTGCGAATTGATGAGATTGCTGGTGCCCGTTGTTGAATACCTGGTGTGGCCGATGCAGATGTGCCCCTTGAGCTCCATGAAACGTTTGGTTTTTCGCGCCATAGTGGCTACCAATCCCAGGGAACGGTAGGAATGGATGGCTCTGCCGTCGCTGACCGCCACGCCGGCGCTTTCCTGACCGCGATGTTGCAGGGCGTGGAGACCCAGCACGGCAAGATCGAGGGCCTTGTTGCCGTTAAAGACCCCTATAACGCCGCATTCTTCATGGATTTCATCGGCCATGGAGGGTTCCTTTTAATTTACTTTGGTAATAATTCTGCAGGGGTTTGACTGCCATGGGTTTTTTCTTGAGCATGCACAGCGCCTGAACGACCGCGGTGGCCGCGCGCTTTGTGGTGACATAGGGGATGCTTTTTTCGAGAGCAGTGCGGCGCATGGGATAGGAGTCGAGGATAGACTGCTTTCCAATAGTGGTATTTATTATAAAGTCAATTTTGCTTTCCAGGATCATGTCCACAATGTTGGGGTGGCCGTCGGAGACCTTGAGCACAAATTCCGAGGGGACGTTGTTTTTTATCAGCTCAAGGCATGTCCCTTTTGTTGCTACAATGGCAAATCCGAGCTTGTGCAGTTCGCGGGCGATCTCAACAATTTTTAGCTTGTCATCGTCCTTGACAGATATAAACACCCTCCCTTTTTCGGGCAGGGTGTTGAAGGCGGCCATCTGGGACTTCGCGTAGGCCATGGCGAAATTGTCGGACAGGCCCATGACCTCGCCCGTGGAAAGCATCTCGGGTCCCAGGATGGGATCGACTCCGCGGAATTTCAGGAAGGGAAAGACAGCTTCTTTTACCGCAACATGGCTGAGCGGCTTTTCCGTGGTAAAACCCAGTTCGGCAAGGGTTTGGCCTGCTTGTATTTTTGCCGCGAGTTTTGCCAAGGGAACGCCGATGGTTTTTGAGACAAAGGGCACGGTGCGGGAGGCGCGCGGGTTGACTTCAAGGATGTACACGATATCGTCCTTGATCGCATACTGCACGTTGATGAGGCCGCGGACATCCAGCTCGTGCGCGAGCAGGATGGTTTGCCGTTTGATTTCATCAACGATTTCTGCTTTGAGCGTGACTGCGGGCAGCGAGCAGGCGGAGTCGCCCGAATGGATGCCAGCCTCTTCAATGTGCTCCATGATCCCCGCGACAACGACCATGTGCCCGTCAGCAATGGCGTCGACATCAACTTCGGCCGCGTCCGAAAGAAAGCGGTCGATGAGGATAGGGTGTTCGGGAGACGCTTCAATGGCTTGCTCAACCGTGGCGCGCAACGAAGCTTCGTCGTATACAATTTCCATCGCGCGGCCGCCTAAAACAAAGGAGGGCCGTATGAGCAGCGGATAGCCGAGCCGTTTGGCTATGACGAGCGTTTCTTCGTAGCTGCGGGCCGTCCCGCTTTCCGGCTGCCGGAGTTTCAATTTGTCTATCACTTCCCAGAAAAGTTTGCGGTCTTCGGCTCGGTCAATGGATTCGGGTGATGTGCCGATGATGGGAACCCCGGCCTCTTTAAGGGCCTTGGCGAGTTTCAATGGCGTCTGGCCGCCGAACTGCACAATGACGCCGTCGGGTTTTTCCGTGTCAATTATGTTCATCACCTCTTCAAATGTGAGAGGTTCGAAATAGAGTTTGTCCGACGTATCGTAATCGGTGGACACGGTCTCCGGATTGCAGTTGACCATGATGGACTCGATACCTATTTCGCGCAAGGCGTAGCTGGCGTGCACGCAGCAGTAATCGAATTCAATGCCCTGGCCAATACGGTTGGGACCGCCGCCCAGAATGACCACCTTACGTTTTGTTGTGGGCGCTGCTTCGCATTCTTTCTCATAGGTGGAATACAGATACGGTGTGTAGGCTTCGAATTCGGCGCCACAGGTATCCACGGTCTTGTACACGGCTTTTAATCCTTGCGACAACCGCGTGTGGCGAAACTCGGGTTCGGAAATGTTCAGCAGTGAGGCAAGATAATTGTCGGCAAAGCCAAAGGCCTTTGCCTGTTGGATTTGGTCGCGCGTGAATGTTTCTGCACTTCCAGCCGCCGCCTTGAGCGCGGCCTCCATGTCCACAATGTCCTTGATATTGTTGAGGAACCATGGGTCTATGCCCGTAATGCCGTACAATTCCTGGATTGATATGTTTCGGCGGATCCCTTCGGCAACGTACCAAAGCCGATCCCAGAAATATTTTCTGATGCGTTCTTTCAGAAAGGTGTCCGGCGTTGCGGGGTCGCGATACTCGGCTTCGATATGTTTGCTGTCGAGCGAAAATCGTCCGATTTCGAGCGAGCGAATGGCCTTCTGCAGCGCCTCCTTGAAGGTGCGGCCGATTGCCATGGCTTCGCCCACGGACTTCATTTGTATGGTGAGTGTAGGATCGGCGTTCTTGAATTTTTCAAATGTAAAGCGTGGCCATTTGACAACACAGTAGTCAATGGTCGGTTCAAAACAGGCAGGCGTTTTTTTGGTGATATCGTTGGGGATTTCGTCCAACGTATAGCCAATGGCGAGCTTGGTCGCGATTTTGGCAATGGGAAAACCTGTGGCTTTGGAAGCGAGTGCTGACGAACGTGACACGCGCGGGTTCATCTCAATGACGTACATTTGCCCATTCGCCGGATTTATGGCGAACTGGATGTTCGATCCGCCGGTCTCAACACCTATGGCGCGGATTATTTTGATGGACGCGTCGCGCATGTCCTGGTATTCGCGGTCCGTAAGGGTTTGCGCGGGCGCCACGGTAATGGAGTCGCCGGTATGGATGCCCATGGGATCAAGATTTTCAATGGAGCAGACAATGACCACGTTGTCTTTTTTGTCGCGCATGACCTCGAGTTCGAATTCTTTCCATCCAATGACCGACTCCTCGACCAGTATTTGGGAACGCGGCGAAAGGGTAAGGCCCCATTCCACGCAGCGCTTGTACTGTTCGATGTCGTAGGCCACATTGCCGCCGCTGCCGCCAAGGGTGAACGAGGGCCGTATGATAGCCGGAAAACCTACATGGTCAATAATCTGCATCGCCTCGTCGTAGGAATGGGCAAAGCCGGAACGGGGGACCTGAAGCCCAATATCGTGGATCACCTTTTTAAAAAGATCGCGTTCTTCCCCTTTTTTAATAGCCTCGATATTGGCGCCCAGCATGCGCACGCCTTCGCGTTTCAGGACGCCGCTTTCGGCCAGCGCCACGGCCATGTTCAGTCCGGTCTGGCCTCCCAAGGTGGGAAGGAGGGAATCGGGCTTTTCCTGGATTATAATTTTTTCAATGACTTCGGGGGTTATGGGTTCGATATAGGTGCGGTCGGCCATTTCAGGATCGGTCATGATCGTGGCCGGGTTGCTATTCACCAGGACCACTTCTATGCCTTCGGATTTGAGCACTTGGCACGCTTGCGTACCTGAATAATCGAATTCGCAGGCCTGACCGATGACGATTGGGCCAGAGCCGATGATCAGGGTTTTTCTGATTGAAGGGTCTCTGGGCACTGATCAGTTTCCTTTTTTTTCAGGAGTAAGTGAGTTTTTCACCAAATGGAGGAAAAAGGGGTCTGGGACTTCGAGACGGGAGGTGAGTTCGGGGTGAAACTGGCATCCGACAAAATACGGATGACCTTCGAGTTCCATGATCTGCATGATCCGTTTGTCTCCTGCGCATCCTGAAAAAATGATGCCGCCTTTTTCCAGCGTCTGGATGTATTGCGGGTTGACTTCGTATCTGTGCCTGAAGCGGCGCCGCACCGTATCGGCCTTGAGAATGCGGTGTGCCAGGGTACCCTTCTTTATAATGACATCGTGGCCGCCCAGCCGCATGGTGGCGCCTTTGTCCTTGATTTTTTTCTGCTCTGGCAGTAGGTCAATGACCGCGTTCTTCACTTTTTTACCGTCAGCCTCTGCCTCGGCCGTGTGCGCCTCTTTGATACCGCATTTGTTGCGCGCATATTCAACCACAGCCAGCTGCATGCCATAGCAGATGCCCAAAAAGGGGATGTTATTTTCCCTGCAATAGCGGATGGCCGTGATTTTTCCCTCGACCCCGCGCACGCCAAAACCGCCGGGTACAATAACGCCGCCAATACCTTCGAGTGCCTCTGCAGGTCCAACAGTGCCTTTTTCAATCTCGTCGGTGTCGACCCATTTTAAGTTTACTTTGATATCGAGTTGGGCGCCGCAGTGGGTGAGCGCTTCGATGATGCTGGCATATGAATCTTCGAGTGCAGTGTATTTGCCGCAGATGGCAATGGTTGTCTGGCGGGAAGGCTCAGATATGTTTTTCTTGATTCTTTCCACGAGTTCGCGCCATTCCTTAAGATACGGTGGGCTGTAGATGCTTAATTTTTTATGCAGACTGGCGACCAGGCCTTCATTTTCAAAAATAAGCGGAATTTCGTATACACAATTGGTGTCGGGTCCGGAAATGACCTCATCTGTGTCTATATTACAATATAATGAGATCTTTTCCTTAATTTTCTGGGTAAGGTATTCCTGGCAGCGCCCTATGATAATATCAGGCTCTATCCCCAATTCATTCAATGCCTTAACGCTCATTTGGGTCGGTTTTGTCTTTTGCTCATTCACCCCGCTCGGAATGGGTACATAGGTCAGATGGATGAAAAGAATATTATCTCTGCCCACCTCATTCTTGAGCTGGCGTACTGCTTCGATATAGAATTGATTCTCCAGATCGCCCACAGTACCCCCGATTTCAATGAGGGCAAGGTCGGCCTTTTCTTTTTCCACAATGGTGTGGAACATGGATTTTATTTCGTTGGTAACATGAGGGATAAATTGCACAGTGCTTCCCAGGTAGTCTCCATGGCGTTCTTTTTCTAAGATTCGCTTAAAGACCTTTCCCATGGTAAGGTTCCATTCGAATTTGGCAGTACACCCGATAAAGCGCTCATAATGGCCAAAATCCATGTCCACTTCACCCCCGTCGTCGAGCACAAAGACCTCGCCGTGTTCAATGGGGTTCATGGTGCCGGGATCGGTGTTAAGATACCCGTCGCATTTGATGGGGACTATCTTGAGTTTTGAGGAGAGGAGGCGTGCGATGCTGGCAGCGGCGATTCCTTTGCCCAGCCCAGAGATGACACCCCCGGTAACTACTATGAACTTGGGGGTACTGGATGATTTTTGTTTCATCTTCTGGTTTTGAGCCGCGTATAATATGCTTTTTGTGTCTGAAACAAGGCAAAGACTTTATCGGCAGAATGAATATTTCCATATTAGAATTTCTTATGCGATTGAAAACCCCTTTGGAACTTCATTATTTTAACCAATTACCATGGAAACCATAATACATGCACCCCTGATTGTGAAAGTGCTTGGATCGCTTTTCGTTATCCTGTTCTTCAATAAACTCTTTAACCAGCTTGGCTTGGCCTCGATACTTGGTACCCTTGTGCTTGCCGTATGGAGCGGCCATTCTTTTCGCGTCATAGGCGCCATTGCCTGGGGCCGCATATGGTCCCTGGACATGTTTTTTCTTATGGGCATTATATTCCAGGTGGTGTGGCTTAGCGCACAGATGGAAAAGACCGGCAGTATGAAGGAATTGGTCTTTGCCGTGCGCGCGCGTATCAGCCAGCGCCACGCCCTGGCAGTTCTGCCTGCGGTCATTGGTCTTTTGCCCATGCCTGGAGGCGCTATCTTTTCAGCGCCCCTTGTCGACGACTGCGACCACGACAAATCGCTTCCGGCAATTCTTAAAACAAAGATAAACTACTGGTTCCGGCATATCTGGGAGTATTGGTGGCCGCTCTATCCGGGCGTACTTCTTGCCCGTGACCTCACCGGCATCCCCATGTCAAAATTCATGGCCTTGCAGATTTCGCTGAGCATTTTTGCCGTGATCGCGGGTTACTTTTTTCTGCTCAGGGGCACGGGAAGCACGGAGATACACGAAGATGCGGCTGCCCAGGCTGCCAAAGGCGACAGGTTTCTGAAACTGGTACTTCCCATCATTATTGTCATTGGCACTTATATTGTTCTCAAGTTTATCTGTCCAGACTTGGCGCGTATAAGCGAATATTTGCCAATGATTATTGGCTTGGTGATTGCCATGGCGTTGCTCCAGTTTCAACGGCCGCTTCCCGTTCAAGAGTGGCGTGATATACTTTTTTCGCGTAAAACCATTGCCATGGCAGCGATCGTCCTGTTTATCCGGGTTTATGGCGCCTTTCTCGAGGCCCGGCTGCCCGATGGCTCGCTGCTTATGGACAGCATGCGGAACGAGCTCTATGCCTGGGGCATTCCCGTGGTGCTGGTGATTATGCTGGTGCCGTTTATCGCGGGTTTTACTTCAGGCCTTGCCATTGGGTTTGTGGGCGCGAGCTTTCCCATTGTCATGGCCGTGCTTGGTGCGCATCCGTCAACGCGCGAACTCATGGCCACTACTGTGCTTGCCTATTGTTCAGGATACATGGGCATGATCCTCTCGCCCGTGCATGTGTGCCTTATCGTTTCCAACCAGCACTTCAATACTCGCCTTGCTGATTCAATTGTCCAGCTCATCAAGCCCGCCCTTGCCATGCTCAGCGGCGGCGTGCTGCTCTATTGCGCCATCCGGTTTGTGTGATCCCCCCGAAAGCATTCTGTTCGGTCACCTCCCTTACGAAGGGGGGTGACGAAAGAAAGACGGAGATGAATAAATCCAGAGGCAATACAGATCCAGTGATGCTGAAGAGGCAAGGTCTCATTTTTAACTGGCATCATTTGCCATACAATCCTAAACTCGTTGAACGGGCCAAAACACTCAGAAAAAATATGACCAAGGCAGAACAGAAACTTTGGTATGAATTCTTGCGGACATTCAGATGCAGATTTCACAGGCAGAGGCCGATTGATAATTTCATTGTTGATTTTTATTGCCCTTCCATTGGTTTGGTTGTTGAATTGGATGGTGGGCAACACTACACTAAAGAAGGTATGGCAAAAGACCGGGAGAGAACTGTGATTTTGAAGGGTCATGGGGTTACGGTGTTAAGATTTGCAAATGACGAAGTTCTAAAGGACTTTGACCGGGTATGCATGGCTATTGAAGAAAGGGCTCGTGCGGTCTTGGACTCTGGGGATTGATCCCCCCGAGAGCGCTCTTAAAGGAACACCCCCGGATCAGTGCCAATTGATCCCCCCGAAAGTGCTCTATGCAGTCTGCCCCCCTTATGAAGGGGGGATCACATTTTAATCTATTTATAGTAGAGCATCGGCAACGATGAATAGGAGATTAACTCGTGAGTTTAACTTTCTTGATCTCACAAAGGAACTCCCCCCTTTCTAAGGGGGGTAGGGGGGATCAGAACGATAACCCCGCTACAGGCTGCTGGTGCACCACTGGTTTTGCCCGCTTCTGAATCCTGGCAATCTCCTTTTCCACTCCTGAAACACCTGCGGCTGTGTCATACACCTCGAGTGTGAGCGACACTTTGTAGCTGCTTCCTGCGGGCATGTTCACAACCCTTCCCTGGCTTCGCTCAAAGGGTTTGGGATTAGGATAGTTTGTCGCAGGTTCAAGGCCGGTTACATACCCATCACTCACTGCCGCAGTGTTCTTCCATAGAGTAAAACAAGGCAACTGCCGTGTATTAAATCTGACAGCCACACCCTTGGTTGCAGCACCATTGCGCAGGAGCGCGCATGTGCGGCCAGTAGTATCACCCAAAGGTGTGCAATAGTAGCATTGTTCCACATATCCGGTTGTCGGCCCCTTATATATATCAAAGGTATCGCTGTCACGGGCAGCCACGCTGTCGCGTGGAGCAAATTGCCTGAACGGCATGACCAGGTGTGAATTTTTTCCCAGAAAAGGCTCGCCAAAATTGCAATGATACAGCAGTTGGAGCTCAGACGGGATGCTCTTCAGGTTCACGATCGTATCACGCATGGTAACGGCGTTTGAGTTGATCTTGGTTTCAACCGTAGTTTCTAGCCTGAAGCGGGGATGAAAAAGCCCGGTTTCGTCTGTTATGCCTTTTACTGTGATGACATCATTGTCCACCGCAATGCTCAGGTACCATGCGGGAATATTGGCGATTCTTCCATGCAGGGTCAATTGAACATCAACAGGATTGCCTTGGTTGTCGAGCACGCGGTCGGTCACAGGCGGGCCATTTGATTCGAGCCCGCACCTGACGATCATTTCATCGAAGCCCGTAAGCCACCCGAGGCCGCTGCGCGCGGCGCTGTCCACGAAAGCGGGATGTATTGGCCCTGTGACCGGTGAGTCCCAGCCCAGGGGCATGCCGCGATACTCACCTTTCCACACGCCCATGCCGCGCGAGGGAAGGACCATGAAAGAAAGGGCCCCGTTGTCAATAACGACCGCTTCAACGCCTTCAGACGGGCCGCCGTGCAGGGTCGTTTTTATGACTGACCAGGGAACCCCGCTTTTTTTACCAAGGTCTTCCGGACAGAGGAAAAAATCAGGGACATGAACGCGCTGGGAGAGGTCGGTGAGTACAAAGGTTTTTTTTCGCATAGGCGGTTCCTTGAGGGTGTGCAGATGAAAATAAAATATACGTTGATTTCCCTTCCAATTATTGTTAATTTAATTCCGGAGCTGGCCGGGCAGCCGCTTGCTTGTGTTCGCGCAGGCGAGAGGAAAGTCCGGGTACCACAGGGCAGGATGCTTCCTAACGGGAAGGCAGGGCGACCTGCGGAAAGTGCCACAGAAAATATACCACCTCCTGAAGCGCCGGGCTTGCCCGAACGTGTCAAGAGGTAAGGGTGAAATGGCGGGGTAAGAGCCCACCGCCCTGACGGCAACGCCAGGGGCACGGCAAACCCCATCCGGTACAAGACCAAGTAAAGGGGGATGAGGCTGCCCGCTTCGCCATTACCCCAGGGTAGGTTGCTTGAGGTCCGCCGTGAGGCGGATCCCAGACAGATGGCTGCACAAATACAGAACCCGGCTTACAGGCCCGCTCCTTTTTCCCTTGGCATGTGAGAAAAACCATGATCTTTAGGGCCTTTGTTGTTCTCTTTGCGGTGTATGCGGCGCATGCGGGCGTACTCACCGAGGTCCGCGTGTTCGGCAATACGCACGTGCGGGAGCGGTTCATACTCGATGAAATGGACCTTTATCAGGGAAAAGAGGCTGATACGGCCATGGTCCGTCGCTCGGTAAACGGGCTCATGGCTTCTGGCTGGTTCGATACCGTGTATGCACGCACTCTTCCCGGCGATTCAGGCGCCATGAAGGTCTGGGTCTATGTGAAGGAACTCGAACGCCGCGGTTTTTTCCCCTATGGCGGCAGCCTGAACGCTACCATGTTCGGCGAGGACAAATACTGGATTTCCGCGACACCCGGCGTAAAACAGCTCTACCTCTTCAATCGTCTCCAGCGGCTGGACCTCATGATCACCGCGCCCTACGCTTATGCGGCCACGGTCCTGTGGAGCGCCACCTCGTTTCCGTCGCGCACAATTAAAAGCGGCCTTAACTTAAACGCGCGCACCGGACCCTACAAGTATTCCCCGTACTATGCGCAAAACGCCTCTGTTTCCGCGTATGTGGCCAAGGCCGTGTGGGAGACCTTCCAGCTGCGGGCCACCTTCTCGTACGATCTCTCCAAAACCTGGTGGATCAATGTTGATAAATGGCGCGACCTTGACTGGCATATTTTCGTACTCGATCCCTCGATGTTCGCTGGCGCATCGCCCTGGTATCCCCGCACTGAAAGCGTGCCCTCCGCGGCTTTTTCCGCCACTCTTGACAGGAGGAACCACTATCTGATACCTACCCGCGGCTTCTATCTCTTTGCCGAGGCGGCCAGGTTTTGGGTGTATAACCGGTCGAATGACGTGGGTTCCCCCTTCAATCAGGCGTCAGGCATTGCCCGCGCCTATGCAACCCCGTTTTCCCGGCAGACCTTTGCCATGCAGGTGCGCGCCATTGCCCGGCAGGACTTTGACAATATTGCCCTGCGCCACCGTCTCCTCTTTTATGACGACGGCACCCAGTTCAGGGGATTCAGGTATCTCTATGGGACCAATGTTGCTTTTGCCAACATTGAGTACCGGTACCGCCTCTTCGAGGTCGACTACTCTACCATGGGACTAGAGGAGTATTTCGACAAACGGACCATGCGGCTCATTAACCGCGTTTCATACACAGCCTTTGCCTTTGCCTTTATCGATAATGGCATGTTTTGGGGATACACCTATCCGCAGAACAGGTACCTGAAGTTTTCTGATGTCAGTCTTGCGAACGATCTCTACACCAGCACGGGTATCGGCGCCAGCCTGGTCTATCCAAAGCTGGGCTATATTGGTTCCATGGGGATCACGCTCTATGGACGAAAACCTGGACTCAGCGACGATTACGCGGCCATGCTCTACGGCAGTCTTTCAACCCGCTTTTAAGGCGTTTCTTTCTTGAAATCCTTGCTGAGAATGCGATTGTACCGCTTCTGGTCTTTGAGCAAATCTATGGCTGTAATGACGAACTTGTCTTTTCTAAGGGCATACCGGTAAAAGGCCTCTTCGCTCACGCCGAAGTTGAGAAAGTCGCGCGTGAGCCTGTCGACAATCGCTTTTTTGTACCGGGTAAAGGCATAGTCGCGATTTTTGACAGTCAGCGACTCTACTTCAGCTATTTTCCGGTCCATGTCCTTGTCATAGGGTCCCTGCAGGATTTTTGACGTGTCGGCAGGGTCCTTGCGGCTGCCGGACACGGTTTTCTTCAGTTCTTCGAGTACGGTCTGCTCGGGTGATTTGTACTCGAACTTTTCCTTCTGGAGATAGGCGATGAAATTGGTGTAAATGTCATCCGATACCTTGAATGTTTTTTCATCAATGGATTGTTTTTTCGCCTTCATGCGGTTTATCTCGGCGACCGTGAAATTGAAAAACATAGACTTGCGCACTATCTCGATCTCTAGGCGTGAGAAGTGCTCGGGGTCAATGTCCACGTCCGGCGTTATGCCGCCGCTGCCGTATACGGAGCGGCCAAGGGTGAGGGTCTTGAATTCCTCTTTTTGCGTCTTGACCGAATCTTTTTTTGGCTCTATTGGATTGCCTTCCTCGTCCATTTCCGCTTCGGCGTTTTGCTCCTCGTGGCGTTTTTGGCCAACATCGTTCGCGAGCATGTTGATGCAGCGGCCCACGGGCGTATAATAATAAGCGGTGGTGAGTTTGAGCGCGTGGTTGTTTTCGAGGGGAAGAATGGTCTGGACCGATCCTTTGCCGTAGGTCTGGCTGCCCATGACAACTCCGCGGTCGTGGTCCTGGATTGCGCCTGCCACGATTTCAGACGCCGAGGCGCTGCCTTCGTTGACCAGCACTACCAGCGGTGTTTTATCGGACAACGTTGGCCCGATCTGGGCCTTGAATTCGACCATGGAACTCTTGTCCCTGCCTTTGGTAAAAACGATCATTTTACCCGGGCCAATGAATTTTTCCGACACCTCGACCGCCTGCTTGAGCAGGCCGCCGGGATTGGAACGCAGGTCAAGGACGAGGCTGGCCATGCCCTGGGCCTGCAACGCGCGGAGGGCCGCCTCCATTTCACTGGACGACTTTTCAGTGAAACTGACCAGGAGAATGTATCCGACCTTGTTCTTTTCGTCGATCATGCCCGAATACTGCACGCTTTTGATCTTGATGATGTCCCGTTCGACCGTGACGTCAAAGGGGTCGATGACACCCTGGCGTTCAATGGTGATGGTGACTGTGGTGCCTTTTTTTCCGCGGAGCTTTTCCACCGCCTCGTCTATCTGGATGCCAGCGGTCGACTTGCCGTTGATTTTAACAATGCGGTCCCCGGCTATGAGACCCACTTTTGACGCGGGGGTATTGGGGAGCGGCGCAATGATGGTCAGTATGTTTTCGCGGATGCCGATGGTGATGCCCAGGCCGCCGAATTCTCCCTTGGTTTTCACCATGAGGTCCTTATATTCCTTTTCCTTGAAGTAGTTGGTGTGCGGGTCGAGTATGTCGCGCATGCCATCAACTGCGTAGACAATGAGGCTTTCGGCCGGAACATCGACCACGTAGTGGGTCTTTATCTTCCGGATAATGTCGTCGAAGCGGATGATGCTTTCATAGAAGTCGTCGCCGTCCGCGCTGGCGTTGTTATAGACCCAGCTGAAGGGGAGCAGAATCCCAGCGACAATGAAGAGGACTATGGCGGTTGTTTTTTTAATATTCATGGCGGTCCATTTTTTAAGAATTTTTAAAAACAATACCTGCAAAATAATATTCTCCGGTTAACCAATACAAAAAATAAGTTGCCTGATAGCGCGGCGGCAGGGCATCGCAATGGCGCCGCCATCTTTTTAGCCCGTCGGAATGCGGTTGATTTTTAATCCATAAATTGTTATACTTAAATAACATAATCGAGGGAATATGTATTTTAAAAAAAATTTGTTCTATTTGGCCTTCAGTTTTGCCTATGCATGGTTTTTTTTTGTCATGACGCCTTTTCCGGCCGTCTCCCAATATGGCCCGGATCTCAGTTCAATCGACACGCTTCTGCAAGATTCTTTGTCCAACTTTCATTTCCCGCTGTTAAATCCTTTTAGCAGCTATGCGGTGATCATAAAGAGAAATGATACCATTATCTATTCCCGTACAAACGGGACATATGATGAGAATACAGTCAAGCCTATTTACTCGTCAACAAAGTGGCTGTCCGCGGCCACTTTGTTGAGCTTGGTTGATGACAATCGTCTTTCCTTGGATGATACAATAGGTTCTTTTCTGCCAATATTTACGCAATATGGGAAAGGGCGTATCACCATCCGGCAGCTATTATCTCATACATCCGGTCTTTCCGGTTATTCTGAACAAAATTATGAAAACTCGGATTCGTTGTCATTGGCTCAGTCCGTGGATAGTATCGCGGTACACGTCCCCTTGGAAGATCCGCCTGGTTCGTGCGTTAATTATGGCTCCGTATCAATGCAGGTTGCGGGACGCATAGCTGAAATTGTTTCCGGCAAGGATTGGGACACGCTTTTTTTTGAAAAAATTGCGTCAAAGTGCCAGATGCCGCATACTGAATATGTGAAAAGTACGCCATCGAATCCCTGGATTGCGGGCGGCGCTTATTCGAGTTTGAATGAGTATATGAATTTTGTGCGCATGCTTTTTGATAATGGCGTTTTTAATGGCGCCACAGTATTAAGCGCTCAGTCAATCAGTGAATTTTATAAAGACCAGACAAACAACGTTCCGGTCAAATACCTTCCCTATCCTTTTTCTCCTCCGTATCACCCGTATAATGCGGACACTATCCGATATGGCCTGGGAAATTTTATTGATGTTGAAAACCCAAGCAATGGCTACGTGGAACACATAAGCGGTCCAGGAGCATGGGGCGCGTATCCGTGGATTGACCGGTGCCGGAATGTTTCAGGCATGATATTCACCTATGCCCCCATTACACAGGTTATGTACACATATTTTAAATTATGCGATCTTGTCAGGCGGAAATGTGAAAGCATCTGTATGACGGGCATCGAGGAAAAAAAATATGATCGTATGAATTCGTCCGGGGTTGTTCTTGTACACAGTTATCCGAATCCGTTCAATCAAGCAACGAACATAACGTTTAATGTGTTCCGGCACGTAACAGTAACGGCGGCTATCTATGATGTACACGGAAGAATCGTCACACGATTGATTGAGGGTGAGATGGACGCGGGCAGGCATGCGATAGACTGGGACGGCAGGGACGAGAGACAGTGTGAGGCGCCAGGCGGCATATATGCGCTTAAATTTAACGCGGGCGATTACAGGGTGACAAAACGAATAGTATTGGTGAGATAGGATTTTTACGCGGCAACATGTTATATTTTCCTCCGAATGGACCCGCGTTTTTCCCTTGAACAGAACGTTTCGCTGAAAGACCGCTGCACCTACCGCACCGGCGGGTCCGCCCGGTATTTTGCCCGGCAAACCTCGTCCTTTCAAACGCAGCTTTTGTCCTGTTTGTGAATTTGTTGAAATTTTTAATTTGATTTTTCCGCCTAAGGTCGGCACTTCAATAGCTGCACCTAACGCTGCTTCCCAAGGCGTAATCGGTAAACTCAACATAATATCTTTTCTCTCAACAGCATAAAGCGGATGCGGCAGCAATATTATTTCCAAATATAAATCACCACTTGCACCGCCATTCATACCTAAACCGCCCTGTCCTGCCAAACGAATTTGCTGTCCTTCGGTAATGCCGGCTGGAATTTTT
>MFYT01000003.1:569-19134 GCA_001789205.1 Candidatus Raymondbacteria bacterium RIFOXYA2_FULL_49_16 | reverse complement strand
AAATATTGATCAACTGGCGCTTTACACGAAAAAAAGCGCGAGAAAAATTTAAATACAAAAAGTGTAAAAATTAAGTGGTCGTGGCACTAGCGCGGCGTTTGAGTGCGGATTTTCAACGCTCTCGAGTTTCAACAGGCTTTTCAAGAAAAAAATGGGCATGTCGCCGAGGGAATACAGGAATTGAAAACTGATCGAATCGATCGCGGTATCCGGTGAATTATTGGTATGATAATCTATATAAGTCTAAATAAGTTTAAAAATCGGTTAGTACTGAATAATAAATTTTAAAAGGGTCTCAGACAGGCTTTTCTCGCATGTAGCCTGGGGTCGTATGCCGATGTTTTTTAATAAAATGATGGAAATTGACCACATCCTCGAACCCGATCATTTCCCCCACTTCTTTTATCTGGTATTTCCCACTTTTTAAAAGTTTTTCAGCTTCTCGCAATTTACATTCTATTTGAAAAGACTTGGGCGCCGAACCATACACTTCCTTGAATTTATTTATGAAATGGACATAACTTATGCAACACATACCGGCTAGTTTCTTAAAATCAGTTTTTCTGAAATAATTGCTTTCAATGTGGTTGCGGACCTCTTCCAAACGCGACAGCAGCGTGTCTTTTCCAGGATTACGCGATAGTATCGGTAATTCATTAAAGCCTACAACAAATGCCACCCTGTTTATGCAGTAAATCTGTTCAGTATAAAAATTGAAGAGCTTTCCCGGAACCGTGGCAAAGGATATGAATTTTGATCTATCATGTTCCTCTGTTTCACGATTATATTTGGAAGTTTTTATACTTATTGCAAACTTCCTTAACTCCAGCGCATGCCCCCAGCAATAGAGGTACAAATGGGACGCGAATACGCCGATGATCGGCCTGGGATCCTTGTAATGCATAATAATCCTGCCATTCATTTCAATGGAAATTACCGGGCCTATGCGTTTTATCGTTATTGCGCACGTTGTTCCCGGTGTAATATGCTCGATCTCGCTTCTCAAAAGAGGCGAGGACCTTCTTGAAAATTGACAGAACAAATGATTGTGAAATTTTATGTCAATATGATATCCATGATCAAAAAACCTGTATAATCCTCCGGAAACAGGACGCCCAAGGGCTATTGTCACATCGATCCCCTTCTCCGCTATAAAGGATATTTCCACTTTAAGGTCCCGGTTGGGAAAATTCACGGCTTTTGAAAAAATAAGCCGGCTGGGTTCTGCGGGATCGGCTTGGTTTTCGCGGATTTTCAGGGCGCCATTGCTGCATTTTAATTTCAATCGCTTGTTTTTAACAAACAGACGATTGACCGCTTTTTTAGCTGAACCGTTTTTTAAGGGAACCGTGACCATCGGCTTCCATTGGTGTTTGACGTCCTTTGAAATAGCGCCAACGGGGTCCCTTATTTTTTTGAGAAAATCGAATGGGCTGGGATTTCTGTGCCTTTCATCAAGAAATTCCAGGATGGGAAAACCCAGGATTTTCGAATCATCGTAGTAATTCAGCAGAGAAAGAAAGCTGGAATTATAAAAAAATATCCTGAAATCGTTATCCAGAAGCACCAGCGGCTGCTGGACCTGCCTATAAAGACTTGTCAGCCATTGAACAATCGGTGATTCCAGTGTTACGTGTTGCGGCGCCAGAGATATGGGCAGGAATTTCGCGCTATTTTTATTTACCCAACTGAAATATGAAAAATGGAATATCTTGTCGACAAAAACATCCTCTATGGCATTGTGCGTACCTTTTCCTCGAAGACCCACATATACGTAACCGGGGCATATCGCATGTTCTTTAATACATGCAATAGTGAGTATCTGCTTTTCGAATGATGATCTTTGGGAAAAAATCTGCTCCAAGCGCTTACCGTGGAAATACGTTTTATCAAATCCGATCATTTTTTTTGCATTGGGTGAAACATCGCGTATTATCCCGTTTTCGTCTATTATGAGAAAAACAAGATTTGGATTCGAAAAGAGGTCTTTAAAAGTTATTTCATTCATTAAGCAAGGAACTCTAAAGCGTCGACATAGTATAATTTTTAACAATAATTAATATAATAATTGACATTGTATTTGGTATGATAATTTGTTATTATAATAATATAGCAAAATATTGTGTAAAATAATAAATAAGGACGGTGCCATGAAGCTATTTTATTTAATTCCCCTGTTTCTTTCAATACTAATGCCTGTTTTCGCTGCCGTACCCTCGAATTTGGCTGTATCTTTCCGCTCAGGGCAGGTATTCCTTACCTGGGATGAAGTGGCGAGCGGTGAAAAGTATATCATGTATCGCAGTACGTCCCCGATAACAGTCGCTGATCTGACATTGGAGAATAAAAGGTTTGAAGTTGCGCAGGGATTCGCTCATAATGACATACTGGACCATCTTTCGCAGATTTCCACATTCTCGAATTTAACGCCTCCCTGTGTCTTTTCTAGAAACGTAACAGAACCGCTAGACCCGGCAGCGACAGGCAATACGGAGCAGTTGCCGGAAGGTAAAAACATGATTGTGTTGACCACTCATATAAATGGAACCTATTACTATGCCGTAACCGCGGTCATAGGCGGCATTGAGGATAAAAGCGTGGATGGCGGCAACAGCATAGGGCCTGTTGCGGAAACCGTTGCGGATCCCGCTCCTCTTTTAATCTGGCAGTCGAACTATAAGACCGCACGCATCTATCTGCAGTATATTGATGTTGATACATTTAATTTGTCCTATCGGTACCAGGAATACGCTTTTCCATACTGGGTAGGAGTAAACAGACGTTATAATTCAACTTTAGGAGGCTGTAATCTTGAATTGTGCCTGAATGGCGGCACACAGGACCTTGGGGGTATAACAGATTCCATACCGGATAATATGGCAAACAAGCATATCGATATTAAAGTGATTCCCGAAGGCGACAACACATACTGGTTTGGGTTCAGCCAGACGTATAATTACCGCTTGGGTGATGTCGTTGACACGGGTCCCACAATGAATTTTACACAGGCACGGGTGATGAATTTCCTGAAGTATCTTATTTTCAAGGACGCTTATTTTTCAGCGCGAATCGACACTAATCGCGTTTTCCTCAAGGGGAATTCCAATGGTTCAGGCGGTACCTTGCAGTTTGCGTACAATTATCCCGATTTCTTCGCTTATGCGTTTTCCTATTCCGGCGCCACAGACTATTATGACGAGGGGGTATATGATAAGCGCGGCTATTTCAGCAAGTTATGGGGCGCCTATGACGATACAGCCATGACAGTCTCTTTTACCGGATGGCGCAGCGAATTGCTGAACGAAAAATTCAAAGGCATGACTGTCAACAATTGGTTTAATCAGGAAGAAAAACTTCTGTTGAGTCCCGGCGATGATATGCCATGGATCGCCTATGGTTTTGGGGCAAAGGATTTGACCGTTGACTGGCCTTCACAGGGACGGAATTATTTCACCAACCTGGAGATAAGCAGGAGAGGATTCAACGGGGGAGTACGGGGCGCGTACGGCCACGGCGAGTGTGATGTAATAGCCTCGGCGCTTCCGCAATTGACCACAATAAGGAAAAACAACTCCTTGCCCGCGTTTTCCAATGTGGCGAGCAACGCGGACCTTCCCTTTCCTGATGTCCCGGAAGAGATTGATTTCCCGTTGAACAATCATTTTATATGGAGCACGCCCCATTATAAGGCAGGCGGCGTGCAGGAGCAGATTGACGAACTCAACAGGTACGAGATTGTGCTGGCATCGTGGAAGTCCAACTATATGGATCCTATTGGCGATGATACCGCTGATATAACGCCCAGACGGCTCCAGAATTTCAGGATAATTCCCGGGGAAGAATACATCGTAAGAAATACGGCGGTTAACGACACGGCTATGGTCTATCAGATCGATACTATTACCGCTGACGAATACGGGCTTGTCACGTTTCCGGGTTTCCAGGTAAAATCGGGTGATCAGGACACTGGCGGATCGCGATTTGTCATGATTCCCCTGGATCCGGTCTCTCGTGCGGCGGCCCGGCCGTTGAAGGAGGATAATGTCCACCTTATCGTGTCGCCGAACCCGTTTAGTTCTAGTGTGCATATACAATTAAGTAAAAATAAGGAAGAATGCGTTTCTGAGAAAATATGCATATATACTGTTACCGGTAAACTTGTTTATTCTTTTCTTAATCCTTCTTCTACACCGTCAACTGTGTGTTGGAACGCATATGCGCAGCCGGTAGGCATATATATGATTAAAGCGAAGATTAACGGAAGAATTCTTGTTCAACGCATGATATGCTTAAAATAGCCGGGGATCGTGTCTTTGTATCAGGAACGCGTACTTGTCATAACCGCTCGTTGAGCGGAGCCGAAACGAGCGGTTTATTTGGCATGCGGGTGCTTCGACTCACTTCGGCAAGATACTGTGCCCGCATCGAACGATTTTTGGACTGATACTACACAATCTCCACAGGAACGTACTGAATGCCGGGCCTGCGCGGCTTTTTCTCCAGTATTTCAAGCATGGCTTCCATGGCGCGACCGCCCATGTTCCGCGTGTCCCAACGGCACAGGCTCACACAGCGGTCCCGCAGAAAAAGCCCCTCTTTCACGTCGCCGAAAAGAACAGCGTCCCGTGTTTTCCCGTGATATTTCCGGTCATTCTCAATTATATCCTTCACATGTTCAAGATATGTGCTTGATGCGCAGATATAGCCGGTGCAATCTGCATGCGTATCGACGGCTGTGCGTATCCTTTCCTTAAGCGTGTTGTCCATGAAAAAAAACGAACGGAACACGTGCTTCAGCTTCTGGAACCGGGCCTGGGACTCAATGCCTTGCCACCAGTAGAAATGGTCGGTGTCCTCACGTTTACCCTCACCTATATAGGTCCCGAAAAAGAGCATCTTTTTATGGCCCAGCTCAAAGAGCCGGTTAAAAGCGAGTGCGCCTGCGCGTGCGTGATCCACGGTCACCTGGTCCACAGGCAGGATATGGTCGAGGAAATCGCAATATACAAGCGCCAGTCCTGATTTCTTCAGTCCATTGTAGAGAAGCTGGTTGTAGAACGAATAGGGGATGACGCCTGCGACGCTGTTCGAATGTATCTCCGCAAGGTATTCCTCGACAGGTTTGTCCTCCCGCGGAATAATGACAATGCTTTTTCCCTGTTTTTGGGCAATGCGCTCCATTCCTTCAAATATCTGTCTGAAAAAATGCATGTCCATGAATTTGGATATTTTTCCGTCAATCAGAAGCCCGATCCGTTCCCTGCGGTGAGAGGCAATATAATCGTCACTTTTCTGTTTAAGGACAAAGGAGCCTTTTGACTTGACCCTTCTGATTAGTCCTTCGTCCTGTAGAAGGGTGACAGCCCGGGTGACTGTCGTAAGGCTGACACTGTATTTTTTTACCAGTTCGTGCGTATGGGGAATCCGTTTTCCAGTTGGATAAAAACCAGTGCCAATGGCTTGTTTGAGCTTTTGATATAGTAATAAATATTTCATAAAATACTAATATATAGCATGTTTCATTTAAAATAGAATATAAAAGATAAATAAGCAATATATATTAAGCCTATTTTTATAGATAACCAAGGGAGTTTTAATTATTATTATAAGTGAGAGAATCCTTATAAGTGAGTTAACCAGGAGAATGAAATGCAAAAGATGTTCCTAATGCTGCTTATAGCAGCCTTGTCCGCATTCGCAGGAATTACCCTCCAACCGTGGCAGTATATCGACACAGACAATCCCAGGACAGCGGTTTTTATCCACTGGGAAGGCGGGGAAGGGACCGTTTATTTCAGCATTGACAGCAGCTATAGCTTAAGTATCACTGGTATAGATTATGTCCATCTGACCGGGCTTGCCCCTTCTATGCGGTACAACTGGTTCCTTGTAGTGGACGGCGACACCAGCGAGATGGGAAGTTTTCAACTTGACCCGGGTCCCGGAGGCAGGTTCAAAGCTGTCCTGTTCGGCGACACCCAGTTCCTGGACACAAATGTTGTCAAATTCTTCCAGTATGCCTATACAGTCCAACCGGACATTATCGCCATTCTTGGAGACCTGATGACCATGGACAATTCGATGTGCGGGGGCTGCGAGGACTGGCATAATGTTTTCAACAGGTACCCCAAACTCTTTGCCAATGCCCTTTTTGTGCCTGTCATCGGTAATCATGACGCCAAACTTCTCGAATGGCAGGCGCATTTCCCGCATATTCCCAATACGGTCTATCCGTCCCCTCTGCCTCAGTTTCAGACAGGAGTCAACTATTTCATGGATTACGGTAATATCACGTTTTGCATTGATGAAGGCAGCCAAGGTAAAAACTATTTGGATGTAGGCGGCACGTATTCATGGTCGATAAGTTCATTGAAAAGCTGGTGGACCGCAAAGCTCAACGAGCGCATTGCAAACAATACATTGCGCCCCATTGTCATAGAACTGAGCCATTACCCCAAATATGGGGCATGCTATTATCGGTCAGAACTTGGGTCCACGTTCCAGAACAGGAGATGCCTGGCAATGTATGGCGGGCACCTGCATTGGTACTCAAGAACCAAATGGCTGAAAATGAGCAGCACATATTGCGGCGGCATTGTAGACACCAGCGATGTACAGGCGGATAGTCATATGGTATATATTGTTGCCGGCCAGGCCGCAGGGACCGCTACCGGATGCGCCGCTGACAGCGCTATTGCCGCTTATCAAAATTGCGGTGGCGCAATAGAGGACGGTTCACGGCTTATGAGCGTCATAGAGGCCGCAGGCGACGGCATGATCTACCACAGGGCGTTTCGCGTACTCAATGCGGCCGGCAACATTAATGTAGAACACGCTGTTTTGGATTCGCTGAATATTGACGGACGCCAGTTAGTCAGCGATTATTTTATAACAACAGGGGCTGGTGCGCAGGAAACCCCGGCTAGGGGCATAACGGTTTCCGTGTCGCCCAATCCGTTCAACCCAAACACAAGAATAACTGGTAACAGACAGTTGGCAACGGACGGAGAAGAGATTGAAATTGAGGTTTTCAATGTTTATGGAAAACTGGTCCGTAAACTATCAGCTTCCTACTACCAGCTAAACACTGGAATCACCTGGGATGCTTCTGGTCAGCCAAGCGGCATTTATTTCATTCAGGTGCGTGCAGGTCAATATACGGTAATACAGAAGGCTGTGCTTGCCCGATAACGCAGGTATCTGGTGTTTTAAGAACAGCCGCTCGTGGTGCCGCAATTAATGCATTTATGACACGCGCCATTGCGGATCATGATTGAGCCGCATTCGGGACAGGGCGGAGAATCAATATCCGCTTGGTAGGAGATGTTTTCTTCCCGGGTCTCGGCCTTGCCGGTCTCGGGAGCTTCCTTCTCCTTTTTCTGATCAGCCAACGGCGCTGCTATGGCTTGCGCGGGTTCCGCCGTGCTGGCCGGTTTTTCCCCGGTTTCATCGAGGGCAAGCCGTACATTTGTCTTGTCTTCTTTTTGAATGAACTTGAGGGAGAGCCAGCGGAAGATATAGTCGAGGATGGATTTTGCAATGGGGATTTTTGGATTGTTGGTGAATCCCGAGGGCTCGAACCGGGTATGGCTGAACTTGTTCACCAGAACATCGAGAGGAACGCCGTATTGCAGCATGATGGATGTGGCGGTGGCGAATGCGTCGACCAGACCGGAAACCACGGAACCTTCTTTTGCCATGCGCACGAATATTTCGCCGGGATATCCGTCCTCGTACATGCCGACAGTGATGTAACCTTCGTGGCCCGCGATGGCGAATTTGTGCGTGATTGAGGGACGTTCGTTGGGCAGGCGTTTACGGTAGGGCTTGCGCACTGATACTGTTTCAGTGGCACCCTGGCCCGTTGCTCCGTCCTTGTCCTTGTCAGCAAGAGAGGTGGTAAGGGGCTGGGTGCGTTTGCTGCCATCGCGATAAATGGTGATGGACTTGAGGCCCATGCGCCATGCCTCAATAAAGGTCTCCATGATCTCTTCGGGGGTGGTCTCAGCGGGCATGTTCACGGTTTTGCTGATGGCGCCGGAGACAAACGGCTGCACCGCGGCCATCATGCGCAGATGGCCCATGTAATGGATGTAGCGTGTGCCGTTTTTAGGCTTGAATGCGCAGTCGAAGATTTGCATGTATTCGTTACTGATGTGCGGGGCGCCTTCGATTTTTTCGTTTTCTTCGATATGTTTGAGAATGTCGGCCACCTGTTCGTCGGAATGGCCAAGCGTTTTGAGCGCGCGGGGCACTGACCGGTTGACCATTTTGAGCACGCCGCCGCCGATGAGCTTCTTGTATTTTACCAGGGCAATGTCGGGTTCGACGCCCGTGGTGTCGCAATCCATCATGAACCCTATGGTGCCGGTGGGCGCGACGACCGTGACCTGCGCATTGCGATAGCCGCTTTCAAAACCCAGGCTGCTCGCTTCGTTCCAGACGCGATTGACCGCGCTTAACAGCTCGTCGGGCAGATAGGACGATTCGATACGGGTAAGATGGTAACGGTGCATCTGGATGACCTGGTGCATTGATTCGCGGTTTGCGTCAAAGTGCTTGAAGGGTCCCATAGCCTTTGAGATATGCGCCGATGTTTTGTATGCCTGGCCAGTGAGCAGGGCTGAGACGGCTGCGGCGTATGCGCGGCCTTCGTCGGAATCATAGGGATAACCGCGGCACATGAGGAGCGCTCCCAGGTTGGCGTATCCCAGACCCAGGGGCCGGTATTCGACGCTGTTTTCGCGGATTTTTTCCGTTGGATACGACCCGTTGTCGACGATGATGTCCTGCGCGATGAGCATGATGTTTACCACATGGCAGAAATCCTTGATTTTGAAACCGCCGGACTCGTCAAGGAACTTGAGCAGGTTGAGCGAGCTGAGATTGCACGAACTGTTGTCGATGAACATATATTCGCTGCAGGGGTTGCTGGCGTTGATGCGCGAGGTCGCCTTGCAGGTGTGCCACTCGTTGATTGTGGTGTCGAACTGAAGGCCGGGGTCGCCGCAGACGTGGGCGGCCTCGGCGATTTTGCGCATGAGGTCGCGTGCGCGGTAGGTGTCCATGATTTTACCGGTTTTGACCGCGCGGGTGTGCCATGGCTTGTCCTTGACGACCGCGTCCATGAAGGCCTTGGTGACACGCACCGAGTTGTTGGAGTTCTGGAAAAAGACCGAGCCGTACGCTTCGCCGCCGAAGCTGCCGCTGTATCCTTTTTCGATGAGGGCCCACGCCTTTTTTTCTTCGCGCGCCTTGCATTCGATGAATTCCTCGATATCGGGATGGTCGATGTTGAGAATGACCATTTTAGCCGCGCGCCTCGTCTTGCCGCCGGACTTAATGACTCCCGCGAAAGCGTCGAACCCTTTCATGAAGGAGACGGGGCCCGAAGCCTTGCCGCCGCCCCTAACGGTCTCTTTTCCGGAACGGAGGGCGGAGAAATTTGTGCCAGTGCCGCTGCCGTGTTTGAAGAGCATGCCTTCGGTTTTGGCCAGGTCGAGGATCGCCTCCATGGAGTCTTTGAGCGAGTTGATGAAGCAGGCGCTGCATTGGGGGTTTTTTTCAATGCCCACATTGAACCATACGGGACTGTTGAACGAGGCATACTGATTCAGCAGGATATACGTAAGTTCGGTCTCGAATATTTCGGAATCTTCGATGGTGCCGAAGTAGCCGTCCTTGCGGCCCCATTCAGCAAGGGTTTTACTGACGCGGTCGATGATCTGCTTGAGGCTGGTTTCGCGTTCAGTATTGCCCGGTTTGCCGTAGAAATATTTGGAAACCACGACGTCGGTTGCCATCTGCGACCATACTTTGGGGATTTCGATATCTTTCTGTTCGAAGATGATCTGGCCTTTGTCGTTTGTGATGCGGGCGGCCCGAAGTTCCCATTCGACCTGGTTGTAGGGATGGATGTTTTCGGTTGTAAAATAGCGGTCGAACCTGAGTCCCAGCTTTTTAAATTCTGGTTTTTGGGGGGCTTTTTGGGACTCTTTTACCGCTTGCGTTGCTTCCTGAATGGGCATTTCTTCCTCCAACCGTCAGTAAATCGTTGATATTAAATGCGTTACAAACCGACAATTGGTTTTATGATCCAAAGTATCTTGTGTTTTCAAAGGTGCCATATAACAATATTTAGTGGTTTGTTATATTAGAAATAAATTAGTGCCAAAGCCATGTCAAGATTTTTTTATTTTTTTTTTGCTTCAAAATGAATTTTTAATATTTAAGTGGATTTTTCCGCCTTACGAGGGTGATAATGAACATATACTCGCCGCAGCATATCGATACTGTCAACAAGCCGTTCTTCAACACGGTCGGCAATTTTATCGCCTTCGAGAACGCTGATATTTCCGTCAATCCCGATGGTGAGATTTGCAACAAGGTAGGGGCCGAACCGATGGGAGTGCACCAATTCAACGGTTGCTACATCTTTGAAATCTTCCAGCAGAGCCCGAATCTGGGTATCGATTTCGCGGCTTGGAACCGAATCCATAAGCTGCGCTGAGGATTCACGTAAAATATCCGTTCCGGTTTTGGCGACAATAACTGCTACCACCGCTCCTGCAATGGGATCGAAAATGCGATACCCCAGAAGACCGAACAGTATGCCGATAGCAGCACCGGTCGAAGCGAAAATGTCATTGCGGTGATCACTCGCCAGAGCACCGACAGCCAGGTTGCCGGTTTTTTTCCAGATGCCGCGGGCATGAAACAGAAGCACGATCTTTACCAGAATTGTTCCGACTGCAACAAAAAATGTAAACAACCGGATAGGCTTTTTTTCGATCTGGCCCGAGTAAAGATCAAACGCGGAATTAATCGAATCCCAGAAGATGGCGAGTCCGGTGGTGATAACAAAAGCGCCTACAACAAGAGCCGCAATACTTTCAAACTGATGATGACCGTAGGGGTGCTCTTCGTCGGAAGGCTTTCTCGAAAGGGCCACAAGAATTTTAACAACAATAAAATAGACAACGTCGGAAATGGAGTTGATGCCATCGGCAAGAAGCGCCTGGGAATGGCCAAGTATGCCTGCAGAAAGCTTTGTCAGCGCCAGAACAGCATTGGCCCCGAGGCCGACATTGACCACCGCTCCAGCTTTATCACGTCTTTTGTTGCAGGATGTGCTTTTATCGGTATTGAGAAGATCAGTATCCATAGTGGTATAAAATAACTCTTTGGAGCAGACCGCAGGGTCAGGATTTGATGCCGGAACGCGACTCGAGCGCCTGCCACCGCTCATACGCCGACAGAACCGCCTTTTCCAGTTCTTTGATGCGAATAGTGGTCTCTCTGACAAATCCGGTCTTTTGAAAGAAGGCCGGATCTGCCATCTGAGAACACAGTATATGGCTCTCCTGTTCCATTTTTTCAATCAGCGCAGGCAATGCTTCTAGCTCAAGTCTTTCCTTGAAGGTAAGTTTTCTGGGGCCGCTTGCTTCTGCGGGCACGGGCGCAGCCTTCTGGGGGACTGCCGCTTTAGGAGGCAGGGGGATACTCGGTTTTTTCAATTGCCGTTCCCAGTCGTCATAGCCGCCCACGTATTCCCTGACCGCTCCTTCTCCCTCGAAAATAAGGGCTGATGTCACCACATTATTAAGAAATTCTCGATCATGGCTGACGACCAGAATGGTGCCCGGATACTCCATGATGACCTCTTCAAGCAGTTCCAGAGTCTCGGTGTCAAGATCATTGGTCGGCTCGTCAAAGATCAGGACGTTTGAGGGCTGGGTAAAGAGGCGTGCCAGCATCAGACGGTGGCGCTCGCCGCCGGAAAGGTTCCGGGCAGGCGTGCTGGCCCTTTCCGAGGTAAAGAGAAAGTCCTGAAGATAGGAAATAATGTGGCGTGCGATACCATTGACCGTGATTGTGCTCCCCTGGTTTCCGGCAACGTTTTCCCAGACGCTTTTTTCCGGATCAATGGCTTCGCGGAGCTGGTCAAAATAAAGGGGCGCCACATTGCTTCCCTGTTCAATGCTGCCTTTCACAGGAGTGAGTGTGCCCAGAAGGAGGTTGAGCAGGGTGGTTTTGCCGGATCCGTTGGGGCCGATAATGCCGACCCGGTCTTTGCGCATCAGGGTAAAAGAGAAATCCCGGATAATCGGCGTTTCCTGGTAGGCAAAGGAGATGTGTTTCGCTTCAAGCACCCGTACGCCCGAACGATTCGCTTCACTAATTGTCATGGAAACACTTCCAACGCGTTCACGGCGCTTCCGCCGTTCTTCGCGCATCGAGTATAATGCCCTGGCCCGGCCTTCATTGCGCGCGCGCCGCGCTTTAACGCCCCGTCGGATCCACACTTCCTCTTGAGCGAGTTTTTTGTCGAACCGTGCCCATTCTTTTTCTTCAATATCCAGTACTGCCTGCTTGCGTGTTAAAAAAGTTGGATAATCGCATGGCCAGCTGATTGCCCTGCCGCGTTCAAGTTCAATGATGTGTGTGGACAATCGTTTGAGCAATCGCCGGTCATGGGTGACGAAAAGCACGGTCAGGCCGGAATTCAGGATAAAGGATTCCAGCCAGGCAATGGAATCAAGATCAAGATGGTTGGTCGGCTCATCCAGCAGAAGAAGATCCGGTTCCCGGACAAGGGCACGGGCCAGAAAGACCCTACGCCGCAGACCTCCGGAAAGCGCGCTGAATTCAAGATCCGGTTTTACCTGCACCTGGTCAAGTACCCGCTCCACCCGGGTCTGGATCTGCCAGCCGTCATGGGTATCAAGCTCGTGCTGAAGCTCCTGAAACATTGCCGGATCACTGTGGTCCTGAAAAAGGCGATGATAGGCGGCCAATGATTCGCCCAGTTTTCCTGCGCCGCAGGCGGTCAATTCAAAGGCGCTGCCCTGAAGCCCCATGGGGACCTCCTGAGGAAGATACGCGACCGTGATCCCCTGAGCGGTAATAACCTCACCTGAATCGGGTGTCAGTTCACGGCTGATAATCTTAAGAAGGGTGGATTTGCCTTCCCCGTTGCGGCCCAGGAGGCATATTCGCTGTCCTTTCTGGATTGTCAGGGAAATATCGTCCAGAACAGCGGGCCCGCCGAATGCGATGCGGATGTTGTGGAGGGTTACAAGGGACATGGAGAACGAAAGATAGTTGTGCGCCGCGCCGTACCGCAACAGCCGCACTGCCTCGCGTCGCCCGCTTCGCCAAAGGCTCTGCGAGGCGAGCGAGTTGAGGTGGCAGATTTCAGGTATGCGGCCTTGGCAGGGATCTTGCCTCGCTTTCGCGAGAGCGAGGCGGGTCTTTCCAGAGTCCGTCCGCCTCAGGCGGACCTCAGACGTATTTACTTCACAATGGTCAGCCCCCGCAGATAGATCCAATTATCTGAAGGTATAGCTGCATGGCGGTACATACCGAACTTGAAATAATGGCGAAAAGAATTGTTCATGTTCGGCCCTACGGCCGTTAATTGGAGGGTGTCATCCAGGAAAAGCCTGATTGAACCATTGTTTCCTTGCGACCAGCGGATCTCCACGGTGAGTTTCAGCCACCGGTTACGCACGATGGGGAAGGTCCCAATGTCGTTGATAACAGGCCAGGCCCCGTACCGGAGCCCCAAACAGTCCGATCCGTTAAGCGGACCGTAGTTGATGGAAACCGGAGGTGACATGGCCGGATGCGCGGCCCAGGTTTCGCCCTGCGCTGTATCAGGCTGGTCGTGCCACTGGCCAACAATGCACCAGGTGTTTGCCGGCATGGTGGAGTCAAAGTCCGAAGCCAGGAATAACTGCCATTGATATACCACGGAATCGCCTGCAATAAATGGGAAATCGCACGAGGCCTCGGCGCGGATGCCGTTGTTCACGGTGTCCTGGCCCTGGTAAACACGAAATCCCAGGCATGAGTCATTGTTGGGCGCTGTTTTTCGCAAGCTGGAAAGACAACACGCTTCAATGGATGCCCACCGGACAAGCGAAGTGTCCATAGCAAGCCGCAGGTAAGAAATCTCAAGCGCTCGATTCACGGTTTGCTGGGTATCCGGGATTGCGGGTGGCGCCGGGGGTGGTGTTCCGCCGGAAGAACATCCAAGAATCAAGGATAAAGCCATCATCATGAATGCTAATCTCGCGTAGTTGCAAAATTTTTGTTTCATCCCTATCATCTCCTGTATCTCCATAATAAGCGCCTCGCCTTCCAAATAAATAAGCTCTGTTAACCTGTACTGTTAACTTTTTACAGACCCCTTTAGAAACATCGGCAAATACTGTTTCCGCGGGGGTTTGCTATTCCATGCCAGAAGGGTCTCAACCGCTTTAGCGCCCATCAATCCCTTGTCCCAGAGACAGAATTGTACAGGCCTGCCGCGGATTTCCGGCACTTGAATTTCCTCATCAAAAGAGACAAAGTCCAGCTGTGGGCCGCTTCCTGTTACCTCACTCTCGAGCATGGATTTGAGTTCTCTGAGCATATAGTCAGTCGTTATGATGATTCCTGTACATTCAGCATGCGTATTCAAGACGGTATTGAGCGACCTGCGTAATCCTTCGCCTGGCGCCTGGTGGAGCACAAACTCTTTCACCGCTGATATTTTATTTTTTTTTGCTTCTGATTGGACGCCTTGCCAGCGCATTTTGGTAGTTGGGCCCATAATAGGATCGTTCTTCTTCCGCGCATACAGGAACAGGATTTTCCCGTGCCCGAGCTTGTGCAGGTGCCTGACCGCGAGTTCTCCACCCTGAAAATGGTTGGCTGCTACCAAGGGAGTACTGCTTTTAAAACTGGTCAGTTCTACATGAACGAGTGGAATTCTCAGCTGTTCCAGTTCTTTCTGCAGTATCTCATTCTCCAGTTCAAGACAGATGAGGCCGCCGATCTGAAGCGCGTTTATCTCCCTGAATAATTCCTGTATGGTTTTATCCTTTGTCTCAATCAGATAGCATCTGATTTTCTCGCGAACGAGCAAATTTTGGATTCCCCAGAACATATGGTAAAAATAGGGTGACCAGATCGTGTGCATTGAATAGCGGGGGTATAGTACGCCTACTTTTTCAATTTGGCCGCTGCTTTTCCGTCTGGTATTAGCAGGTAGGTCATGAGTATTCCGTACAAAGATTCCCTGAGAACGCACACCCTTTACCAAGCCCTCTGTTTTAAGCAAATTAAGTGAGTGCTGAATCGTTCGAAGACTCACCTTAAAGATTGACCTGAGTTCCAGAGCAGAAGGCATCTTTGAGTCAGGCTTGTAACGGCCTGAAATGATATCGCTTTTTAGTGATTTATAGATATCGATGTATTTCATATAGGAGTATATGGGTAAAATAATAAGAACGCGTGTTGCGTAACCAGGATTTTAAACGTATAATTATTATCAGTAGGCGTTAGAATAAAACTTGTTGAAAGGACATGCACGTGAAAAAGACATTCTTTTATCTTCTCTTGGCGAGTGTAATGCTTTGCACAGCCAATGCGGCCGTAACCATTGTCCCTGCACCCAAAGAATTGACCGATCCTTTGCAGAGCTGGAACATTGCTGTTTCCGACAGTTGCGCGATTGTGATCGGCGCGTCAGCATCAGGGCCAGAATCATACGCGGCAGAGCAGTTCCAGAAGTGGATGAGCAGGCGTTTTGGACGGACATTCGATATAAAGCGTGAGAACGATGCCCTGACCGGATACACATATGTTTTTCTTCTTGGAACCAGGGCCGGAAACGCTTTGCTCGATCAATTGGCAACAGCCAACAGCGTCAACCTCAGCGCGACGTCGCCCGGATTTAACGGGTATGTCATAGAAATGGTGAGTTCCGGAGGACAGAACATAGCCCTTGTTGGCGGGTCCGATGCAAGCGGCGTTATCTATGGCCAGAATACGCTCTTTCAGCTTTTTGAAAAGACAGAAAGCGGCGATTTAAAACTTAATCACGCGAGTATCCGTGATTGGCCCAGCGTAAAAAGCAGGGGAAGTTTCCTGCCCGCAAATAAATACGGTCAAAAAATAATGACTCCTGGATATATAGATGCTTACATGATGGCACGGTACAACACAGCAGATATCCACTGGAATAGCTATGGAGGTGCGGAATCTGAAATTGATGATGCGTGGGTTACTCAATATGTTAATGAATACAAAACCAAACGGGGCTGTTTTTTATGGGGTAGTTTTAATGCAAAGATTGATTCTGTAAGTGAAATCAGTACAAAAATCGGATACTGGAATAAATATCTTAACCAATATCATGTTGACGGAATATGGGCCAATCTTGATGATGGCGGATCTTCAGTTAATACGTATACGCTTCTTGATACTTTTGTAAAATGGGGCCGAGTAAACGGTTTGGCTGATACGAATATGATGTTCTTGCCCAAATATCCGGATTATGAGCATCCTCTTCAACCGGGGAACCTGGATCTTGTCCAGGCAGTTCCCATATTAAGAGAGATTCCCTGGATTTTTACGGCAAATCCAGGCCCCCTTGCCATGAACACGGCGGATTCTATTCTTGGGCTTACCTATAAACCCTGCTGGTGGAATAATTTACCGGCAGATGGATGGAGAGGTCAGAATTATTATTATTATGGTTTTTCATATCAAGCGTATGTCATGGATACCGTTTATTATATGGATATGCTTGGACCGCAAGATGGTTGGTCTTGCTTTTGGTCACCATATACCTGCACGCCTGCCGGATATGAACAGGAACCATGGATTTCCATGGAGAATTATACTCCAAGAATGTTAAGATGGGGCGGGTATCGAGTGCCTGATGAATATTTGAACATGATGATGGGGTTATGGACATGGAATCCTGCTGATTTTAATTTCAAGAAGTTGAGCATGCATATATACAAAACCATATTCGGAGAAGAGCATGCGCCTTCTGTGGCGGCTTTTGACAGCTGTCTGTTTCTGCTAAAGACCGTGTACTTTACACCCTCCGCTACCCGTCCATGGCCACTGCAAGGAAATCGCGCGGAGGCCGAAACCATAGCGCAGCAGATGTGCCAGATTGTTGCGGAACTAAAGGACAATCCTGTTACAGTGCTGGATTCTGCCTGGTACCGTCAGAAATACATCGATGGCATGGAAAAAGTGGTCAAAGTGCTCCACGATTATTTAGGTCACACCTATGCAGCCTGTGAGCCTGCTGCACAAATTGAAAGTACGCGGATGCAGATACAGCCGATGCAGGTATCGGTGTTCCCCAATCCTTTCAATCCTGCGGTGTCCATAACCTATGCTCTTGGGAACAAGGATAAAAAAGCCGCAATGGAAATTTTTGATCTTTCCGGAAGGCTGATCAGGTCTTTCGCGTTGAGGGACGGTCATAGTACTGTGGTATGGCAGGGAGAAGGCAGGCAGGGAAGGACAGCGGCTTCCGGAATTTACATATTCAGACTTAAATCCGGTGACAAGATACTTGAAAAGACCGCGGTTTTGTTAAAATAAATATGATAAACAATATTTGGAAGAAAGGAAATGATATCACAAGACCGGCTATATGTCTGATCATCATGATCGCATGTATGGCTGTGACTGTAGTCATGGTGCACGCGCAGGTCACGCCTTCAAGCACATCTTACGATTTTTTCCGTTTCGTGAGGTGATCCCTGCTTCTACAGTTTTGGGGGGAGCGGGGCGTCGGGGTTGAAGGAGCCGGTGGCGGCCATGACGGTGTTCAGCTTGCCCTTTTGACTGGCGCCGACATAAACCAGATGCCAGGCGTCTCTGATGCGGGCCAAGGTCGGCTCGGCCGCTTCCTCACTGTCGCCCGCGCTGGCCGGGCCGCGGGCCAAAACCTTTCGGCTCTCGCGGGTCAGGGTCCGGCCGTCGCCGGCGAGGAAAATCTCGTACAACTCGACCACCCGCGTGGCCACTCCGGAGGCCCGGTTGCCCCCGGCAGAGACGACAACAAATTCGTCCTCCCCGATCCTCTCGACCGCGTTCGGGTTGATCTCGTGCCAGATCATGATCATTTGAGGGTCGGACATGGCGAGGCCTTCGCGGGGGGTGAACACCGCAAGCTTGTCCCACTTGATTGCGTCGTTGCTGCCCCACTGGGCGGATGGAAAAACTGCACAGGGCGGCAGCCCGTTAAAAGGCGCGGCCCTTTGCTTTTTTTACCTCCGATGCGCGAAGCCAATTTAATACTTGAAACATGAATACGTAATACATATATTATATGTATGTGGAAATTCACCCGGCATGCAGTGGAACGGATGAAGGAACGCGGATATCTTGAAACGGACGTCCTGCAGGTTCTTGAGGGCGATGTCCCCGCCCTGGTCTATCCGAGTCCGCGGGAAGAGACGGTGGATTTATATTTCGGGAATGCCGGAGGCAAATTCATGATGATTCCCGTGGACCGGGAGAAAGAAACCATCATTACAGTCAGGCCAATGCGGAAGAAAGAAAAAGCTGTTTACAATAAGGAGGTGGGGCATGAAAAAAAATAAATCACGGACTGCGTATTACGAGGAGACGGATTTTTCTGAAGCCATGAAGCGCCACCAGGGCAGAAGGGTAATTCCGCAGATAAAACGGGTGACCATGAATATTTCCGAGAAGATATTTCAAGAAGCCCATGAATTGGACGGGTATCTGAGCATGGGGTATC
>MFYT01000003.1:0-487 GCA_001789205.1 Candidatus Raymondbacteria bacterium RIFOXYA2_FULL_49_16 | reverse complement strand
AGTGCCATGTCTGTAGAATTTATAGTAAACTCACGCTAGGCCCGCTTCGCCTTCGCGTAAGCGAGGCGAGCGAGGCTGGTCTCAAAATCAAAATCTCAAAACTAAAAGGAATTAATGAGTTATGAGACACCAAAAAATAGGCGCCCTGGTGGGATATGCGCGGGTTTCCACCCAGGACCAGAACTTAAATCTCCAAAACGATGCCCTGAAGGCAGCGGGGTGTAAAAAGATATACCGGGACACTGCCAGCCCGCCTCCTCACAGAGGCGAGGCAGGCGGAGCTGCAGAGGACCGGAAAGGCCTCTCAGGGGCCATAGAATACATGCGGAAAGGGGATACCCTGGTTATTTGGAAGCTGGATCGGCTCGGTCGGTCCCTTCGCCATCTCATCGATGTTGTGAAAAGTTTAAACGATCGCGGCATAGGATTAAAGAGCCTGCAGGAGAACATCGATACCACTACAAGCGGCGGAAAACTTATTTTTCAC
>MFYT01000002.1 GCA_001789205.1 Candidatus Raymondbacteria bacterium RIFOXYA2_FULL_49_16 | reverse complement strand
ATAATTTATTGCTTCTAAGCCGAACGAACCAGCACGGAAAAAGAAAATTAAAAAAGTGTAAAAATTAAGTGGTCACAGCACTAGATTATAAAAACTAATCCCATTAACCGTTATATATGATTTACCGTTTATACGAACTCCGTAACTGGCGTCTTTAACAGTAACTTTTTCATTATTATAATTACTGTAAGTTATACGATTTGTGTCTGATGTTCCTGATCTGCTTGGATTAACGTAGTCACCAGAATATGTTCCCACTCTTATATACACAGTATCACCTGCCTGAAGAGTACTGTTTGCCTTACCTATCGTCTTCCAAGGAGAAGTCAATGTACCCGGGTTACTATCACTTCCGCTTGATGAGACATAATACGTCGCCGCCTGCGCGGTTGCCGCAATAATCACAAACAGCAATACGCCCAGCATTATAATTGTCTTTTTCATCTCCGCCTCTCTTTTTAATTTATTAAGTTAAACACTCCGGCAACGGCATTGCGCCCAAATCACCGCTCCTGTACCGCTAAGTATAAAATAGCATCTTATGAAAAAAATGCTATATTTAATTTTACGGACTTTATAAATTTTCTTTGCGAATTTATGGATTATTTTATGCTTGGCCGCGTCGATACTCTTTTGGGGTCATTTTTTCCATCTTTTTGAAGATTCTATGGAAATATGCCTGGTCTTGAAACCCCACATTATAAGCTATTTCACTTATATTTAAGGTGCTGTTTTTCAATAATTTCTTGGATTCATCAATCCGCAGCCTGATTATATATTCCACAATCGTCATATTGGTTCCATCACTGAATATCTTGCTAAGCCACGCAGGCGATACATTAGCAAATTCCGCTACCTGCTTTAAAGAAATATCTTCTTTATAGTGGTTTTCAATAAAGTCCAAAGCTTTTCTTATATTATTATCGTGTTTTGAAAAAATGACCAAGGAATTGAGATTTTTTTCGTTTTGCAGATGCGCCTTCTTTTTCCATTTCTTATAAGAATAAGCAATAAAGGCAATTAAAAGAAGAATACCCCCTAAAAAGCAAACAAAGAACATTCCGTCTTTTTTAATATTGCTTGATGGCGTAATATGGACAAGCCCCCTATAAATAGCTGAATGATTCGTATCTTTATCTATAACATAAGCGTTTATTGTCCAGATTCCTGGATTTGCTTCCGGCAGCAGTTTTATCCTTGCTTTGGCCCACCCTTGTCCGGAATTCTGTTCATATTCGCCATTATCGTCATCCACATATAGCCCAAGCTTCCCCGTGATATTGTGATGGCCTGTTTTTCCTATAGCCCATATTTTATTGGAAATGATCGAATAACTGACCCAATAATTGTTTTCTAAGTTAAAATCCCCGCCTCTGTTTTGAATATTACCTAAAGTATAGGATTGACTGCTTAACCATAAATCCGCATATCTAATATTTGACCACCCCTGGGGGTCCTGCAGATAAATGTAAACATCGTACCATATATCTCTTTGAATATCTGACAATCGCTTGGTTTTATTTATATCAGTGATCTTTATGTCCAGGACACGTGGAGCCACAGATGAGATGTTGTGCGCGGTTTTCATTGAATGCACAAAAGTTGTGGGTTCACTCCAATCACTCCAGCTACCATTATCATTTTTATGACGAAGGCGCCAATAATACTTATTGGAGGTGGTTAAATAATCGGACACATCGATGCTATCCAAATGTTCAAAATCTTCCCCGCTATCGTACATTAAATTAATCCAAGAATTTTGTTCACCTATCTGCCACTGGCTTGATACGCGCCTGTTTTTAGGTCTTTCATCTATAAAGCCTGAACTTCTTAATATCAGTCGGTCTTTTTCGGGCAGGAATATGTTCTTGGGCTTTTCAGGAATCGTACCTGCGTATGCGTCAGAAATTTCAACATCATCAATGTAATATGCGCCTTGTTGATTACAGCTTTTAATAAAAAAAAGCTTGTTTATGTTTTCTTCCCGCCAGGGGGAATGTTCGGAAATAACGGCACCTTGCGGCAAACCATCGAGCCAGAGTTCAAGTTTACCCGTGGAATCGCTCATTTCCCGGAAATGATACTCAATACTGTATTTTTGCATTGGAAATATCTCTTTGTTACAAATAATTTCCATGCTTTTATCGTTAACGATTTCCGATTTCCCTTTTTCATTTTTAAATGTCCTAAACAGGCACAAAGAGAATCCGTTCTTTGTTTTTAGCAGGGCAACATACTGTAAACGGTATTTCCTGTACCAAACCCGCATAAAGCGAAGCGGGGTATCTGATCGTATGCTGTCCAATAAATCTTCGGAAAAACAAACATAAAAACGGATATAAAAATCCGTTAAGTTTTCAGGAATTTCCTTATTTATCTCATCGTATGTTCTGCTGTTGGCGATAATTTTTGCGCTAGAGTTTCCATGAATAGGTTTTTGGCCGTCGGTTATTATGCTGCCTTCAATGACGTCCCACTCACTCATATTTCCAAACCGCATATCCACCCATTTGGCATGCTGGTACTTGATGCCTTGTACGCCTTTCAGTTTGTTATCAGCTCTTTTATCATAGGTGAAGGTTTCCGATTTAGCAGGCAGATTTCCTTCAATAATTCCCCTGCCCTTATTTAAAGGCCATTCTTCTAAATGGTGATTAGGGACGAGTTCGATTGTTCTTTGACCGGGTTCGACTTCATTTTCATTGCAGGTTTTTCCCATCTCAAAGTCGGAGTGGAAGTAAACCTTGGCAACCAAAGCGCAGGGGAGAAGAAGCAGGGCGAAAATGAAAATGAATTTAGTCATCAACATGTTGTTAAATCCCACCTAAATCTCCCTGAAATCGGCTGCCTTATCCCGCGCTCTTTTCTTCATCCGGGAATATTGCTGTAAAAAATGTCGAGAAAAAAATTGATAAGTATTTTGATTTTCCGGTTCGTGATGTGTCGAGAGGCCGGCTGCAGGGCGCATTTGTTCCGGGATTCGATATTGCCGCCCCCCGGATTTGGTCATACAGGCCGAAAAAAGGATCGGTTTCGTTCATTTTCAGATAAAATACCGCCTTTCAGCCTTGCAATCAAGTAAAATAGGTGCAGCTCCGCCATGGCTTTCATGCAGGAGCGTTAATTATCGTACGAAGGCAGGTCCTCGAAGACAGTATAATCAGGTAGTGGGTCTTCTTGGGACGGGGAAATAACGCCCGCCTCGCCGAGAGCGAGCCTGCCTCGCCTTGCGGCGGGCAAGGCGGGTCGAGGCGGGCAGATTTCCGGTGGGGGACGGGGTTTCGCCTCTTTCCACAGGTTACAGTGCCTTAAAATATGTTCTATGACTTGGGGCTGTTTTATGCAGCTTAGAATCTTCATCATGCCACCGCATTTCGGGCATTTCAGCGGATCAATCTCATAAATCAATTTTATAAGGACAGCCCACCCTTCGGCAAGCTCAGGGCGGGCGTCATTCGCTGTCTGATGCTTGGTGGTTTTTCAATCCGCTTTTTCAGCTACCGTACCTCGCATACCCCGTTTCTTATTCGAATACATGCCATAGTACCGTACCTGATGCTCTCCCTTGTTAGGAATATGCTGGGTTACTTCAGCCAGAAAATCTAATGGATCAAATATTTGGAAATTTCTTGGATTGCCGGACTTGAAAAGTTCGTTCCCCTGTTCTGGATAGGTCGCCAAAGGTCTGGACCGCTGCAACCATGCCGGGGAAAACAACATCGTCGCCAACCTCGGCGGCCATGGCCTCAAAGAACACTTCATAGGCTGCCTTACAGAGCTTCCCCAGCAGTTCCCAGCTCAACGCACCCGCTTGTTCCTGATAAAGCCCCAGAAGCTATGTCTCCAATGACAGCATTGCCTCGCAATATATGTCATGGATTAAAAATGCAACATTGGAGAGGATCAAAGCAAAAGCTGAATTTTAGCAGGATGTCGGTCACTATGCTCTATAAAATGTCGCATGTTTATGGAGTATATTACAGGTTGAACAGTTACAAGTCCCAGGAGAATAAAAACTCTTGCACTACTGAACACGTGTTCACTATCTTTCCAGGTAACCCGACACAAAGCCATGGCATATATTCAAACAGGTCTATCAACCGTCGATAAGCTGCAAATCCTTTCCAAGGCATCCCAGTACGATCTTGCCTGTTCATGCGGAACAACAAAGCAGGAGCACCGGACCCGTTCGCAGGACAACCAGTGGATTTATCCGGTCACGCTTTTTAACGGCGCACGGACCTTTCTTCTTAAAACCCTCATGGCAAACACCTGCGTCAACAACTGCCTCTACTGCCCTTTGCGCGTGGGAAACGATGTGCGGCGCTGTGCGCTTTCTCCGGAAGCCATTGGCAGCCTTTTTCTGGATTATTACCGTAAGCGCATGGTAAGTGGCCTCTTTTTGAGCAGTGGTGTTGATCGCGATCCTGATACAACCATGGAGCGGCTCATTACCTCTGCCCGCTATGTGCGCACGCGGGGTTTCAGGGGATATACGCACCTCAAAATAATACCCGGCGCTTCGGATGGCGCAATTTCCGAGGCCCTTTCCCTTGCACATTCAGTCTCCCTGAACATGGAGGTGCCGGGCAAACGCCATTTTGACCAGGTATGCAAAGGAAAGGATTACGACATGCAGATTATCAGACCGCTTAAACTGCTCCACGAACTCACGGCAAAGGGCGGCCGTTTTGCAGGCAAGCATGTGACCACGCAATTTGTCGTTGGCGCTTCTGATGAAACCGATCAGGAGCTTGTCACGTATACTCATGGATTGTACCAACGGCTGGGTTTAAACCGGGTTTATTTCAGCGCGTATCAGCGCGGCGTGGGCCACGGATCAATGCCCGGCGAACATTCAATAAACTCAAACAGCGACATGCTGACCCGGGAGCACAGATTATATCAGACTGACTTTTTATTGAGAAAGTACGGATTTTCGGCCCAGGAGATACCCTTTGGTGCCAATGGGCATCTTTCCCTTGAGACAGACCCCAAGGAGCTGTGGGCGCAGCGCCATCCTGAGTTTTTTCCCATCAATATCAACAAGGCAACAAAACTGCAGCTGCTGAGGGTCCCGGGCTTGGGGCCCAGGACAGTGAATACGATTTTGGCAGTGCGCAGGAATGGCGGCCGGGTGTCATCCCTGGGCTTGTTGGGAAGGCGCAATAAACGGTTTGCCAAAGCAGAACAATACCTGTCATTTTAATCACCCAAGATACGATGACCCGCAGTGTGGCAGAACTTAGTTCGTCTATGGATGTGTGATTAGTACAATCAAATACCAGTTGCATTTTCAACCAAAAAGCGTTATATTATTAATAGTGCTATAATAGCACTATATTATGAAAAAACCAGCCCAACCAAGCCTTGGCCTTATAAATGGACTCAGCTGTCTGCAGGATGTCATCTCTATAGGCAGGCCAGTGGGCCCTGCTGAAGTGGCCGCGCATTTAAACCTTGAAAGAACCCGCATCAATCGCCTTCTGGGTACGCTCTGTTTTCTGGGTTACCTTAACCAGACAGAGGACCGGAAATACCGCCCAGGTCCTGGCATCCATGTGCTTGCCGCACAAAGCCTCAGAGCTTCAGGCCTTCTGCGTTCTGCTTTACCAGTTATAAAAAAACTGGTCTGCAGGGATTATAACGTTGCTCTTGGGGTGTTATGGCAAGACAAGGTGTGTTACCTTTATCACGGTGAACCATCAATGGCCGCAGAAGGTGCGATCACCGATCACGGCCTTTATCCTGCGCTCAATTCGAGTATTGGTCGTGCGATACTTGCCTTCAGGCCCGATCTTGCCGCTGATATAAAAGAATTCAATGAAAAGGCGGCACTGGATATCAGGGAAACAGGTTATTGTCTTCTACGCAAGGACAAAATTGCTGGTTCGCTTGGTGTGGCTATAGGCGAACCTGCGTTTGCGGGACTTGCATTTGCCGGTAAAATATCAGAGGCCGAGGTTCCGCGCCTTGCTACCATGCTGCACAAAGCAGCATCCGCCATAGTCAAGACCATGCAAAAGGACGGACAGGCGTTCAGTTTGTGACAGTAAAACGAAGGAGGCTCATTTGATTTCTCACTTATTGGTTTTCACATGCGCGCTGTTTTTGTCAGTTCACATCCTGTTCGCCTCCGATGTTCTGGTTGAGGCTGAAGGTTTCACAGACAGAGGGGGATGGGCTGTTGACCAGCAGTTCATGGATCAGATGGGCTCCCCCTTCCTGCTGGCGCATGGCATGGGCATCCCTGTGACAGATGCCGTTACAACGGTCACATTTCCCAATACGGGAGTTTTTCATATATATGTTAGGACAAGGGATTGGGTTGCTCCCGCCGGACCAGGCGCATTCAGATTATTGGTTGACGGGCATGCCTCGGACTCGCTCTTCGGTGTCGGGGGCGATGGCTCGTGGCAATGGGAATATGGCGGAACAGTCGCAATTGGTAATATCCAGACAGAGATACGGCTGAAGGATTCAACAGGATTCGAAGGCCGCTGCGACGCTATACTGTTCCGCGAGACCGCTTTACTTCCGCCGAATGATGGTGTTGTTCTGTCAGATCTCCGAAAGTCCCTACTCGGGTTGCCGGCAATTCCTCCTGATACGGGCATATACGATCTGGTTGTCGTGGGCGGAGGTATTGCCGGTATTAGTGCGGCAATTGCAGCAGCACGCCATGGCTGCTCGGTGGCGTTGATTCAGGACCGGCCAGTGTTGGGCGGCAACGCCAGTTCAGAGGTGGGCGTTGGAACTGAGGGTGGCATTCGCAGATATCCCTATCCCAATCTTGGCTCCATTGTGGCGGAAATTACCATGCTCGGTGACGCGGGAAAGTTGAATCTTGTTTTGAACGAATCTAATATTTCACTGTTTATGAATACGCACGCGTTCCAAGCCGAAATGGACAGCTCTCATATAGTTGCCGTTTATGCCAAACATATCATGAGCGGACGGGAGTGGCGTTTTCCTGCACGGGTATTTGCCGATTGCAGCGGCGACGGCACTATCGGTTTTTTGGCAGGCGCTGAATATATGATGGGGCGTGAAAGCCGGGCTGCGACCGGAGAGACGGGGGCGCCAGTCACCGCGGACAGCATGTGCATGGGGGTAACCAATCGATGGTATGCTGTCCAGGAGACCGCGGCTTCCGGTTTTCCAGTATGCCCTTGGGCCCTGCAGTTCAGTGAAGCCACATATAATAATTTTCTTGAGACAACGCAGAATAACTGGCAGTGGGAGACGGGCTTTTATCGAAATCAGATCACAGAAGGCGAATATATCAGGGACTGCAATTTCCGCGCCATTTATGGAAACTGGTCGTTCCTGAAAAACGTAAAAGGACTCTATCCGAATTGGAAACTTTCATTTGTAGGGCATATATCCGGAAAAAGGGAATCGCGGCGGTTGATAGGGGACTATGTCATGACCCAGCAGGACCTCTTAAATCCAACGGCTTTCCCCGATGGTTGCGTGGGACCAACCTGGCCAATTGACCTGCATTATCCGGAACCTTGGAATGCAGCCCTCTTCCCTGCTGATCCGTTTATTTCCAACTGCTTACAAGGCAACGTTTCCCCGACCTCGGCAGTGCCATACCGCTGCTTCTATTCCAAAAACATAGACAACCTGTTTATGGCAGGCCGGTGCATGAGCGTTACCCATATGGCGCTCGGATCAGTGCGTGTCATGCGCACTCTGGGTATGGCTGGCGAGGTTGTGGGCATGGCAGCGCACCTGTGCAAGACCTATTCCGCATTGCCAAGGGATATATATCAGAGCTATTTCGCAGACTTGCAGACCCTGATGGGTCCTCAAGCCATTGACACTACAGATACGATGAACGCTATTATTATTGACAATACAGAAGCCCAGGTGAATGACAGCTGGACATCCAGCACCTCTACCTGGGGGTATTACGGGACCGACTACCTGCATGACGGCAATGCCGGCAAGGGGAGCAAGAGCGTGGCCTATGTTCCGGTCCTTCCCGCAACCGGCCAGTACGATGTCTTTCTGGTCTGGACCGCAGGGGATAATAGGGCCACCAATGTTCCCGTGATAGTTGACCACAACGGAGGCGCGGACACGATCACGGTTAATATGCGGAACGACAACGGTCTTTGGGTAAAAATCGGCGGTTTTCCATTCGATTCCGGCAGTTCGGGACGTGTTATTATCTCAAACAGCGGCACAAGCGGGTATGTAATTGCGGATGCGGTTATGTTCAGGCCTGATTCCCTGATAACACATATCGGTCAGCTTGCTTCGAGCAGCGAGGGCGTCGGTTCGCTTGATTTGTCACCAAACCCATTCAATCCTGCCATAACAATATGGTATAATCTTTCCGCTGCATCCAATGTAAAGGTAGAGGTCTTCAACAGTCAGGGCAAACTTGTCACTATCGTTGTAAACAAGAATCAGAATAAGGGTTTTTACCGGTGCAAATGGGGCGCAGTTAACCGTCCCTCGGGATTATATGTTTTCAGACTGACTGCAGGAAAATTTAGGATGTCAAAAAAGGCACTATTGCTTAAATAAGCGCTGTCCCTTAGAGATTGGTGGAAATAAACATGGGTAGATAGGTGAGCTTTGGCGCGTCTGCAGCCGGTCTCAGAAGCACCTGGGCTTGGCCCTTTTTATTGATTTCAACGCGTTCCATATGCGATTTTCACTATTCATTCAACAGGGATGATGTGTGAGTATTTTTGAAACCTTGATGCTTGTCTGCTTTGGCGCTGCCTGGCCGTTTTCCATTTACCGGTCCTACACATCGCGGTCAACCAAGGGAAAAAGCCTTCTCTTTCTCATTATTCTTCTTTTTGGCTATGTTTCCGGAATAACCCATAAGCTTCTGTATTCGTTCGATCTGGTCATTATTCTCTATGTGCTGAACCTGATCATGGTCTGCATCGATACTCTGCTCTATTTCAGGAATGCCAGAATTGAAAAACAGAGACAGGACGCCTGATCCCATGCCCTTTATCGCTGATTTTCACATCCATTCATCGTATTCACGGGCAACAGCAAAAGACATCTCGTTTGAGTCACTTGCCTTCTGGGGGCAATTAAAAGGCATTTCTCTCATAGGCACTGGTGATTGTACGCATCCGGCATGGGTCAAGGAGATGAAGGCAAAACTTATCGAAGATGGCAGCGGGCTGCTCAGTCTGAAGAAGGCCAAGCCTGCGGCTGAGGTGCCGGATTCGTGCAAGTCAGAAAGTATTCATTTTATCATTACCGGAGAGATAAGCACTATCTATAAATATGGGGAAAAGACACGAAAGGTACATCATGTTGTCTGTTTCCCCAGCCTGGACAGTGTTGAAAAATTCAATAAAAAACTGGAATCAATAGGTAATATCCGTTCAGACGGCAGACCGATTCTGGGCCTTGACTCGCGAGACCTGCTTGAGATTTTACTTGAGGCATCTTCTGACGCGGTTCTGATTCCCGCGCATATCTGGACCCCCTGGTTCTCGGTCCTTGGGTCAAAGTCGGGCTTTGATTCCATAGAAGAATGCTATCGCGACCTGTCGCCCCATATTTTTGCGCTCGAGACCGGACTTTCATCAGACCCGCCCATGAACTGGCGTGTGTCAAAACTCGACCGCTATACTTTAGTCAGCAATTCAGACGCGCATTCTGCCTCAAAGCTGGGCCGCGAGGCCAATGTGTTCAGCTGCAGCATGTCGTACCAGGCCATCATGGATTCGCTCAAACGGAAAACACCCGAAGGATTCCTTGGTACGCTGGAGTTTTTTCCCGAAGAGGGCAAGTATCATGTTGACGGACACCGTAACTGCAAGGTTTCGCTTTTACCAGACGAATCGCGAAAATTGAACGGCCGCTGTCCCGTGTGCAAGGGAGCGCTTACGCTTGGAGTCATGTATCGCGTGCACGAGCTGGCAGACCGGCCCATGGGCGCAAAGCCTGAAGGCGCGTTCCCGTTTAGGAGCATTGTTTCGCTCAAGGAAATCATCGGAGAAATACTCGACACCGGGCCTGCAAGTAAGAAGGTAACAGCTGAATACGATCGTCTGCTCAATGAGATAGGGCCTGAATTATCCATAATTCTGGATATCCCTCTTGAATCAATCCAGAAAAAAGGTTCTGCGATTTTAGCCGAGGCGATCAGTCGGGTGCGTGCAGGAAAAATTCATGCAACACCCGGATACGACGGCGAATTCGGGATAATCAGGGTGTTTACTGACGAGGAATTGAAAGGATTGACGAAACAGGGGAAGTTGTTTAAAGAAGAGAAGCGAGGCGCGAGGAACGAGGAGAGGAGGCCGTCTCTGGCCGAGTCAAGCCCCAGCAGACCCAACGCAAGGCTAACCGGCAGCGTCTCTGCTGCCGGAAAAAAAGAGAATGCAGAACAAAAGAGCATTATCGAACATGCAGGCGGGCCGATTATTGTTATCGCGGGCCCGGGCACTGGAAAGACCCATACCTTGGTCAGCCGGATAGAACATCTCATTTTAAAGCGGAATGTCGGCCCGGAGTCAATCCTTGCGCTCACATTCTCAAACCGCGCTGCTGATGAAATGAAAGAGCGCATTGACGCGGTTTTGATACGCAATAAAATTACCCTGCGGCCCACGGTGACGACATTTCACAAACTTGGGTTGCAGATACTTTCGCAGGAAAAAGCGTCAGTCGCACTTCAGGTGGTTCTCTCCGAAGAGGAGGCGCAGCGCCTCATGAAAGAGGCGGGCGACAATGGCGCGGCGTATGTACGCCTTAAAAAGGCCTACGGAGTCCTGGATTTCGCAGATCTGGTAGAAATTCCCGCAGGCCTTCTCGATGCTGACGCATCAACGGCTGCGAAATATAGGAAACAGTGGCCGTATGTTTTTGTGGACGAATACCAGGATGTGAACGAACCACAGTACCTGCTGCTAAAGCTTTTATGCGGAACAAAACCCAATTTGTTTGCCATAGGCGACCCGGATCAGGCCATTTACGGTTTTCGCGGATCTGATGTAAGGTTCTTTAAGGGTTTTACACAGGACTTTTCCGGAGCATCGCAGGTGCGGCTTGAAACAAATTACCGGTCCACCCCAGAGATACTCGGTGTTTCCGCGTCCGTGCTTGGCGCTCAACCTCTGCATGGCACTAAACCCGGAGGGACAAAAGTTAGTATCAGCCAATTGCCCACTGAAAATGCCGAGGCAGAACAGGTTGTTAAAACCATTGAATCGCTCATTGGCGGATCTAGCCATTTTGCCATTGATTCGGGCAGGTCGGGGAGCGGTGATTTGGCGTTGAACGACATCGCCGTTCTTTACAGGGTGCATGCGGCAGGAGACGTGATTGAAAAGGCGTTTGAACGATCAGGTATTCCCATCCAGCGTGCTGCGCGGAAAAGCCTTTTTGATTCCAGGGACGTGAACCAGGTAATGGCGTACCTGGTATTTCTTGGCAGGCCCGAAAGTGTGTATACGGCAGGCAGTCTTTTTGAACAGGGGATCAAAGGCTTGTCAAAGAAAACCTGCGCCCTCGTCTTTCAGACGATACAGGAGCAGGACCCGCGGGGAAAACCGTTGATTCAGACCATGAAATCAACGCGCGGCTTGTCACAATCTGAAAAAACCGCCCTGGACAGGTTCGACGAATACCTGGAAACAGCGGCATCGAGAATTAAGGCCCGAAATCTGCCAGCCCTCATCCAGTATACGTGCACTATGGCGGGTATTGATGAGGAAACGCTGCGTGCGCCCAACTGGGAAGCGATTTTACGCAAGGCCGAGGCTGCTCAGGATTTTCAGGCGTTTCTGCACGCTGTTTCCCTTGGCACAGACGCTGATCTCTATGATCCTCGGGCAAAAGGCGTTGCGCTCATGACCCTGCACGCGGCAAAGGGGCTTGAATGGCGGGCGGTTTTCATCGTGGGGTGCGAGGAGGGATATATTCCCTCACAGAGGAAAGACGCGGACCTTGCGGAGGAGCGCAGGCTTCTGTATGTGGGTGCAACGCGCGCGCGGGAACAGCTGTTTGTCTCACACGCGGACACGCGGGTTGTACACGGTAAAAAGGAGAAACGCGTGCGTTCGCGTTTCCTCGATGCTATAGATTCTGATCTGGTTGAGGCATGCGTACCGGTCCTACCCAGGAAAAGAAAATCAGCAGCGGAACAGTTGACGCTTTTTTAGTCTGCTGAAAACAAACAGTGTCATACATTTCCGAGATGCACGTTTTTTAGGCCTTTTTTCAATCCAATCTCTTGCGCACGATACAAAACATCCACGGATGCCGGTTCCGCGTCTTTCATTGCGAAGCGGGGAAAAAACCGCGAAATGTGCCAGGGTATGTCCTTGCCGGTTGATGCGATAAATTCCGCGATACGGGAAACTTCTTCCGCGCTGTCGTTTTGGTCCGGGATCAGAAGCGTTGTTATCTCGACCCACACACCGAGTTCTTTCACGAGCATGATGGTGTCGAGCACGGGTTGCAGCCGGGCGGAGCACAAGCGTTGGTAAAAATCGTCGCTGAAGGATTTCAGATCCACATTGCAGGCGTCCAGATAGGGCCGTATTACCTGCAATGCCTGGCTGGTCATGAATCCGTTGGTAACAAAGACATTCGCTATTCCCCGCGCTTTCGCGAGTTTTGCAATATCAAAGGCATACTCGAAAAAAATGGTGGGTTCCGTATAGGTATAAGCGATGCTTTGGCATTGCTCCTTTACGGCAGCCTCCACAATGCTTTCGGGCGCCATGTGTTTCCCGTAGGTGTTTCTTTCCCGGTAATTGAGTTGCGATATCTCCCAGTTCTGGCAGAATGTGCACCGAAAATTGCATCCCGCGGCAGCGATTGAGTAGGTCCTTGTGCCGGGCATGAAATGATAGAGCGGTTTTTTTTCTATGGGGTCGTTATGCTGAGCGATCACGTCTCCATAGGTATGGGTGTACAGGGTTCCGTCCTTGTTTTCCCGTACACCGCAAAGACCGAATTTCCCAGGTTGGATGGTACAACGATGAGCGCATAAAAAACAGCGAGTGAAGTTTTTTCCCTGTTTTTCATACAACATGGCTTCTTTAAGCATCGTGTCCCTGTTCTGGTTTAAAAAAGATACAACTTGTTCTTGGCGGATATTTGCCGTCGGCTGTCTTTGCGGGCATTTTTAAAGTGTAGCCTTGAGGGATACTCTATCATGACTTTTTTTCTCAAGATAATACGAATAATCACCTTCATAAACACGGATAACACCCCGGTCCACCTCAAACACGCGATTGACGATGGAATGCAGGAAGAACCGGTCGTGGCTAACCAGCAGGACAGTGCCCTGATATCTCTTTAGCGCGTCGAGCAGTATTTCCCGGGACTTTATATCAAGATGGTTCGTGGGTTCATCGAGCACAAGGCAGTTGTGAGGCACGAAAAGAAGATGGGCCAAAAGGACCCGCGTTTTTTCACCGCCCGAGAGCACCTTAAGTTTCTTATGGACATCATCTCCCCTGAAAAGAAAGGCCGCCAGCAGATTGCGCAGTACCCCATTGTTTTCGAGGGGCAATCTGCCCTGGATCTCCTCGAACACTGTCCGGTCCGCATTGAGCGCTTCCAATGCTGACTGACCAAAATACCCGATGGAAATACTCGGTCCCACCAGTACCTCACCCTCTGTCGGAGGAGTCTGGCCGCAGAGAACTTTAAGAAACGTTGATTTTCCCGCGCCATTGACGCCCACAACTGCGATTTTGTCCTGGCGATGAACATGCGCGTCAAGGCCGGAGAACACCAGTTTATCGTTGTTGTCCGAGTTTTTCCAGGCCTTGGCGAGTGATTTGATGGTAATGACATCGTTTCCACCGCGGGAAATTTCAGGGAGTACAATATTCATTTCGAGCTGGTCAGCCGCGATTTCCACCCGTTCAATTTTCTCCAGTTTTTTTACCCGGGACTGCACCTGCGCGGCATGGCTGGCCCGCGCCTTGAACCGGGCGATGAATTCCTCTTCTTTTTTCAGCATGCTTTGCTGGCGCCGGAATTCCGCTTCATTTTGCTTGAACCTGACAGCTTTTTCCTGCTCATAAAAATCATAGTTTCCCGAATACACGGTCACCGTGCCATTGTCCACCTCAACGACTTTTTCGATTATCCGGTTCATAAATACTCTGTCATGGGTAGTCATAAGGACCGCGCCTTTAAAACTCCTGAGCCATTCCTCGAGCCAGATAATGGTTTCCATGTCCAGGTAATTGGTGGGCTCATCCATCAGTATAAGATCAGGAAGCCTGATAAGCACTTTTGCCAGTGCTATACGCATCTTCCATCCGCTGCTGAAATCCTCCACCGGCGTATTGTGGTCCCGGGGATGTATTCCCAGACCTGTCAGGATTGTCTGGGCGTTGTTTTCAATCTCATAGCCGCCCAATTTTTCAAATTCCGATTGCTCATTGCCCAGTTTCTCCAGGATACTCTCCATTTGGGCAGGCTGCAGCTCAGGATTGCTCAACGCTTCCTCGTGCGCCTTGAGGCGGCCGGCCAATTCTCCAATTCGTTCATTTCCGGCAACAACTTCCAGTAACGCGGTCCGTCCCTTCATTTCTCCGGAGTCCTGGGAAAAGTAGGCTATATGAACATCGTTCTGGATACTCACGCTTCCCTTGTCAGGTTTGAGTTCTCCCGCGATAAGCCTGAAGAAGGTTGTTTTACCCGCCCCATTGGGTCCTACAAGCCCTACTTTCTGACCCGCGTAGATTTGAAAACTTGCGTCCGTATAAAGCGGCGTTCCGCCCATAAGCTTGGTAACATTGGAAATATTGACCAAAAAGCCTCCAGTAAGAAATCAACCAAGGTTTTTCGTTGAAATCAAGCAGTCTCTTCGAACATGCTCTGGGCCAGTTTTTTGAGCCCAACGATAATTGAGTCTTTCTTAGCTACTTCTGCCCGTAATACGCATTTTTCCCATGTTTGCGCAGAAAATGCTTATCCAGCAGGTACTTGTCAATTGCTTTGGTATTTTTATTGACTGACATGGTCACAAAAGCCGTCTTTGCCAGCAGTTCAAGTACAAGACTGTTCTCTACTGCCTTAATTCCATTTGTTCCCCACGTGAATGGGCCATGGTTGCGTACCAGAACACCGGGAAAATTATCCGGATTAATCTCTGCAAACCGTTCGATAATCACATTGCCGGTTTCGACCTCATATGCGCCTTTGACTTCTTTTTGCGTCATTTTTCGTGTGAGCGGTACATCACCGTAGAAATAATCCGCATGGGTGGTCCCAAAGCAGGGGATGGGTTTACCCGCCTGGGCGAACGCGGTGGCGAATTCAGAGTGGGTATGCACAATACCGCCAATGGTCTTGAATGCGCGGTAGAGTCGCAGGTGCGTGGGCGTATCTGACGAGGGATTCAGCTTTCCTGCGACCTGTTTACCGGTCAGGTCAAGAACCACCATGTCAGCGGCCCGCATGGATTTATAGGGTACGCCGCTGGGTTTAATGGCAACAACCCCTGCTTTCCGGTCAATCACGCTCACATTGCCAAAGGTGAGCGTGATGAGCCGGTGCTGTTGGAGCAACATGTTGGCCTGGTAGCATTCCTGTTTCAGTTTCTCGTACATGAACAGCCCCCGATCTTACTTTTTATAAATTGCCGTACGGAAAACATTTTCTCCTTGATACGGGATATGTTCCGGATTGGGAGTAAAGACTTCTTTGATCCCCAGGAGTTTCATTGCGTCAAAAAGCACGGCGCCGCAATGGTTAAAAGCGATTGCCGCATGGTGGTGGAACCTGCTCAGCAATGTATGGCGGTAGAACCGTGAAAAGCCGGGTAGATAGGCCGTGCCAGTGGCGCCAAAAGTTTTGGGGTCAATGTCTAAAAATTCACCTTCGATAATATAAGCGCGTAAAGCATCGCCCACGCCATGGACCTGCAGTACAGTGCAGGGCGATGCCGCGATCTGGCCTTCGATTGTTCCCCGGGTTATATCTGGCTGACCGCTGGGTTCCATGAGGCGTTTCATGATGACCTGGTATTTCATAGCGGGTTTTTTCATGCGTTTTACATTGGTATTACCGCAATGGAAAAGCCCCACAAGGTCTTCGTTGGGCAGTCCCTTGATCTGGGCGCCGAGGTCTTTGGGAATGCTATGGTTGATATCGAGAATTGTCACATCCGAGTCAGTCGCATATTGGCCCATGAGCTCCGCGACCAGCGAATAGGCGTCGTTTTCGCACGCTACCGGGCAGCCCCGGGCTGCAAGGCGCGCGTTAATGTAGCAAGGCACATGGCCAAAGCGCGGTTCCTGTTCGGGCCAGCATTGCGAGGCCATACCCGAAAGCTTGAGCGTATCGCGGAAGTGGAGCAGCGCCTTTTCGTACACGGCAAGGCGTTTCATAAAGTCTTCGCCGTATGCGCTTCCCACTTCTTCTTTCATTTTCTTGATGATCGACGATACATTGCCGCTGGCTTTGATCGTTTCGACCATGTTGGCGACATCAACGAGGGCCAGTTCCTCGACCTCGACGCCAATTGATGCAAGGGAGGCCATGTTGTAGTTCACGGTTTCGAAATCGCGCGGCCGCGGGCCAAATAGGCCAATGGTGGCGTTGGAAGCGCCTACATAGACTTTGAGTACTTTTGCGAAATGCTGGACCTCGCGTGCGCCTTCCACGGCATTTACAACGGGATGTTCGGGAAGGTGCACCAGGCTGTTCTTGCCGCGCTTCCGTATATCGAGCATGCAGGAGAGCAGGCCGCAGAGCGCGTCCCCGCGCTTGCTTGCGAGCGTGGTTGCCGCTTCTTCCGCCGCGGCGAGCACCATTGTCGGAGCGTTGAACGCTTTTACAAAGGCCGCGTCCTCTATTTCAGGCGAAAAATTGCCCAGATAGAGCACTGCGCCGTGGCATCCTGCTTGTACAAGTTGTTTGGCCGCTTCGTGCGCGTGCGCGCGCGTCTCGACTATCCAGCAGTCGCCTTTGGGCACTACCACTTTAATTCCGGTCTTTTTAATTGCCGCAAGCAGGCGTTTGCTCCGTTCTTCGGCAAGCGACCGTGGAAAACAGTTGCGGGACGCGGACACAAATCCGATTTTCACGTCAGGCGAGAATTTGCCAAGAGGCAGGTACATGGATTCCTCCGGATTATTTATTCTGTACAGTTTTGATATCGAGCAATTCTTTCATGATCGGCCCCAGCTCAGCGAACTTTTTAACGCCGCCGAATGCATCATGGAGCCGCATGTACAGGGAATAGAGTTTGTCGTAGATCTTTTTCGCGGCCGGGTTTGGCCGGTATACGGTTTTTTTCACAGAGGTCATTGCCTTTTGCGCTTTTTCAAACGAATTGTATCCGCCTGTTTTTGCTCCTGCGGCCACAGCCGCCGCAATGGCCGAGCCAAGCGCGCAGGTCTGTGACGATCCTGAGATATACATGGCGCAGCCAGTGATATCAGCGTAGATCTGCATGAGCATGGGGTTCTTTTCCGCAATGCCGCCGCAGTTTGTTATCCGGGTTATGGGAACGCCGTGCTTCTTGATACGTTCGATGATGGCGCGTGCGCCAAAGGCCGTTGCCTCAATGAGCGCCCGGTAGACCTCGGCCTGGGTTGTATGGAGAGTTTGTCCCACCAGCAGACCGGTCAGCTTTGGATCGACCAATATTGTTCTGTTGCCGTTGTTCCAGTCAAGGGCAAGCAGGCCACTCTGGCCTGGTTTCAGGCGCGCGGCCGTGGACATCAGCCGTGCGTGGGTGGCACCATCACCTTCGCAGATGACTTCGACCCACCATTTGAAAATGTCACCTACCGCGGACTGGCCCGCCTCAAGGCCATAGTATCCAGGAAGGATTGAGCTGTCCACAATGCCGCAGATGCCGGGAATGTCCTTGAGTTTTTTTGCCTTTGGAGAAACAATGCAGTCGCAGGTTGAAGTGCCAATGATTTTGACCAGGGTCCCTGTTGAAATGCCTGCGCCAATTGCGCCATAATGCGCGTCAAAGGCGCCGATTGCAATGGGAATGCCCGTTGGAAGCCCCAGTTTATTTGCCCAGACGGTGCAGAGCGCTCCCGCAGCGGTATCAGCGCTATGGGCTTTGTGGAAAAGACGGTCGCGCAGGCTGGATAGCCGTCTGTCTAGCAGCGCCAGGAATTTTTTGTCCGGAAGACCGCCCCATTCCTCGCAGTACATGGCCTTGTGGCCCGCGGGGCAGACGCCCCGTTTGATTTCTTCAGGTTTTGTGATCCCTGCCAGTACCGCGGGAATAAAATCAGCGCATTCGACCCAGCTATATGCGGCGTTAAACACAGCACTGTCAATTTTGAGGCAGTGCCATACCTTTGACCAGAACCATTCGGACGAATAGACGCCGCCGCATTTTGCCAGGAATTTGGGCCGCACTTTGCGTGCAATGCGGGTGATTTCAACCGCCTCATCCGCGCTGGTATGGTCCTTCCAGAGCCAGGCGTGCGCATTGGGATTGTTTTTAAATTTCGGATCAAGGGCAAGCGGTCTGTTATTTTTGTCCACGGGAATAGGAGTTGAACCGGTGGTGTCAACCCCAAGGCCAATGACCTTTGCCGGGCAGAAACCCTTGCGCGATCGCGCCTTTTCCAGCGCGTCTGTTACGGTTTTTTCAAGTCCTTTAAGGTAATCAACGGGGTTTTGGCGCGCAAGATTATGGTCCCTGGGATCTAGAATAATACCCTGGCGGCCAGTTGGATAATTGAATACAGAAGAGGCAATTTCGTTGCCGGTTTCGCAGTCGACTACAATGGCGCGTACGGAATTGGTCCCGTAATCTATGCCTATGGTGAAACTTTTCATGGGATTTTCCATATATGAATTAAGGTAATATAATAATTTATATTATTCCCGTGACATTCATCCTGATTCTCTTTCTTCTTTTAGCCGGGGTTCCCAGTCATGGGTTCACGGTCTGGTTTGCGGGCGATGGCTTTAGGGTCGATGCTGTGACAGGCAAGGCCTTTGAGGCAGGGCCAATATATCCGGATCCCCTCTCTGGTGATTATAAAAAAGTAAATGCGGTATGGAATGGCAAACGGGTTTCGCTCCAGGCGGGCCGCAATGAAGCGGCGTCGTTTCAGATCATTGTTGAACGGGAAAAGGAACCGGCGGTTAAAGGGCTTGTTATCGAAATATCAGATCTGACCGGAAAGAACGGAAATATCCTCACGCGCTCAAAGTATATTGCCTTGTTCAGACAATGGTACCTGCAGGTCAAAGAGCCTTCAATTCAAAAAACGTTCAAATATTTTCATTCTTTTGGCAATGGATGGTATCCTGATCCGCTTGTTCCTTTGGATAACCCGGCGGTTGATAAAAATTTTCTCTTTCCTGTTGATATTCCTTCAGAAGTCAATAAAATCGGTAATGAACAGCGTGTGCAGGGATTTTGGGTCGATCTGTTTGTTCCAGAGAATACGTCCGTTGGAGAATACACAGCAACGGTAACAATCAAGGCCCAGGGAATAGCGAGCAAAAAAATTCCTATAGAGTTTACCGTTTTGAACTATACGATTCCGTCCGTTAATCATGTCATGGTTGGCGGTATGACGTACGGCGGCAGGTGGCTTTCCCGTATGGGTCCGTACTATCCCCAGCGGCTCTTTTCCATTGCCAAACAGCACCGTATCCAGTTCGAACCGACTGGAATGGCCCCGCCATGGGTCAATGGCGAATTGATCTGGAGTCCGGTAAACGATTCCGCTTTCAATTTCGACAAAGTCATGGGGCCCGTGCTCGATGGGTCGCTTTTTACTGAAAAATATGGGTATTTTGGTCCCAATCAGGGTGTTCCATTTGAACAGTTTCTATTGCCTTTTCATGTTCCAACACAAAAGGATTCGGTACTTGGCGATTGTTATCCGCCGGCTCCCTTCTATCTTCCCTCCAAGGGTAAACCGCCACTTGAAAACAGGGCATTTGTCCAGGCTTTCCAGAAAATTCTTCGCGATTTTGAAAAACATTTCAGGGAAAAGGGCTGGACCCAGACCCAGGCCATTTTGTTCGTGAATAACTTTCTCGATGAACCGCGCGGCCGCGACCTATGGATATCTCCGGATGGCGACAGGCACGGTGGGTATTCCTTTATCAGATGGATGGGAGAAACCATAAACCAAGCCGGACTCAAGGATCGGAAATGGGTCTTGTTCCGGAACGATCTGGGCGATGTGAAAAGTGTGGGTGAATGGATACCCGGTTGGAACCTTGATTCAATCTTTTCCATGATAGGTCCAATTACCGATATTTTTAATATTTGTGCAAGCCCGAAATATTTTCCGGTAAAATATATGGCCGACTATGTAAATAAACACAAGAAACAAGCCATGTTCTATTTCTCCTGTACGTCGGGCGAACCCGCCTTTCCACCGGCCATGCTCGACATGGAAACTAATGGCTATGCGCTTTGGAGCTGGATTTCATGGCGCTATGGACTGCGCGGCGGATTGCACTGGGACATCATGGTCTGGGGGGGCAGGGATGGCGCAACCGGATGGGAAAAGGCCTTTTCAGGCTGGCATGGCGATGGCTGGATGGAACAGGAGGGCGGCGATTGCTTTGGGTATTATAATATACAGGGACTCATCTACAACGGTAGATACATAGGCATTCCTGACGAACCCATTCATAGTATCAGGCTCAAATCCATGCGCAGGGGAGAGCAGGATTACGAATATCTCTGGCTGCTTGCGCAAAAGGATGGAAACAGCGTCAGGGCCGACAGCATTGTGCGCAGCGTGGTTCCCCGGGCCCTTGATGACGGTTGGGAGGATTTTAACGCTGCCATGGGAAAACAGGGCGCGTGGCTCCATGATCCGGCGCAGATTGATATCATCCGGAAACGCCTGCAGACCATGCTGCCATAGCAGTCTTGTACGTCCGTTTATTCACCCATCAGAAGTTTTTTCGGTTTTTCATTAGCAACGCGAAGCCCCAGGAACCGTTCAAGGTTGCATCCAAAGACGGACTCGCGGGTAGGGGCGTCCACCTTGAGTTTTTTGTAAATGGCCGTGTCGCGATCCACCCACTCATGCGCCCACTTCACATTGTATGCGGCGGTGCTGCAATCTGTGCCAAAAATGACGTTGTGGGCGACGTCGTACCCAACGGTGAAAACTTTTCGCAACGTGTCCTCGCGGTACAAAACAGGCGTTCCGGGAGTGAGGTCTATATACAGACGCGCGGACCATTCCGGATCTATTGAATAAGCATTCAGGAATTTGCCGTAGACCGCGATGAGTTCGTCGCACCAGGGCCAGCTTATATGCGCCAGTGAGAAGACAATGCCGCGAATTGAAAGCAGGGCTTCAAACTCCAGGGGCCGATTGAATTTTGACGAGACCTGACCGTCCCAGAGAATGCCTGAATGGAACAGGATCGGCTTTTTCCGCGCAGCGATCGCCGAATAGATCTTCATGGCCCTTGGATCAGAAGGGTAAAAACGGTTGCAGATTATTTTAAAGGCGTTAATTCCGCTTTTACATGCGACATCGACCTGTTTCAACGCGTTCTTCTCAAGCGGATCTATCCAGAAGCAGGGAAAGAGCCGTGTGTGTCCGCGGGTATAAGCGAGGATGTCGCGCAAACGCTGCTCTGGGTCCTTTGATTTTCCGAGCAAAGGGAAGGATTGGGGGTGGCGGGAGATGACCATGCCGCCGTCCATGCCCGCCATTTTCAGGCTTTTTAGCAGGAGTTTTGGGTCTTTGTCATCACCTGTAGTGTGAATGTGTCCATCCAGCATAGTGTTATACCTTTTCTCCGTTGATTACTTTGATGATGTCCATTTTTGTCTCGTCGAGAATGCCGATATTGTACGTTGTGGCAAGCGCACCCTGGATACCAGCTGAACCTTTTAGATAGGCTGGCAGGGAATTAATTGTATAAGGTTCGTTATCGCGGATGCGCATGATTTTAATTGCCTGAAATTCGGCCGCAATCGGATCCGTGCTCATGATAATAGTGCTTGGATTCGGGCTGGTTGACGAAGGATCAATTGTTTTTACGTATGTTTCGTACGAGTCGGGCGAACCTTTGGGTCCATGGCCCTGTTTCAGACCTATGATCGCGCTGAAAACAGTAAGGACCGTTTTATTGTATACAGGTCCGGTGCAGTTCATGTCCGCAAGGTAGCCGGGCATTTTCTCCGCATCGTGATACAGAGCTGGATAGGTGCCATAATGGCTTTTAAATCCAAGGGTTACCCGGCCCGCGGCAGCGCCATGACCTCTGAGTCCCGGGACATTGATGAGGTAATCACACTCTTTCATGGTTTCAGTATAGGGTTGATTGCCGTGTGAACCATCGCCAAAGTCCTTGAAATCCCGGCCATGGTGCCTGAGTGTGATGCCGGGAAAATCCTCGGCAGTGAAACCCGCGCTTTCAAGCGAATTCTGGTTATTGGCGTCGTAAATAAAAATATTCGAGGCAGGAAAATTCTTCCCTTCTATTTCCATCTGTTTGAGCCCAGCGACAATGCTTTTAACGAGCATGGGGTTTGAAGGCACTTCATTGTTCAGAATATTTACTTTGATGGCGATTTTCGTGGTCTGGGTAATTTTGGGAAAGAGTGAAGCCCATGCAGCGCTGGTTTTCTTTTTTCCCGTGAGCAGGGCAATGGATTCGTTGACCATGGCGCCAATGGTTTTTTCATTGGCAACCATGGCTGTGGCGGCGCCTTTATTGAAATTGACGACGCATCGGCCCGGCCATTGGTTCAGCTTACTGAAAGCGGGCGCTGCCGTTGGTGCGGCGTGAATGGGAAGGGTGGCTGCGGCCGCCGCTGCTGTTGCGCTGACTTTGACAAACTCCCTGCGGGAAAGGGAACGCATGGATTCCTCCGTATGATAATTGTTACCTCAATAAAATACTAAATTGCAGCCATTGTGCGGGTATCTGCTATTTTTCTATTTTTTATTTAAGGGGAGAACTTTTTTAACCGTGGAGTTGTCATGATTTCTCGCAGGCGTTTTCTTGGCGCCGGCGCTGCCGCTGTTTCTTCGACAGTGGTCGCCCCATCGCTTCTTTCCGCCCAAACAGCAAAACCCGTTGTTGCGGTGGCCAAGGGCGCGGCAGCCGACGCGGTACGAAAAGCGGTCGATGCATTAGGCGGTATGGGTGCATTCGTACAAAAGGGCGCGCGCGTTGTCATCAAACCAAACATGGGTTTTCCCAATCCACCGGAATGGGCCACCACCACCAATCCCGAGGTTGTCAAAATTGTTGTCGATCTTTGCATTGAAGCGGGCGCGCGACGCGTTATTGTCATGGACCATCCCCTGCGCGACGCTGAAATATGCAAGGCGCGCACGGGCATTGCCGACATGCTCAAGGATGTCAAACAGGCGATTGTCGCCTTTCCCGACGATCCCAAATTTTACGACGAGGTTTCCGTGCCCGGCGCGCAGGAACTAAAAAAAACCGCGGTGGCCAAGGAAGTGCTCAAGGCCGATGTTCTCATCTGTGTTCCAGTCGCTAAATCGCACTCGGCAACCGGCGTTTCCCTTAGCATTAAGGGCCTCATGGGATTGGTCTGGAACCGTCAGGTGTTCCACGAACAGATGGAGCTCAACCGGGCCATTGCCGAACAACTGTATGTCATTAAACCAAAGCTGACCATAATAGACGCCATGAATGCGCTCATTACCAACGGTCCAAGCGGACCGGGCAAGGTAGAGAAGCTGGGGACCATAGTGGCCAGCGCTGACCCTGTTGCCGCGGACTCGTACACAGTGGGCCTTGCGCGCTGGTACAACAGGGAATTCAAAGGCAGTCAGGTGAAACATCTGAAAATTGCCAATGAACTGGGTTTTGGTGAAATTGATATTGAGAAAATGGATGTGAGGATTATTTAAGGAAAAGGTCCTGAGGGGTCAAAGGTACAAAGGGTCAAAGTTATCCTTCGAAGCTACCTTTGCCCCTTTGAGCAAAAAAATACCTTCAACCCACTATGAAACTAAAAACATTCCGCCGTATTTCTCAGGCAGTCGCCTTTCTGGTTTTTGCAGGGTTATTCTTTCTCACCATCTTCCCCTATCCTGAAAAAATACCGGTCGATATCTTTCTGCGCCTTGATCCTCTGGTCGCTCTGGTCAGCATGGTCGCTTCACGCGATATTATTATTACCATGCTTTGGTCTGGCCTGCTTCTTGTGCTCACGCTGGTTGTGGGCCGTTTTTTCTGCGGGTACATATGCCCGCTGGGAACTCTAATCGATTTTTTCGACCGTATTTTATTCAAGAAAAATCACCGGCGCGAAGATCCTCAGGCAAAACCAAACCGAAACATAAAATATTTTATTCTTGGAGGTGTGGTCGCGGCATCGCTCGCAGGAGCCAACCTGCTCCATTTTTTCAGCCCCATGGCAATAGCCCCGCGAGTTATGACGCTGCTTGTGTATCCACCCCTGGTGTGGCTTGGGAATACGGGCATTGATCTGGTACGGCCCTTTTTCTCGTGGGCAGGATTCGACAATCTGGTGCAGCTTTCCCTGAAGCGGCTCTATTTTGACGCGGCAGCGGGCACTTTCCTGCTGTTCGCTTTTATAATCATCGCAAACCATTGGCGACGCCGTTTCTGGTGCAGGTATGTCTGTCCCACAGGCGCTTTTTTGAGTCTTGTTTCCCGGTTCGGTATTTTCAAACGCAAGGTTCAGGGCGCGTCGTGTGATGAATGCCGTGCGTGTGCTATGAAGTGCGACATGCGCGCAATTGATGCTGATCCACGCCATACGGTCCTTTCCGAGTGCACGCTTTGTGGCGATTGTATCGAGGGGTGTAAGCAACACGGTACTACCATCGGGATTACTGGTCTTGGTTTTTCCAATGAAAACAGTACTCTTTTGACCAGCCGCAGGAGCTTTTTCTACTCACTCTTCGGCGGTCTGGCCTCTGCTTCTCTTATTAAAGGATCTGTTTCAGCGAGCAGAAACATTAATGGACAACTGATACGGCCGCCTGGTTCCCTTCCCGAGGCTGATTTTCTCGCTCGCTGCATACGCTGCGGCGAATGCATGAAAGTATGCAAGACCAATGGGCTCCAACCTTCGCTTTGGGAACAGGGTCTGGATGGTCTGTGGACACCCCGTCTTTCTGGCCGTATGGGCGGGTGCGAGGACATGTGCAATATGTGCGGCCACGTGTGCCCCACCCAGGCAATCCGGGCGCTGCCGCTCAATGAGAAAAAATTCGTTAAAATGGGTACCGCTGTCATCGACAAAGAGCGATGTATTGCCTGGGAGCAGAACAAACTTTGTCTTATCTGCGACGAGATCTGTCCAACCGACGCCATTGAGTTTCGCGTGGTGGACTACTATACCGGGCCCTTCAAGCGCCCCTTTGTTGATGAGGACCGGTGCATTGGTTGCGGTCTGTGCGAAAACCGTTGTCCTGTGGCAGGCAGGTCCGCGATTGAAGTCTATTCTATAGGCGAGGAGCGGCAGAAGGCAGGGTCATATATCACTGAGAGGAAGAAGGCCGCGCGTGCAATACGTGAAGGCGAAGAGCGGTCGTACAATGCCGACGATTTGGGCGGCGGCGGAGAGACGCTGGAAAAGGGAAAATCCGCTGCGCCGGCTGGCGTCAATGGATTGCAGGAACAGACAAACGAGCCTCTGCCCGGCGGATTTATCGTCGAATAGTTTTCAATACTATTTTGCAGAATTTGTGTTTGCGCATTCGTTACTTTTTCACCACTGCGATCCGTTCCATTCTGGGAATGCCGCGCATCTTCCGGTTCAGTTCAATGACTTGTGCGCGTGTTGGCCCATGCGCAGGCGCTTTGAGCGCACGTTTAGGTATTCCCGCCATTATGTGCGCGCTGTCCTGCGCAGCCTTGATCCAGTCAACGTCGTAATTGAGCTGGACATGCGGGGCAAGGCCATGCAGATTGTAGTCAATACCATGGGAAGTGGTGAAGGTCATGCTCGTTATTTTCACCAGCCCGCCTGCCGTGGTACCCATGAGTATCTGGCCGCGCGCCTTGCCATAAGTGTTTGATCCCATGATCCTGCACGAAGCAAGGTTGTCCTTGATCGCTGAGGTCACTACCTCGGCCGCGCTTGCGGTATACCCATCAACGAGAATAATGAATTTTCGCGTACCAGTGCCCGCGGCGCTGGTATCGCGGTAAATGAAGTCAACGGTAGCGCCGGTCCCGAGTGTCTGGTCGTATTCACGCATGGTGGAACAAATGATAATGTCGCCATTGGCAAGAAATTGATTGGCAACTTTGACGCACTGATCAACTAGACCGCCTGGGTTTGACCGCATATTAAGAATAGTTACCGGAAAGGCGGCGGTCTGGGCAAGGGCAACGCGGAGTTCCTGTTCCGTTCCCGCGGGATAGGTGGTGCTGTCGAGGAATTCAAAGAGGGAAATATGGGCTGCCACATCGTCGAGCGTATCTGTGATCACTGTGGGCGCAACGAAATATCCCCGATACACGGTTATTTCAAGATGGCTGGCGCCCCTGAGCACAGTGAAAGTGATTGGCTGGGCTGAATCACCCGATAGCACGGAGAAAAGAGAGTCGGTCGATATCCCCACAAGACTTATACCATCTGCCGCAAGGAGCGTATCGCCTTTTCTGAGGCCTGCATCCTCGGCAGGGGAGTTCTCAATCACATGACGGATGAAGAGCGTGTCGCCTTCGAAATCAAAGAAGATGCCGATACCCGCAGAGCTTTCCGTGGTAAAAAGCGAAAGCAGCTTGTTCGCTTCCCGGGGCGTGTAATACTTTGTCCAGCGCTCATCCAAGCTTGCGTAGAGATCTGCCGGACCGTCGAAGGTAAAAGGATCTGACGGCAAGTCGCTCTGAAAAATGTAGAATATTTTCAGCGCCTGCCAGGCAAAGATATATTCGTCAGCCTGGTCCATGGGCCGGGCGGGATTGTTGCTGCAGCCCGCGAGAAGTCCCAACAAGGCGCACAGCACGACCGGAGCAAGTATTTTATTCATCATGGTTAAAACCTTATGCCTATGCCTGCTTCACCGCTGTGGACCAAATGGTTTTCCCATTTGGAATAGGTAAAATTGTCCACGCTCTCGATCCAGCTCTGTTCCACAGGGTTCCAATAGGTAAAACGGTATTGACCGAAGATAAAGGTGTTCCGGCTCATGGCGATCCTAAGTCCGGCCCCGCACGAAAAATCCAAGCACGTTGTTCCCATGGATTTTTCGTCGCCCACATCGAGACCTGCGCCATTGTAGATGGAAGCATCCTGGATAAAAGCGCTTTTCTCCCGGGTCGAGACATTAATTCCGGGTCCTGCAAAAACATAAGGAAGCACAGTCCCTGAATCGAGAATGGAATAGAGCGCTTCCGCCGAGAACCCGATGTTTTTATAGGAGTAGGAATACAAGAGGTCGTGCGCTTCGATCTGATCGTCAATGACGAGCAATGCGCTGTTTACAGTTCTGTCACGATCGGCAAAACCCAGTGCAACCAGCATGCGCAGGGACCAGTGCGGTGTCAGTTTACGGACAACGCTGGCTTTAAAGTCGTTCCATGGCATTGATCCTTCAGGTTTATATCCTGTCAGGCTTTTTACTTCCTGGTAATCAGTCACTTTCACGGTGCCCATGGAAAAACTGATGCACCCAAACCAGGGTGATGTGCTGAGTATGGCCGCGGGACGCCGGGCCGCAGGACCGGGCTCTGCGTAAAGAACGCCTATGGCGGCAAATAGAATTAGAATCGTATGTGGCATGATTATACTTATTATGACTCCTTACAACAATATATTATTTTACCAAAGGCCATGATAATCGCTTTTTTGCTTTCGACAAATTCCCGGGACAGCGGGCTTTTTTATTATACGCGCACGCTCATACGGGAGTTGGCAGAACAAGGTATAAAGTCATTTATCACGCACACAGTATCATGTGTCTGCGACCTGCTGCATGTTCAGCATGTTTTTGGATACAACGACAAGGCCTTGCTGAAGCGAATCAAGGCGGTGAGAAAAAAAGGCGTTTCTGTTTTTATCACTCTGCATTCGCTGAATCATGTTCTTACGCGCGAACAGGAAGGTTTCATTAAAGCGGTTGGAAAGGAATGCGACTGTTTGTGCGTCCATTTCAAATATCAACGTGCAATTATCCAAAAATACCTGGGAAAGCAGCCGAATATTGAAGTTATCACATACCCGGCAGAGGCGGAAAAAAAGAAAAAAAATAATCGCAAGGGAAAGACTGTATTGTTGTGCGGGTTTTTCAGGCCAACAAAAGGGTTTCATCGCGTGGTTGCGCTCTTTCCCGAGGTTGTTAAAAAAGTCCCTGACGCACAACTGCTTATTGCAGGCGCCTTTAGCAAGGGCGCATGGAGCATCTATAAACGGGACTTTTTTGAAGCGATTAGGCGTTCATCGGTCAGAAACCGTATTGTATTGAAAAACAGGCTCTTTTCAGAGAAGCAGTTCTTGAATTTTATTGATGCAGCCAGGGTAGTTGTTTTACCCTATGAATCAGGTGAACATGCTGGTATTTTTCACCAATGCATTGCGCGCGGGAAACAGATGATAACCTCTGACCTGCCAGGTTTTATCGAGAAGAAACATAAAATGCACTATATTGTCAGGAACGACAAGCGATTGGCCCAAACTCTTGTTTTTTGCCTTAGGCATTAATAATACTTATAGATGAACTATCCAAAGGAGTTTAGTATGGTACGGAAAGCCTTTTTATTGCTTGTTGTGATTGCAGCCTTTGCTTTAATGACCGGATGCACTGTTTCTAATATTGCCGAGGTGTCTCAGCCTGAAAAAGCCCTGCCTTCATCAAGTTTTAACGTATATATCTTTGACGTTATTTTGATTTACGATACGGTCGCTGTGCTCAACCACAGCATAGTAACCGACAGCACTGTGGTTGCAGCCGCGCTTCCCTCTGGCTGGAGCGTCAATTCAGCCGCATATGCCATTGACCAGAATTTTTATCATACAATGAACAATCTTAATATTGAAGCATTGACTCCGGACACAACCCTCTTCAACCATATGCTCGATTCCCTGATTGTGGCTGGCAAGGGCCGCACGTGCAGCCGTGCCGCCTCGTATGACGCTGACCTGCAGGCTTTTTGCGATAGCGCCAATACCAAAGACCAGTTTCTCTCCTATGCGGGAAATGTGGGGCTCAACGTACCTGCGGGCACGCATATGGATACGCTCACTGAAGATACATCGGGCACAGTGGACAGCCTTTATCTCAAGTATATGGCTTGTATTGTTAAACTCAATGTCAGCGCCGGAAGTACGCTCGATTCCTTTGCCCTGGGATATTTTGTCGGGTTCGACTCGCGGAACCTGGATGCGGGAAGCTTGGGGTCCAGCATCTTTAATGCTTACAGCGACAGCAATATGATACTCATCACAAACGATGTTTACGTCGATGAAGCACCGTTGGTCCTGAATAGGCAATATCTGGATCTCTCGGTTTCTCCCAACCCTTTGCATATGAATGCCAGCCTCAGTTATTATATTCCCCGTGATCTGGCATCATCTTCGGCAATGCTCAAGGTTTTTGATGTATCGGGAAAGCTGCACTACGCAGGAGTCTTGCCGGGAAAGCCGGGATGGAATGCGGCTTCGTGGTCACCGGTCTCTGGCAATGCGAATCTCCCCAACGGATCCTATATCATGAAGCTTGAGAGCGGGTCAAAAAGCATTACGCGGCGCGTTCTTATCCTGAAATAAAAGACAGGGAATTTAGCGGTTCCATTGCGCTACCGGGGCAATGACAATGCCGCCGCGCGCCTTGAAACGGCCGGTAACTTTTATTGAGCGCGGTTTCAGCGCCTTTTTCAGGTCATTCAAAATTCGATTTACGATCTCTTCCTGAAATATGCCCAGGTTTCTGAAGCTGAACAGATATAATTTCAGGCTTTTACTTTCAACGAGCAGTTTTTCCGGAACATATTCAATAACGATCTCCCCGAAATCGGGTTGCCCGGTGACTGGGCAGAGAGACGTGAATTCGTCGGTCGAGAGGGTCACCGTGGTATGGTTGCCCTGATTGTTAAACGGTATAGCTTCGAGCCTGGCCTTGTCCGGACTGGTGGGATAGGCCGTATGCGCTGAGCCAAGTATTGTAAGGTGCGGTTTTTTGTGTGCCATAGGGATCGTTAATATATAATACTAAGCCGCAGGTTTTAAAGAACAAGAATAATGTTTGGCTAAAATTCAGTCAACACTGCATTTGCATTGAATCCTGTACGAGCAGTTGCACCGTTGCGCACAGTAATGGTCATGTTTGTAATCTCAGCGCCTGGTATGGGCTGACCGCGGATAACAATCGTGCCATTCTGGATCAAGACATCGTCTGTACTGCTGCCGTCAATTGCCACTGATGGATTGTTATCAGGTGTATTGTCCAAAAGGGGCAGTCCGAGTGCAGCTCTAATTGCATCGCACATTTCCTGTAGAGTAGTTGATGTATTAATTAGAACAGAACCACTGTCAATGGCAAAGTCCGCTGCCAGCTTGGCCGTAGCACCTACAGTAGCGGAAACAACAAGGGTGTCGTTATTCATGAAATCGAGAGATATACCATTGTTGTCAAAAATCTGCATTTCAGATGATCCCGTACCCAAGCCGGTGTTATCGAAAAGATTATACCCAAAGAGATAGTCGTCTGATTTTGCAGGCTGCAACATGCGCTGGGGTGTATCTGAGTAATTGGGACCCTGGCTACTTGCGTAATATATAGTTGGAGAGAATGAAAAAGCACTTGAGACGTATGGTGAAGAATATGGACGGCTGCTGGTAATGGTAAGGTCCTTCAGATCCTGTGTACTGGTTCCTCCATCTGCCACCCCAAGATTTTCAATACGAGTTTTACCATCAGGCATTACTGCAACGCGCGTTCCTGTTGCATTTGAACCGCCTCCCATATTCCAAGCTGTCCCGGTTAAAAAATCCTGCATGCACTTGAGAAATTGAGAGAGGGTTGCGCCACGGAAATTAGTATCAGTTATTTTTATGGCAGCTGCTGGATTTTCGATCACTGTGAAACACGCCAGAATTGTTTCTGGATTTCCCCCGAAATCTCGTATGGTTGCATTTATATACAAGGTATCATCTGTTTGGATACCCAGGTTGTATCCATCCCCGTTGCAAAGGTCTGTCAGTTTTACTGATGCTGTAAATGCGAGATCTGTCGCAAGATTACCTATGCTGGCTGGCACCCCTGAATGGTCTGTGCCGTCAGCTCCATAACCATTATCAGCGATCCCTGTTGTAATTGTTATTGTGTTAAATTCACCAACCTTATGATAAAACGCCTTTGTTGCCAGCACAGAACCCCGAATAAGCCCTGTTGTGTCTACAAAATACATGCTGTCTATATCAGTTAGTTTTACCAAAGAGCGGTTTCCTGATTTGCTTATGGCAAGATACCGTTCAGCAGGTATTGTAAAAACAAAGCTAAGAGTGAAGCACAGCATCAATAAGGTTTTCACGGCAGAGCTCCTTTTATCGTACTATGGATATTTTCCGGACAATGGTCTTGTTTTTAATAGTAATGCAGACAATATAATGTCCTGAAGCTACCTGTCTGCCGAGTGCATCCGTACCATCCCATACAACCTTTTGCATCCCTTTATTTTTAACACCATTGACCAGAGTTTTTACAGCCTGGCCACCAACGGTGAATAGAGCAATACTCGTTTGGCCCTTTAAAGCCAGGTTTATTGTGATTGAAACTGAAGGGTTGGCTGGATTTGGAAAAATAGAGACACAATGATTTACGCCTATGTTCGCTTCTGTACTGGTTGTCTGGTCCATAAATCGCATTGAACGAATTTCGTGGATTGAAAAGGTGCGACCAAGATCGTTTACGAGCATGGTAGAGTCTGAGAAGGCAATAGAGGAAATCGAATCGAGTTCAAAGTATTCAAGCGACCCACTGGTGTAGTTAAGTTCAAGGTATGTCTGGGCCCAGACAGTCGGTGTTATAAGAAGTAGGAGTACTGCCAGCCATTTCATAAGCCAATATCCTTATTGTCGGGGATGATTCTGATACAAGGTAATATATCTTGACACATAAAAAAAATCAATGGATTAATAATTAACTGGCGCCCTTCTTTGCACGGCCTGCCGGTAATAGCTATCTTTTTACCAATGAATTTTCTCAACGCTGGAATTTTGGGGGCCCTGGCCCTTGCCGCAATTCCCCTGATTATTCACCTGATAAACAGGCGCAAAGCCGTTGACCATCCTTTTGCCGCGTTCGATTTCATCATGCGGTCGCGCCAGGAATCAGTGCGGCGCTTCAGACTCAAATACATCCTTCTGCTTATCATCCGCACCCTTATCATAGTCTCTGTGGTCATGGGTGCTGCAATGCCCGTACTCTATAGCAGGTTTGTCGCAGGAGGAAAAAATGCGGGCAATGCGCTCGTGGTGTTCGATAATTCGGCCAGCATGACAGCGCTTGAAGAGGGACGGACCGGCTTTGAGGCCGCGGTATCATTCCTGAACGCGTATGCTGACAGGGAAAACCTGCGCAGCGCGACCATTCTCACCATATGCGGTACTCAAGAGGCCATTGACGCTGATGTTGCCGCGGGCGAACTTGCCGCAAAGACCGCTGCCCTTGCGCCTACCTTTTACGCGGGCCATGCTGGTCCAGTGCTTAGAAAGGCCGCTGGCATGCTTGCGGGCGCCTCTGCCTGGGACCGGTTGCTTGTCATTTCAGACTTTGCTGTCAGCGACTGGACTGGAGTGCCCGAATCCCTCTTTTTGCACCTGCAGACGCCTGTGCTGCTCGCGTCAGCGTATGGCGATTCAGAGCGAAGCAACACGGGCATCTCCTCGGTTGCTCTGGCCGCTGATCCCTCTGCCGGTGGGGAGGTGACCGTGCGGGCCACAGTGGCGAACAATACAGGACGCGTCCTGGCCGATGTGCCGGTATCGTTGTATTTGGGAGGGAAAAACATCATCAACGGCTTTGTCCAGGCCGAGGCTTCGCGGGGAGCGGTCAAGGAATTCGTCATCGACGGGTCGTACGAGAGCGCGCCAGGCTATGTGCGCCTTCCCCCGGACTCCTTTGCGGCGGATGACGCCCGCTATTTTGTCTACACAGCCCCTGCGCAACCACGGATCCTCATTATCGACGGCGATCAGGGCATTCATTTTACGGCTGCTGAAAGTTTTTTCCTCGAAAAGGCGCTTTCTGATCGCAGGTTTGGCAGGAACACCGCTAGCGTGACCACTCCTACAGGGTTCGATCCAAAGTTACTTGCCCGCACGGACATCCTTTTTGTATGCAACTATGTGCCGTCAGCGGACCAGACCGAAGCGATCAAGGGCTTTGTCGAAAAAGGAGGGGGCCTGTTCGTGAGTCTTGGCGACCGTGTTGACCCTGGGGAATTCAATACGCGTTTGGCGCCGCTTTTCAACCGCTGGCTCCGCGATCGGAAAACCGGCGTTGCCCACGATGTTGCGCAGGCAGCTGGTCTTTCCATAACCGAACCCGACCATCCTGCGGTGCGCATTCTCTCCGGTCTGGACGAACCCGAAAAATACTCATTCACCAATCTTTTTCTGCTTGAGCCGGCTCCTGGCGCTTCAGGAGCGACTCTGCTTTCTCTTTCCAGCGGAGAACCCCTGCTTGTCGAAAATAAAGCGGGAAAAGGCAAAGTTTTCCTTTATCTATCAACGCTCGATCTGGCGTGGAACGATTTTCCCCTGCGGCCCTTTTTTCTTCCTTTTCTCCGGGAAGCTGTGCAGTATCTTGCCGGCGCTACCTGGATAGCTGTCAAGGATACGGTCTTTACGGGCGATACCGTTGTCCTTCCTGCCGATGCGGCGCTTCAAGTAGATGATCCAGTGGGCGTGCGCCATTCCGTGGCAGCACTGGCCGGCGCCGCAAAGTTTGGGGCCACCAGTGTGCCGGGCCTGTACCGGGTTCCCGCTGCCCGCGAAGGCGCGCAGTGGTTTGCCGTGAACATGGATCCTGCTGAATGCGACCTTTCCCGGCTCTCCCGCGACCAGCGCGGCGCTTTTTTCAGGGGCGCGCATGTGCAATATCTCAGTGTCAGGAGCGTTGGTACCGCTGACTCGCTCAAACCCGAACCGTTGTGGCACTGGTTTTTCCTCTTTGCCGCACTGTTTGCCCTTATTGAAGGGCTCATCCTCCGGAGGAGTTAAAGAATAGTATGAATCTGCTTTGCTCCATTTTCGCGTGCATATTGCTCGCGCTGCCTGTGACAGCGGGCCGCTACCCTGGTGAAAAATTTATCATTGCCCAGCTTTCCTTTTCCGGCGACTGGAACCCCCGTCCCGAAGCCACAAAGCAGCTGATCATCGAGCTCATGAACCGGACCAGCATCAATGCCGCCCTGCTGCCGCGTACAGTGTCGCTCTTAGATAACGATCTTTTCTTTTATCCCTTTATTCTGATGACCGGACAAGGTCCTTTCGCGCCTTTCTCGAAACAGGAACGCGAGCGTCTCAGACTCTTTCTGGACCAGGGCGGTTTTTTGCTCATTGACAACAGCGAAGGCGCCAAGGATGGTCCTTTTGACCGGAGCGTGCGGCGCGAGCTCGCCGCGTTTTTCCCCGACAATACCCTTTCCCTGCTTCCCCTGGACCATTCCATCTACCGTTCGTTTTATCTAATGCGGGAGGAGTATTTCGGCGGCAGGGTGCGTACCGCGCCCTACCTGGAGGGCATCACTATTGACGACGCAACACCCGTGGTCTACTCGCTCAACGATGCCGCGGGCGCCTGGGCAAAGGGAAATGACGCCAGGTTTCTCTACGACGTTATTCCCGGCGGCGAACGGCAGCGCCAGATCGCCTTCAACTTCGGGGTAAACGCAGTCCTCTACGCCCTGACCGCCAATTACAAGAAGGACGCGGTGCACGTGAAGGCCCTTATGGAGCGGGGCAAATACAGGAAACTGCCATGGACACGCTAGCGGTCAACCTCTTCTCCGTTGAATGGGGCGCGTTCAAGGCCCTGCCTTTTATTCTCGCGGTGCTGGCCGCAATACTGGCTTTCTTTTTTTCCCTGCGTTCGCTCGCGCTTCTGGGACAGTCGCGACTGCGCGCGCTTATCGCCAGTGCACGGGCAATCGCCCTTTTCCTGCTTGTCGTTGCTTTGCTCCAGCCCGTACTTGTTGTGCGCAAGGCCGAGAAGAGAAAGAGCATGATCCAGGTGCTTATCGACGGGTCGCCCTCAACTTTGGGCGCATCAGGAGCGTTTGACAGCGCCTGCGCCTATATCCGCAGGCATAGCGCTGGTTTTGCCGGACTTGCCTCTGCCTACGACCTTCGCTTTTCCCTTTTTTCAGCCGACACTTCGCTTGATTCGCTTGCGGGTTTTCCCGTGACCGTGCTTACCGGATTCAATGGACAGACCGGGTTCAGCGATGCCCTGGCAGCGCTCCGCGATCCAGAACCAGCGGGCATTGTCCTTTATTCCGACGGTATATTCTCGGATAATTTCTCTTCGCGCCGTCAGCTTGGCTTGCCGCTTTTTGATCAGTCCAAGGACCGGAAGCAACCCCCAATTTTTGCCTTTGTCCCGGGCAGCGGTCAGGCCGCAGTGGCGGACATTGCCATTGAAGAGGTGCAGGCCGATAAATTCGCTTATGTAAAAAATCCCTTTACGGTCCAGGTCTCCCTCGTTGCCAAAACCACGGGCGCGCTCTCGATTCCTGTGCGGGTAAAACGCGGGAACGAGATTGTCGCCTCAAAGACCATTGCCGTAAAAAAAGGAGAGGGGCGATACCAGTGCTCCCTGGAATTCGCGCCCGAAGAAGTGGGTCATTATACCTATACGGTCTCATTTCCACCCTATGCCTTTGAACGCAACACCGCGAACAACCGGCGCGAATTCGCGCTCAAGGTGATCCGTGACCGTATCCGTATTCTGCACATTTGCGGCAGGCCTTCGTGGGACGCGAAATTCCTCAGAAACACGCTTAAAAAAGACCCGGCAGTTGATCTGGTCGCCTTCTACATCCTGCGTACCGCGTCGGATGTCATGAATGTGTCTGAGGAGGAGCTGTCACTTATTGTCTTTCCCTATCAGCAGCTTTTTGGCGAGGAACTGTCCACGTTCGATCTTGTCATCTTTCAGAATTTCAGCTACCGGACCTTCTTTTCCGCGGCTTATACCGACAATATCAGGAAATTCGTTGAAAAGGGCGGCTCGTTCCTTATGATCGGCGGTGACCTTTCGTTTTCCGAAGGGGGCTACCAGGGAACGCCTCTGGACCCCATCCTTCCGTATGCGCTTGACGGCGGCAGACAGGGGACGCTGATGCAGGGTTTTCGCGCGCGACCCACTGTCACCGGCACGCACCATCCGGTTACTTCGCTTATCGAATCCCTGGAAGACATCGCTTTCGAAGGGTTCAATGCCATGGGTCAGGCACGGGAGCGCACACTTACCCTGCTTGAGACCGACGCCAAAGCGCCCCTGTGCGGAGTGCGGGATGTTGGCAAGGGCCGCACGATGGCCATTGCGACCGATTGCCTCTGGTATTATGATTTTATCAATGCGGGCAGAAAAGTGGGCAACAGGCCCTACCAGGAATTTGTGAGTAGGTCAGTGCGGTGGTTAATCAAAGACCCGGCCCTGGGGGCGCTTTCCATTAGAGGGCTGCGCACGGAATACACTGACGGCTCCTCCATCACCTGCGCGGTTGAGGTGAAGGAGCGGAAACCTGGCCACGTATGCGTAATCAGTCTGGTCAACAGTTCGGGAAAGGCGGTCGCCCGTCAGACTGTCGGGACCAGCAAAGGCGTCTACCCCGTGGAATTCAAGGACCTTTCCGAGGGTATATACATTGTACGGGCCGAACTGCTCAAAGACCGGTTTGTTCAGGACTACGCCACCGAGACCTTTTCGGTAAGCGCCCGGAACGAATTTGGCGCAGGCGGCGTTGACCGGGAAATGCTTGGCGCTCTGTGCGCACAGAGCAATGGCGCGCTTCTGGGGTTTGATGAAGCTGATCCGCGGAAAGCGATTACCGTGCCGGAACTGCAGATAGCCCGGATCGTTGAAAAGAAGAATTATCCTTTATGGAATACCCGCCTCCTGGTAGCGGCAATTGTTTTATTTTTCTCGCTGGAATGGTTTATCCGAAAACGGAAAGGATTGTTGTAGTATGACCTTACCCAAAATCGTCAACGCAGTCGGAAAAGAGGCGTCAAGCAGCCGTATTATGGAGACCGTGGTACGGTTATACGCCATTGAACGGTGGTTTACCAATTCCGCGTTTCATAAGAGCGGCCGTTTTATCCGCGATACGCTTGTCCAGACAGGCCTGTCCAAAGTAAAGACGCATCTTTTCAAGGCCGATGGAAAAACTTTGTTCGGGTCGTGGCGTTCACCTCTTGCCTGGGACGCGGCCAGCGCCTCACTTACCATAGCCGGGCCAGACCCCCTTGGGGGTACGGTGCTTGCCGACTACGAGAAAACACCGTGTTCGCTGGTCATGTGGAGCGGCCCCACTCCAAAAAAAGGGATTACGGCCAGAATCGTGGATGTGGGCCAGGGAACAGATACCCGTGACTACCAGGGAAAAAAAATTCGTGGTAGCGTGGTTTTTACCTCAAGCAGGGCAAGCGCTGTCAAGGGGCTGGCAGCCCGTTTTGGCGCCGCGGGCGTTCTTACCTGTTGGAGCTATGGCGAACAATCGCTGCCCAATGAACTTTTCTGGAATAATTCCTTTCCAGACAATCCTGGGACTTGGGGCTGCATGGCGGGAGACAGCAGGCTTTTTGGCTTTGTGATAAGCCCGAAAAGAGGCGCATGGCTCAGAGCCATCCTGAAGAAACACGCGGATGTCATGGTCCATGCCAGGTCAGATACCCGGCTTTTTGCAGGATCTTTTCCTGTTGTCGATGGTCTGTTGCCGGGCAGCAATGGCCATGAAGAAGTGCTCCTTGTTGCCCATGCTTTTGAACAGGGCGCAAAGGACAATGGTTCGGGTATCTGCTGCGGCATCGAAGCCTTCAGGGTATTACGGAAACTTATACAATCAGGCAAACTGCCTCAACCGCGGCGGTCTATCAGATATCTTGCGACAAATGAATGTTTCGGCACGCTCGGGTACGTGGAACGGTTTTTTCCCCGGATAAAACGTACTGTGGCGGGACTCTGTCTTGATGGCACAGCGTTCAACCGGTTCGGGAAAAAGAACCAGTACGCGGTATATCTGAATCCCAAAAGCAATGCCAGTCCCGTGGATGCTTTTGCGCAGGACTGCGCTGCTGCGGTCTTTGGCGCGCGTACATGGCGCGCCCGGCCATTCCGCATGAGCGACAACCTGATAGCAGACCCCTCCATCGGCGTTCCCACTGTCTGGCTTGGCCCCGATCTCCTGGGACCCGAGTGGCACAACACCATTGATACGCCTGCGATTCTCGATAAAAGGAGCATGAAGGCCGCGGCGGTGTACGCGGCAGTGTACCTTTATTGGCTGGCGTGCGCGCCCCAGGAATTTTTCACCAAGCCGGAGTTGCCGCCTCAACCCAGGGCGCGCGGCATACGGATTGTACCTCGTTACCTGGGACCGTTGTCCTTCGATCCTCTTCCCAAGCGTCTGCGAACAAAGTTCGCTGACCCGCGCTGGGGAGGTCCGCTGGTTGTGGCTCTTGGCTGGGCCAATGGCAGGCGTACCATAGACGAGATTGTACTGCTGGCCGAGAAGGAATTGGGACACCGGGTGCCGGACCTGAAAAAAGCGCTGCGATTTGTCCTTAGAACCGGGCTGGTCAGACGGGCAGGTAGCGCCGCAGCTTGCCGTGACCCTCTTTCCTGATCAGACCAGTCTCAACCATTGCCATAAGTTCGTTATATACCGTTGCCTGTGAAAGCCCCAGCGCTTTTTCAATGGTCCTTGATCCGCAGCGCTTCTCTTTCCTGATGAGCGCAAGCATCTCATTTCTGCGCGTCAAGGGCGGGGAGGCCTTTTTAATCGAAGGTAGCGCGGTGTTCTTTTTCTTCTGGGCGTTGAAAAAGGGCAGGTGCAGGGGCCGTATGGTTTTTTCCTGGCAGCGGATAATGGCGTATTCAACGGCGTTTTCCATTTCGCGGACATTGCCCGGCCAGTCATGGTTTGCCATGGCGTGGATAGTGTCCGCTTCGTAGACCAACCCTTCCTTTTTGTAATACCGCGCCTTTGATTTCAGGAAATGCTCCGCGAGCAGGGGGATGTCTTCGGGCCGCTCGCGCAGGGGAAGAATGGTTATCACAAACCCGGCAAGACGGTAATAGAGGTCGTTTCTGAACCGGCCCGACCGTATCAAAGCTTCAAGGTCGCTGTTGGTCGCGGCAATAATGCGCACGTCGGTCTTTACCATTTCGCTTCCGCCCACGCGCATAAAGTTCCTGTCTTGCAACACATTCAGCAGTTTGATCTGCATGAGCGCGTTCAGGTTTCCCACCTCATCCATGAAGAGCGAGCCCCTGTCGGCCAGCTCAAACCTGCCGATCCTCCGTTCGTTTGCGCCGGTAAACGACCCTTTCTCGTGGCCAAAGAGCTCGCTTTCGAGCAGGTTGTCCGAGAGCGTTGAACAGTCGACTTTGACGAAAGCCTTCTGTCCGCGGTCGGATATTTTATGGATGGTGCGCGCAAGCAGGTCTTTGCCTGTACCGGTTTCGCCTAAAAGCAGAACGTTCGCGGGGGTTTTTGCCACGCTGGTCAATGTTTCCAGGATAGAGAGCATAGCCTTGTTTTTTGTGATAAAGTCGTAATAGGTAAAATCTATCTTTGTCCTCAGTGTCACATTCTCCGTTTCCAATGAACGCACCTTAAGCTGGAGCGTGGTCGAGACATTTTCGAGTCTCCGGTATTGGGTGATGTTTTTGAACATGTAAAGATGCATCCCCTGCGGCGCAAAGGGGCGGACAATTGGAAATGAATGGAGCTCGAAGACCTGCGATGGATCCTTTCTCAGGCGCACGTCAAGCGCGTCGCGCTGCAGATCGTCCAGGTCTACAGCGGTTTTTCTGCGTAATAAACGGAACCGCGAAAAGGGCTGTTTCTCAAAAAAGACGCCAAGACGCGACTGGGAAGGGTCTGTAATTGGCAGGGGATCAGTGTACGTCAGCAGGGTTTTCTCTTCTGCCATGAAGCGGATGTGGCCGCATACCAGTTCAATCGCATAGTTGTCCGCTCCTGCTTCCGCGGGAATGCGTGCGGCGCGCGTCCCATTCTTCTTTATGTCGACGAAACTTTCGACCCATACAAGGGTGTAGGCGTTTTCGTCAGTATGGTCCTTGCTTTTGAAAAAAATGCCGAATTGGGGATTTGTATTGGCAAGTGAGAATTCGATCCTGAAATCGTATTGGCTGAAATCACATTCTCCATCGAGAAGAAAAATATTCCTGAAGGACCCAATTGTCCATTCCGGATGGCGCGGGCAGTGGTTGGCCCAGCCCGCGCGTCCGGGCAGGTCCAGGCCGGTTATGGGATCCCAGGCAGCGTTGCTTTTTGCGGCCGCATCGAGCTGACAACGGATATTAGCGTTGCATTTTACCTGGTACTCTTCCCAGCATTGCTCCAGGAAAAAATGGCGTATATGCTTGCCGAAAATGGGGGTTCCCTCGAATTCAACCGGGCAGTTTTTAGTAAACCGGTCGTTTGCGGCGCAGATGGCATCCTCGTGGTTGGTGAGTGCATAGAGGTCCTCGAAATAAGGGGCGGGCCATCGGTTGAAATAATCGGTCGCTGGAAAAAGCGCGGTGAAATACTGGTTGTTTTCCTTGTATAGGACCATGACTTGGACAATCATCCCATGGAGAAAATATTGATGGTTGAAAAAAAATGCGTCAGCTGTTTTTCCGGAATTAAAGGGGTGGGTTGGCGGGGTGGTGATTCTGAAAAATGAGGCTGGAGAGTGTGTCTCACGGGTTGGGTCTGAAAAAAATATGGTATAGAGTTCTTTGAATTCCTGATCATCTTTATCATTTTCATCTACCATGACCGGCTTTAAAATGTCGAAAATATTCCGGTTTTCAAGGTTTTCACGCGTATAGGGAAGAAGAGTGCACCCCTCGTTTTGTTCCAGGATATTCCCTTCGTTGTCGTACGAGATAATAGGGATCTTTTTAAGGTCTTTAAATAGTTTCATATTCCCCCTTCAGCCCGATTTATTATTAATAATAAATATATAATTAATTGGTGGAAAATGCTTTAGAAATGTTTTATTATTATTAGTAAATTTAAGTATATTAATGAACGAGTTTATTTGTTTTATTAACAACAGCTTATATTCTGGTATAAAAATTGCGATCTTTTGGGAATACCAGTAAGTGAGACACAACTAAACAATACAAGTGAATGGGGGAAGTATTATGTTTTTTAAAATTACCCTGACAGCTGCTATATGTCTTTTGCTCATTTCAGCGCTCTTTTCTCAAACGGTTACGCCTGCTGAGTGGGTTCCTGCTTCCTTGGCCTCCAAGCTCCAAACGTCCCCTGCTTCCATAACGGACGTTCAGATTCTCGCTGACATCGATACATTTCAGACCCGGATTGCCGCGTTGAACCAAAGCAATACTTTCGTTCAGAAATTCACCGCCCAAGTCAGGGAAAATGTGTTGCACCTCTATCGCGAATATAATCTAAACCATACGCGCAGTGAATACCAAAGTGTGGATTTTACCGCAGCGGAATGTCTTTCAGCCTTGAGAAACGACATGAAGTTCTATCTGGGTAGGCTCCAAGCTGGCAGCAACCCTTTTGTTGTGCCTGGAAGAAACATGGTAAAAGTCTATTGGAACAATGTCTCGGGCACACTGGGTCAATACACTCTCCTTACCCCAAACCTCTGCCTCTATGCGACGCCAAATCCCCTGGTAATTTCCCAACAGGACGATCCAGGGCAGAATCTCCAGCCCGAAGGATACATCAATCTGTGCAGGTTCAAAAAGGGATACCAGTTTGACGACAACAAGCTTCAGGCAGCGATCAAAGCCATGATCCTCGATGTGGCAAAGGATGTGCATGTTGATCCTTTCAGGATATATACCACGGGTTTTTCCTTCGGTGCGCAGACGTGTTTACGCGTAACCTGGCGTTATCAGGATTGGTTTGCCGCCTCTGTTCCCGTGCACAATGACCTCAATCCTGTAAACCATGCGGGTATGTGGCCCAATCTTGCCAATCTCATCAATACGCCCACCAGGCTCATTCACGGGTCTCAGGACGGTTACTACACGGATTCCACCTATAGGTATATGCTTGAGAATGGGTGCCCGGTGCATGAGTTCATCATCTCCTCGGGCCCGTCCGCTGGACACGATCCTACGATTCCTTTCAGGGACAGCCTTTCCCTGCTGGTGAATTTCCTCGATAGCAATGTTCTTAATCCCTATCCAAAACGGGTGAAACACAATATGGAACTTGTCAGCTATTCCCGCGCTTTCTGGGTAAATGGGAAGGTGGCCAATGCCAGCGGAATCATCAATACCGGGTTCGATGTGTCTGTATCAGGAAATACCATCACCATAGATAGCGCGGGTGCCAATATCACGGGGTTCGATTTTTATCTGAGCGATTCCCTGGTGAACATGGGCCAGCCGGTCGTGGTCATGTATGGCAGTGAAACCCTGTACAACAGCGCGCCTTCCGCGAAAATTTCAGTGACGCTCAAGGCAGGCTCTCAGCAGAGCAGCAATATCGAACGGCTGCTGTGGGAAGAACTCGATTCTATCCAATATGCCATTTTCGGGTATCAGTCGCCATACAATATCACGGCTGTTGAGGATATTCCCCCTGTTTCGAACAACGCACAAGCAAGAGGGACCATCACCGTTTCACCTAATCCTTTCAATCCAACGGTGACCCTCACTGTCCCTGGCTGGAGCAACGCGGCGATTCCTGGCGTTTCGCTCAAGATATACGACCTTAATGGCCGGTGCGCCGCTGATCTGACTTCGAGCATAGTCAATGGTCGCGTTACTTGGGATGCGCTGGGTATGCCAAGCGGGCTCTATGTGGTCCAGGCGTGTATAGGGAAGAATGTATTCAGCAAAGCGGTAACTCTCTTAAAATAAGTGTGCGGATAAAAATGGTAAGACAGTTCTTGGATATGCCGGCTTTGACCCCTTGTCATATACCCCAATATATTTCCTGACACTAAATATGATATATTATATGATATATTTAACCTGGACACACGTTTTAAAACGGTATGCTAATGATATTCAAGATGCTTTTTTTGCTGGCTGCATGCCTTATCAATTTCCCTGCTTTTGCGGGAACCATCGTATCCGAGGAATTTGATAGCGATTCCGCCTTCTGTTTCTGGAACGTAAGTGCTGAAACCTGCGCGCATATCCAGTCTCAAGTTGCGTATTCCGGGAAAGGTGCGCTTGAATTGCACGGCGCGGGGTCGTGCCAGGTCCGCAGAAAATTGATGTTTCACAAGTCCAGTGATATTGTCCGTAATGGCTTTTACACGCGATTCTACTGCAAGTTGGTATCCCAGGATGATTCCATAGCTCTTGTCCAGAAAACATTGTTGATCTTCTCATTGACGCTCATGTATCTTGATGAAAAGACTCAATTCGACCCTTTTATCTACCTGGAACCTGCCGGAGAAGAAAGATACACCGCAAAAATCGGCGTCCGTGATACGCTCGGTGCATCGCCGCGGCTTGCCCCGGCTGGTTTTTCAACAGGTATCATTGATTTTTCTCAGTGGCATTGCTTTGAAATATTTGTCTCGTTGGACAATGATACGCTGTGCGATTCTCTGTTCGTTGACGATGATTTCATTGCCGCCCAAAAAACCAAACTTAAAGGAAAGGCTGAAACGTTTCAATTCGTGAACATTGGATCCGACTATATGAGGGAACCCCTCCCTGTCCGGTCCATTATTTTTGATCATTTTACCATTGCTACGCATCGGACTGGTCCTGATCCACGTGTTCCGTCCATTTTGTTTCCCCGTAATGGAGCATCCTTTATACCGCGATCACCCTCATTTATGCTGAGGGGGGATTGTTTTACCGATTCATTCGAGGTCCTTGCTGTATCGGAAAACAAAGAGGAACGATTTGACAGTGTATTTGGCGTGGAGGACAAGTGTTGTTTTAAAGAACCTTTTGCTGGACATACGGCTTATACGGTCTGCGGCAGGGCTAAAAACGTGTTTGGGTCTTGGAGCGCATGGACGGGGAAATCAATCTTTATCGCCTCTCCCGATACAAGGCTTTTTGTGCCCGACAGCAATTTCTCAATTTCCATAGGCTATTCGTCATCAGACTCACAAGTCAGGGCGTTTTACGAGAATGATACGGTCATGATTCGCCTTGGCATGCCAGCGGAAGTCAACATCATGTATCTATTGCTGAACGTTTCGTCTGAACGCTTTTCGAGTGATTGGGAAAAACGATGGAATGTTTTTGAACCAACCCGTAATTTTATCGGAAATGTCTCTCTGGCCAGGGGAATAAAGTTATATATTCCAATCAATGGAAAATGGGTACCTGAAAATGAACTAGAAACAGGTGCTCCCGGCCTGATAGCCGCTGATTTACCTGTCAGGTTAAGCGGCTTGAAATATGCCAAGAATACCTTGTCCGCCGCTTTTACGCTTAAACCCGGTCTTGCCCATGGAATATGGTATATAAACGCGCAATTTATCGTACAGGGGGGCAAGGCATACCAAGCTCAATCCACATTTTTCAGGTTTGAACCGCCCGCGTATAAGAAATACGTGTTGCCTGTATGCATTTTTCTAGTCTTCTGTGTTTTTATTGTTGGTATTCTGCTGTTGTATCGTAGAAAAAGGGAAGAGATACAATCAATTACGCCTGCAATGATTGAGACCAGCCGGAACATTACCTCCTATCTTCTAGAGCAGCATATGCACAAGCTTTCAAACGAGGACATTGGGCGGAAATTCGGATTGACCGGACACAGAGCAGTGGCAATATTTAAAGCGGTTACCGGTATCACCCCTACCCAGAAACTTATGTTGATTCGGATAGAAAAAGCAAAAGAGCTTTTACGTACAAGCGTTAAATCGGTCACGGATATTGGCTATGAGGTTGGATATTCGGATTTACGCCTTTTTCAGCGCAATTTCAATAAAATAGCAGGAATGAATCCCCGGGATTTTAGGTCAAAATATAAACATTAACCGTTTTTTAGCCAAAAAAACCGCTTTTTCATTCATTTTTTTCAATAAAAACTTCATCCATGTGGTTGTACTACGTTTTATCTGATGATATATTTAGAGTAATGAAAATTTTAACATTAGACCGAAACTATAAATAGAAAAGAAAGGCTCTCTATGGTTAAGCCTGCAGTCATTTTTAGCGCTGTTTGTGTATGGTTTGTTCTAGCAAATGGTGCGTTTCAAGGATCAGGTTACTGGCCTGAATTTTATCCCTATCTTCATTGCGACCAGGATTGCCTCGATTCAATGCTCAATGTGAATGTCCGGTGGCAGAAGAGCCAGGGAACGCGGGGATGGAATAAATACCGTTTTGGACTGGTCGGCAATTCAATCACTAATGATGGCCCTTTTCCTTCAGATTTATCCGAGGGCCGCCAGTCGCCTGGCAGTTGGACAGGATCGGGCATTATCAACTGCGTCAGGCCCAACAATACGTATTGGGACAATTTTCTGACTGAAACATGGGGCGGTCCAGGGGGTGCCAGCAATCGGGACCATCCCTGGCTCTATGACCTCACCTGCCATTATGCAGCCAACGGAAACCAGGTTGGCGCAAAAACAGCAGAGGGTTTTGCTCTGCTTGGCAATGCATTGAATAACCTCAACCCCATGTGGGTTACCCTGGAATTTGGCCACAATGATGATTGTTATTGGAATTCGACCAGAAGGGCTGAATGGATGAGGCTGCTGAAACGGTCTCTGGACAGCAATGTTATTCCTATTATTGTAACCCTGAATCCAGAACAGCCCGGTTCAGCGTACGACCATGAAGGCAGAACGCCGGTATATAATGATTCGTTAAGGGCCTTTGCTGCCCGGTATCGGGTTCCCTGTTTGGACTGGTACGGTGCCGCAGTTGATCCGTTGATCGGCGGTTGCACGCTCAGAAGCGATTATTGCACCCGCGATGGCGCTCATCCAGAAAGGTCGCAGTCTTCGGGTAATTTCAGCGATAGCGTAATATTCTATCCACTTGCCCAGGCCAAAGGGGTTTTAAATCCTGTGTGCGGACTCTGGAATATCATGCTTTTGGAAACAACGCTTGAGTTGCGGCAAAAGGTTATATATAAAGCCGATACCGTTGTGGCAACGGGCGTTTATGCATCAGCCTCTGCAACACCAGACAACATTGAAATCTCTACAGCTCCTTCACCGTTCAATCCTTCAACGATTGTTTCATTTGTGTTACCAGGAAACAATAGCGCTGGTGCCGTTACTATTTCGATTTTTAACACTTCCGGCAAGAAGGTCAAGACGCTTGCGAACCGGATGTATACTCCTGGAACGTATTCCGTAACCTGGGATGGCAAAGACGATGAAAACCGGCGGGTAGCAACAGGTGTTTACTCAATAATTATCAATAATGGGAAGATAATCAAGGCCTGCAGGACTATTTTAGTGAAATAATTAGGGGGCAGAAATGTCGTTAAGAATTACACTAATCATTTCTATTCTATTAAGCGTACCTGGTTTCTGCTGGTTTGAATTTCATGACCTTATGCCAGGATGGGGCGTTGAACTTATGAATGAAGGGCCGCTGAAGGAACTCCTGAAAACCAGGCTAAGTTACTTCGGCAATGATCTCCCTTCTGATGTGAATCATGTTGGCCACAGCTGTGATTATTATGGTCATTTAATTGAAGATGCTGGCACACCGCTGCTATCAGACGGGAACCTTGATGTTGTTTCAGTATTAAATTTTGAGAATGCGCCTGATTTCGGATACCTGATCTCCGCTTCACATGGTGAGATTGGATATATTGGCGATCATCAATCGTATCAATGGGATTGGTATATCCGAGACATTCAAAAAGATCTTAGCGAAGAGCCTATTGATACATATAAGATTGCGCTCAAATGCGCTGCGATGACCCACTTCCTTGAATTTCAATTTCCTGAAAAGGCGGGGGAGTATGGAGGAATAGATACCAAATATGGGGACGGGCTTCTTACGGAGCAAGAAATAATGACCGGCTATAAAAGCTATTTGGATACGGCTCATGTACGATGGGGGCTGGACGATGCGATACCCAATATTTTTTCTGAGATTATCTTAAATATAGCCCCATGGTATGTAAGCTGCACTGACAATAATGAGCACAACTACCAATATTTTGCGCAACAGATTCTCCTTCTTGCTGTGGTTTATAGCGAGATGCAGCGGCAAACAACCCCCTACTATGATAAGAACCAGAAGGACGTACTTTATATTTCCAGAAATACTGTGAGTGTCTTTGATTACAGACTCTACGGTGCTATGGCCGAAGAGGGATATACATGGGAATCTATTACTGGCGACTATATCCCTAATTTTTATAACTACCCGGTTGTTTTTATCAACGAGGGATTCAAATTTGATAATACTGAGGCGTTCTATAACGCTTTGGAAGAGTATGTGATTTACGGTGGCCATGTTATGATAAAGCAGAACCCAAATAATGTTTCAAGCTGGAGTTATTCAGCAGGGCCGACCTATCCGGATTCATATGTCAGGCTTCTCGCTTCCCCGAATGTTGTACAGGATGACGAGGAGACTGGTTATTACTTTTATGGGAAGACACAGAAGAATTTCAGGCAACACCTGGCTGATTGGATTGATCCAAATGCAATTGAAAAAGAGACGTCAAGTAATGGGAACGGAAAATTTGAGATATCCTTCCTCCATGTAGATGGGTCAACGGTCAACATCAGATATATTTTACCTGCAAGTTCTCAAGTAGACCTCTCACTCTACGATATCAAAGGCTCTTTAGTTAAACAGGTATCGGGCAACCTTCCCGGAAAACTCGGAACTAATGAATCCGCTTTTAAACTAAGTCATACGAGGGGCTCCTCAGGAGTATATATCTGTAAGCTGAATGTAGCAGGCAGATCTGTTTGCAAAAAGTTTCTTATGATTCGGTAATATAAGAGTCCTGATAGTCTGAATTCCCATATTTACCGTTTTTCCATTAAAAAAACCGCTTTTTCATTCATTTAATACAGGATAAACATCCATTCGTGCCTGTTTTTGTGGTTTTCCCTCCATTTTTAATAATTCCAGACCCCCATGGTGTTGCCAACCCCAAAGATTTTGTTATTCTTTCCTGAAATTAATGGAAGTATTTGCCAAAAGAAAGTGATACATTATCAGTATTCAATGAAAGGAATATAACGCATATGAAACAAACAATCCTTCTGCTTCTGATTCTTGTCATTACCATGCTAAGTGGCTATGCCGAAACGCCTACAAACACAAACGCATTTTTCCGTTCGGGTCAGGTTTTTATTACCTGGAACGAGGTTGTATCTGCGGAAAAATATATTGTTTATCGATCTCTTTCAGCCTTTTCTGCCGGGGATTTAACCGCGTTAAACAAGCGATATGAAGTCCCGCAAGGTTCGGCCAACAACAAACATCTTAACTCTCTGGTTGACTATAGACCGGAATCAAACGGTTTCATGGCCCTTACGCCTCCCTGCTCAATACGAAAACATGTCATTATTCCTTTAAGCGACACTGCTTCTGGCAATGCTGTTGAAGTTGCCGATGGTACGGGGATGGTAGTTTTGACAACGCACACAGTCGGCACTTATTATTATGCCATTACAGCCGTTGTTGGAGGGGTTGAAGATAAATCACTAAATAACGGTAATATTACTGGAGCGATTGAAGAAACAGTGGAAGAGCCAACACCTGTGTTGCTATGGCAGTCTGGGATAAAAGAGGCGAGAATATATCTTCAGTATACAGACGTTGATTCCTTTAACCCTACATACACAGGAGAATACGCATGGCCGTATTGGGTTGGCGTGGGCACAAAATATAATACAACGTCCGAAAAGCTTTCCCTCTGCCTGGGCCTTGCAGGCATGCCTGGAACGCTTTCATCACTAGGTAATTCATATAGTTGGAACAGCCAAGGAATCGAGTGCAAGACGCACGAAACCGGAAATTGGTGGTTTGGTTATAGTCAGACAGCGGTGTATGATACCAGTGTTATAGTGCCAACCTGCTGCAATTCAGGTGCGATCAGGGAAGATGGTCCAGTAGTAAATTTTACCGAAGCCCGGTATATGAATTTCTTAAAATGGATGATACTGCGGGAACCGTATTATTCTACACGTATTGATACTAACCGGATTTTCACAACAGGGGCTTCAATGGGTGGAAGTGGCACATTGCAGTTTATGCACCATTATCCTGATTTTTTTGCCTATGGAATAGCCAAAACCGCTGTTACAAATTATCTGGAAACTGATTGGTCTTGGCTTCGTCAGTGCGAAACGCGATGGGGTTCCCATACCAATGATACCATGCAGGTAAAATTTACCGGCTGGAGGAGTGAATGGCTGAATGAATCTTTCGGAGGAATGACTCTGCATACCTTTTTAAACCAGGAAAACATGCTCTTTAAAATGGAACGCGTTGAAATGCCGTGGATATTCATATGTCATGGCGGTACAGACGGAAGTGTTAACTGGCCGCAGCAGGGCCGGAACTATTATACAAACCTGGATTCAACCAGGCGTGGCTGGAGCGGAGGATGCGACGGAGCTTCCGGACACTATTGCTCAGGTGTATTATTTGCGATTCCAAATGGAAATGATGACCAGACCACAACAATAAGAAAGAATAATTCATTTGTCGCGTTTTCAAATGTCTCGGGAAATCCCGGCCTTCCGGTTCCCGATTCACCAGACTCGATCTATTATTCCTTTAATACTCAGTTCAACTGGAGCACCCCTTATTACCGTGTTGGAGGCTATCAAGACCAGATCGACAGCGTCAACAGATACGAAATTGTTTTGGTCTCCAGGAATGGCGATAATATTGCGGATATTACTCCCCGAAGACTCCAGAAATTTGTGGTAACACCAGGGGAAGAATATATTGCCAGGAATACCGCGGTTAATGATTTAAACACTGTATTCCAAGTGGACACTCTGACTGCGGACAGCCTTGGGTTATTGACGTTCAAGGGTTTTGAGGTAAAAGCTGGTGATAAAAACAGCGGAGGGAGCAGATTGATTGTCGTTCCCCTTAATTTTGTATCTGGAGTGTCCTGTAACAGGGAGAGTATTGCCGGTAATCTATCGATGAAATGCTATCCAAACCCATTTAATCCGGCAACGATAATCTCTATAGTAAATCATGGGCCAACAACGCAAAGCCTGAATGTTATTGTGAGAATATTTAACGCTAAAGGCGTCCTCGTGCATCATTCATTGCCTCTGCGTATTCAGTCCGCGGTTCCTTTGCGATATGCCTGGGATGCTACCCTATATCCCTCAGGCCTATATGTAGTTAAAATAAGTGCAGGTGATCAGAAACTATTAAAAAGAATTATATTCATGAAATAGCACCCCCCCCGGCGCGCAAGGAAGACTTTTTTCCTTGCGCGCCACCTTTTTGGAGGCTTATGTCAAATTTAATAAAAATCCTCGGATTTTGTGCTCTTTACTTTTTTTCTCAAGGCCTTTTTGCTGGTCCTATCAACTATAGAGGATATCAGAAGGTCACGCTTATCCGTACGATCGACGGGTCTTTCAGCTCATCTGGAGCAGAACAGGTGGGCAACTACAGTAACCCGGAATTCGGTTTTTTCAAGACCAATAATCAAAACTATTTCACTGTGGATTTTGATGTTTCAACAGTACCGCCGTTTGCACAAATTGTGGGTGTGCAGCTTGTAATGAAGCCGGAGAACAGCTATCGCGGTACTGCGGGCATGTATTATAACATCATCCGTTCGGATTTATCCTGGATACAGGGAACCCAGCAAAACTATACTGTTGCGCCTCCAGAGGGTGAACCGAGCTTTCTGTATGCGCGCAGTCCTTCTGTGAAATGGAAAAATGGGTTTGCCAGCCTTGGAACAGTGGTTAACTTTGGCAAAAAACCGATTGTTTCCGATTCTACGAATTACCAGTATCCATATATGATCATTGATATCGATAAAAATACGGCAAAGGATTTGCTTGAAGGCAATGCGCATGGAATATGCGTTTGGGGCTGGGACGCCACTGCGAACGGATGGAGCCAGTGGTTTTTTTATAAAGGCGCCAACCCCCGTGGCTGGACCGAACTGTGGGTATTTTACGATCCCACGGCAGTTGAAGACAAAACCGACACTAAAACATTGTCCGCCATATCCGCTTTTCCAAATCCGTTCAACTGTAACACTATACTGCGGTACAACCTCCCTGCTCATGCACGCGTTGTCATGAACGTGTACAGTACAGAAGGAAAACTGGTACGTTCGCTGGTCAACGCGCAGCAGCAGCCCGGAACATATGCCATTACCTGGGATGGCAAAGACAGCCGAAATATCAGCGTTCATTCGGGTATATACATGCTTAAGGCTTCGATTAACGAAGCAAACTATATGAAAAAGCTCTCTGTAGTTAAATAGTTAAGAACATTTTTTGCGTATGATACCTCTATCAAGGAATAAAATATGAGACGGTCAACGATATATGCAGCATGCATTTCCCTTATTACCGCAATAACTGTACAATGTCTATATATCCCCTTAAGGGTATACGAATATCATGGTGTTCCGAGAATCCAAGAGCCTGTGGCAACTGGTGTACCGCTTCCAAAAGGAGCATATAAGAACACGCGTTACTTCCAGATAGATGGTGCGGACAATTATTGTTTTAATCCGCTGATGTTTTGGCCTGATAGCTCTATACGGTGGATGTTAGCGCAGTTTAATGCATCTGTGCCGGCCCATGGTGAGACTGTGTATATATTGGAAGACAATAGTCCTGGGACAATTCCGATGACAAGTCTTGAGGTAAGTGAGACATCGGAATATATCTCAGTATCCACAGGCGTTTTAATATTCAGGATAAAAAAGAACGGTGGATTTAATCTGTTTGATCTTGTGCTTTTAGATGGTGACAAAAATGGGGAGGTTAATGACACGCTTGTGCGTTCCAATCCTTTTGATGGGGCCGTATTACATGCGCTATATACTTCTGAGGTATTTTATTCCGCTAAAGATACGGGAATGTCGGTAAAAATAGAAGAATCTGGTCCATTTCGTGCGGTAATTTGCCTGGAAGGACATCATTCGAACGGGTTAAATGATAACCGTTATTACGGATATCTTTGCCGTATGTACGCATGGGCTGGAAAGAGCGAGGTTCGTGTGGATTATACCTTAAAGAATTCTCCTGAAATTATTGCGCGAGGGCCCCTTGGGACCTCTGATTTCAGTTTGGTCACTTCATTAAATTTAAGCGGTACAAAAAGTTACTCTTTTTTTGGTAACGATTCCGTAAAAGGGATATTGAACGACGGAGATAGCGCTTATCTTTTTCAGAACGACTCAAATAGCTTTAACATCTATTCCGGTATCAGTACAATACAAAGCGGGTCCAGAAGTCTTGGCTGGTCGGATATTTCAGACAGCCAATGGGGCCTTTCCGTAGGAGTATACGATCTGGCAAGTAATTTCCCGAAAGCAATAAGAATAATGGATGGTGGGGTGATGGAAGTGGGATTATGGCCGCATGAAGCTGGAGACAAATACTTTTTAGGTGATAGGGAGCATAAGACTCACTCAGTCATCTACTATTTCCACACTGGATCGGCGGAAGAATCAAAAGCATTTAATAAAGTTGCGTCTTTCAACCACAAATTGTTTCCGACTTGTCCCCGTTCCTGGTACAGCATAACACGGGCTTATCTGGATGATATGGTCTACGATACCTTAACAACAGCGCATGATACCACCTTGCCAATTATTAACCCATCCTTGAAATGGGTGCATTCGAGATATGAGGATGGATGGGACCGTTTTGGCTTAAGTGACTATTTATTTAATGATCAACAGGGAGAAATACCACAGGACGAGTGGCTCCACTTTCTGCAGACTTTGGATCCAAGACAATTTAGGTTTGCGGAGGCCGCTACAAACCTGCAGAATGATCTTTCATCTTTTCATATAGACGGTTATAGATATTTTGATTACTTTTTCAGCCGTTATGCGGGAAATGAAATGCCTGTAGGTTTTTATGATTATTACAAGACATGGAGACCTCGCAGAGACCCTGTGCATAGCGGGGATCTTCCGGATAACCATATATGGGGTTGTCCGACTACCGGGCACAATGATATTCAGAATTCCATGGATATGTATTGTTTGACAGGCGATCGTCGGGCTTATGATAACGCCTTGGCTATGGTTGAATGGCGTGGCATGGATATGGTCGGTCAGACTATCGGAAGAGGAGATTATGGAGGTGATGGAAGGAATATTGGCGCCGCCATGCGAAATATACATGACGCTTATTCATTAAGCAGAGATGCATATCATTTGGAGCGTTTGATGTACCTGGACAGCATATTCCGTGAATTTCAAACAACAGAAGGAAGATGGCCTGCTGGGTCTCCATTTTTCCAAGGTATTTGGGGCGCAAGTGTTGTGCGCAATTGGAAGGATTTTCAAAATGATAGGGAAATGGACATTATTAATGCCCACAAGGACTGGTTCCGGTGCATTATCGGTGATGGAGGATTAATTCCCTATGACGACCCTGGTACGCCAACAATGTGCGTCGATAGTGGAGATGCGGAATCCTCGGCTTCCAATTACCGTGTTATGGGCGCGCTTATGGGATATTATTACGCGACCGGTGATACGGAAATGGTTCGTATTGTACGTCAGAATGAGGAAGTATCTCATTGGGGTATGGGTAACGCGTGGTTGCAGCCCTATTATTTTTATCTTAAGCATAAAGATGATTATCGCACAAATCCTCTTCCAGAAGCAATTGATTATGATACGGTATTGGCTGATAGGGAGAACAATACTCATTCCGCGGCATCTTTCACGTTAAATCAAAACATTCCAAATCCGTTTAATCCTAATACGGTAATTTCATTTGACATGAATACGCGATTAGGAAGCGATCAAACAGCGTATTTGTCTATTTATAACCTTCAAGGAAAATTGATAATGAAGTTCAATATTCAAAAGCTAAAAAGGGTGAATACTGTTAGGTGGAATGGCTGCGATTCCAAAGATATGGTAGTCAGTTCCGGGATCTATTTTTATAAACTATGTATAGGAGGCGCAAATGCAAGCAGGAAAATGGTCTATTTACGGTAATAGATGGTGCCGCCTGTTATTATTGTTTCTGGTGTATATTGTGCAAACAGGGGACTCTGCGCAAATATCAGAATTAAATGCGTTTTATCGCTCCGGACAGGTTTTTATAACCTGGAAAGAGCCCGCCGTTGATTCAGGAACCCTTTTTATAATTTACAGTTCGTCAAACCAGATTTCCAGTTTGAATGCGATGGATGTTAAGCGTGTTTCTGACGTATGCAGAAAATCCGCTACTGACTGGTGGAAGGATCCTGATAAATATTTAAGCGATTCACCCTATCCTATTGGTTTTATCATTGAGGATGGTGGAACGCCAATTATAGCCGATGGTTTGTTTGTTCATACCGTAACTTTTAATGAAGAAGGAAACAGATATTATTCAGTTGTTGTTAAGGATACTAATGGCGTAATAGATTCATCTATTTCAGCTGGCCAAAACACACTAACACAGCCTGTCGAACAGAGAGTGGCGCCCATTGAGCCAATTTGGCAGGAAGGCCTTAATGATAAACCGTTACCTGGTTCCGGGGTTGGAAAAACAATACGACTTTTTCTGCATGCGAAAGGCGGTAGCGGCTTAAAACATTTTCTTGCATTTGGAGATAGTTCTATGGGGTGGAGAGAAGGATTGCCATTTAAATTCGGCGTAGAAAATTCTCAATATGCAGATTATATTAAAATCAGGCCAAATGACCAAGCATGGATTCGGCGCATACTCACAGAGGCAAATGATGGATATAATAAGATAAATCCCGCCATACACACCTTTTGGTATGGATATAACAATAAAATAATAAATCCAGACAGCATGAGTAGCGGAATATCGGTAAACTATACTGAAAGAATATTATTATGGATGCTTGATTGGGCAAAACGGTATTACAGTCCGGATACAAACAGAACATACCTTTTTGGCAGTTCCATGGGTGGATGCGGAGGCATTTCATTCGGGTTAAGACATCCTGAAATATTTGCGGGAATAAGCGTTCATGTGCCGAATCCGTCTTATCATGAAAATAATGCGTGGCGATTGACCGCCTATTGCGGCCCATTGTCTATATTGACGAACGAACAAGTCTCTCTGGAAAACAGAATGGATGGGCCATTGTTTGTTGAAAATAATAGGAATAGGAATTTGCCCTATTTAGTCATTGTAAACGGCAGGAATGACGGAAGTATACCTTGGGAAAATGTTCCGGCCTTTTATCATTCTCTTAATAATAGCAGGCATGGTTATATTGCTGCATGGAACAATGGCAACCATAGCGGTACGGTTCCTTTAGTTCCCGATGATATTTATGTTTATACATACTGTAATGGTTTCGGCGAGGACATAGCACTAAACAAAAGCTATCCTGCGTTCAGTCGCAGTTCTGCTGATGAAGATCCGGGCAATGGTGATTCTGCAAATGGTGATATTGCAGGCTACATGAATCGCGGTCTTAAATGGCGGAATGTAATGGATTCTTCAAATATGTGGAAAGTGGACATCATTCCGGATACTATGTTGCAGCTGCCGATTACCGTTGATATAACCATACGGCGTCCGCAGCGGTTCTTGCCGGTAGCGGGAACGATGCTTAATGCTGTTAATATAGCACTGTCAGATAGTACGGCGATCCAAGATAAAGAAATTTATGTTGATGATGATAATTTGGCGACGATCACTGAGTATCAACTTACCAGCATGCTTGGAAATCGATTGGTCGTGAATAACACTCTTAGTAAGATAGATGAAAATGCAAGAAAGACTTCACGGAAAGGGATAGATATTACCGTATTCCCCAATCCTTTTAATCCGAGTGTTACATTGGACTTTACTGAAAAGCAGAAAAATGCAAATATAGAAATACGGATATATAATGCCAAGGGAGTGTTGGTTGATGATTTAACATCCATTGTTCAAAATATACGCACGTATTCACCAATTGTTTGGAAAGCGGACAAATGCCCTTCCGGAATATATGTGATTAAGGTAAAAGCTGGCAAAAAAGTGCTGTCAAAAACGATTACTTTGCTGAGATGAATATCCTTCAAAAAGATAGGGCGGGGTAGATATTGTTGATGGAGTATACGGACGAGTCGCTTGCATGAAATAAAGATGCTCTTAAGATTAAACGTTCGCCTACGGGCCTGTATTTGAATCGAATCTAAAATATGGAGGAAATTATGCGGGTAATGTGTGCTGCGATTGTTACGTTGCTTTGTTTCACCAACTCTTTTTCTACCCCCTCGGACCTTAAAGCAGAATTCAGAAAAGGTAAGACATTTATCACCTTTACGGAGGATTCCGGCGCACAAAGCTATAATATTTACCGCTCGGAAAATGAAATTGCCCATGTTCATGGGCTTGCTCCGCTAGCTAACATACCCAAAGGTTCGAGTTATGATTCCCGATACGGGTTTTACCATGTTGTTGAAGACTTGGGACAACCGCTTTCCGCAAATACCGGCCTTTTTGTATATACACCCAAACAAGACAACTCGGCATATTATGCGATCACCTCCGTGACAAACGGCAGTGAAGACACGAACATTATTTCCGGCACGAATTCATTGGTTTCACCGGAAGATGAGGAGTATTGGCAATGGCCATGCGGCGTTTTAAGATCAAAATACAATTCGAATACGTATTATTTTTATTATTACTGGATGGATTATTTCGACTGGCCGCATGCATACGAATATTATGGCGACCATTTTGTGGTTGGAGAAGCAGTTATATTAAGAGGAAAACAGGATGTTCCCTTAGAACTCTATCTTCATGGAGCAGGTAGTACTCTATATGATACTTCAAATCCCGGTTTAAAAAATGACAGGTTAACAATGAGATTGCAAAATCATTGCAATCTTCCGTACCACCTCTGCCAATCCTGGTGGTATGGCGTTTCTAATCATTATAGCGAGCATGAATTGCAGCATGGAGATACCATTGTCGGGTATGATGAAATGCGCATTGTATATTATACGCAATCTTTGAAAAATGATCCGAGATTTTCCATCGACACGAACAGGATATACTTATCCGGTGGAAGCATGGGCGGTTTTGGCACGTACCATACATCTTTTCATAATCCGGACATTTGGGCGGCAATAAGGCCAAACATTGCTGCGCGTGGATTCCATTCATGGTATCATAGCGTTTGGTACGACTTCTATGGCCCGGAAAGCCTTAACCTAACCGCACGAAATGGCGTTAATATTTACAACTGGATGGACGAAACCTGGATTGCGGAGCAGAATATTGGCCGCGACTTCCCTCCAATAGTAAATAGCCATGGAAGCACTGACGGCATAAGCAACATGAGGATGCACCGATGCTTATACCGGAAATTCGCCGGTACACGGCATGGCATATGGGGCAAATGGTTCAACCTAAGTCACGACAACAGTATTTTGTCTGATACGGTTTTAAGCGGCGGATATATGCGATTCAGGAAAAATGAATTGTATCCTGTTTTTTCAAACGCCTCCCAGGACGACGATTACGGGCAATTTGACCCTGACACCTCGGATTTGGTTTTTACCGGTACGCCGGCTCTTCAATGCGATTCCGCTGGATTAATGAATGGGTATATCGATTGGACCTCCTCTCTCCATGATATGGGTCTTTCCAACGACGACCTGATTGACTGCGCTGATTCCATTTCAATAACAATGAGGTCCAGCAGACCGAATACGGTTGTAGATGTTACGCCGCGCAGGGTCCAGGATTTCATTATTAGGGGCGGGGATGCATACAACTGGAGAAATATTGACGTGGTTTCAGGAAATAATTTAGCATCCGGTATCGCCATTGCTGATGAAAATGGGCTGATTACCGTTGATAGTTTGATGGTGTCGGAAACGGGCAATAGACTAATTATTACTTGTAACGGCGGTTGTTCAGCTGTGGTGGCAGGCAGGCAGAGCAAGGATATGGATGATGCCTTATCTGTCTCGCCAAATCCGTTTAATCCAGTTGTAAAAATAACTTTAAGCAATAATAAGTTAACGGTTAATAACGGTGCACTAGCGGTTTATTCTGTAGATGGTAAAATAGTTCACCGGCAAATTGCAAATAACGAGCAGTTTTTAACGGGTATTTTCTGGAATGCCGCGGGTTTTCCCAGCGGTATATATATGGTCTGCTTGAAAATAGGTAATAAAAATTATAACACTACTGTTATGTTATTAAAATAAGTTTTAGGTCAAAAAATGAATCGCACCAGTCGCCGCAACTTTCTTCAAGGCGCTTGCATGGCCGCTGGAGCCACCGTACTGGGAGGGTGCGCACATGCAATTTCCCGAGAAAGGTCACCCATTCCTTCTACGATGCCCCGCCGTACACCCAATCTGCTCTTTTTATGGACGGATGAGCAGCGCCGCGACACCTTGGAATGTTATGGCAACCACTGGCTCACTGCGCCCAACCTTAACCGGCTCGCGCAACGCAGTTTTGTTTTCAACCGCGCTTATGTTACGCAACCGGTTTGCACGCCCTCGCGTGCGAGTGTGCTGACTGGCTTGTATCCGCATACGCATGGTTGCGTTTCCAACAACACGCCATTGCATCCTGACACAAAGACCATCGCAGAAATGGTTTCGCCCAAGTATGTCCGCGGCTACGTGGGTAAGTGGCACTTGGGCAGCGAAATCACCGCCCAGCATGGATTTATACACTGGCGCAGCATCGAGGATCAGTACCGGAAGTTCTACGCTAATCCTGCCGATCTTGAGCGCTTCAGCGATTACCACCACTTTCTCGTTCGCAATGGACTGGAACCGGACTTGCAAACGAGCGATAGCAAACGCGTTTTCTCCCGTATTTTCGCCGCCAATCAGAAGGAGAAACTCACCAAAGCCGCTTTTTGCGCCAATGAAGCAGTGAATTTCATTCGGACCAACAAGGATCAGCCCTTTCTCCTGCATGTGAATATGCTGGAACCCCACATGCCTTTCACGGGACCGCTAAATTCTCTTTATGATTCTACTACGCTACCTGTTGGCCCGACTTTCCTTCAGCAACCTCCAGAGAACGCTTCCTGGCGGCACCGGCTCATAGCCTCGTGGTTTCAACATACTGCTATGGCGTATGATTCACCATTGAATGGAGAGCGTGATTGGCGGCAAGTGCGAGCCAATTATCATGGACTGATCTCCATGCTGGACAATGCCATAGGTAGAATCCTGCAAACGGTCGCCGAATGCGGCCTTTCAGAAAACACCATCATCGTTTTTACCAGCGACCACGGCGACCAGATGGGTGATCACCACATTCTGGCCAAGTGCGTGATGTATGAAGAGGCGCTCACCGTACCTTGTCTGATCTATGTTCCCTGGATGTCTCATTTAATGCGTCGGGTACCGGGCGCGTTCAGCCAAGTGGACCTGGTACAGACATTGCTCGAACTCATGGGGCAGCCAATTCCTGGTAACCTCGAAGGCATCAGTCGTGTACGTGAATTAACCGATGGGGCAAGTTTGGAGAACAATCCTGTCTTTATCGAGTGGAACGGAGACGATGGCACCCATGCTCCCACCGGTACGCCCATGGAAGTACTCAATTGTGTAAAAAACCAGTCCTGGCGAACCATCATCCACCGAGGTTGGAAACTCAACCTGAGCGCGGTGGATCAGTGTGAACTGTATAATCTCAACCGTGATCCCTTTGAACAGAACAACCTTTTTAATGACCCCAACGAAAAAGGTCGCGTACGCGATATGAAGACGCGGATTCAAGAATGGCGGCAACAAACTAACGATACTACACCCCTGCCAGTGTAAGGGTCTGCGACGAAATAACTGTAGCAACTCAAGCCTTGCATTATTTATTTTATCTGTGTGATAACAGAAGCAGCAATTCAACAGAAGTATCAGTTTATTTCCTCACATCTTAATGAGCATACACGACGAATTTGGGCTGCGACGGAAGCCAGTACTCTTGGCTACGGTGGAATTTCATTGGTAGCGCGTGCAACGAATATTTCACGGCGTGCGATATTTGTTGGACTTCGTGAGATAGAAACTCAAGAAGTGTTGCCGGAAGGACGAGTTCGCAGGTCTGGTGGCGGTCGCAAATCGGCTGTTCATCATAAGCCCGACTTACCTGAAAAGCTGGAAAGCCTGGTCGAACCATTGACCCGCGGAGATCCGGAGTCGCCTCTGCGTTGGACCTGCAAAAGTACACGCAGTCTTTCACGGGAGTTGCAAGAGATGGGTTATTCAGCCAGTAGCCGTATAGTTGGGGTACTTTTAAACGGCATGGGATATAGCCTCCAAGGCAACAGCAAAACAATCGAGGGCAAGCAACATCCGGATCGCAATGCGCAGTTTGAATACATCAATGCACGCGTGACAAAGGAAATACGAGTTGCCCAACCAGTTATTTCCGTGGATACCAAGAAAAAAGAACTCATTGGTAACTATGCCAATCGAGGGAATCAATGGCGCAAAAAAGGTACTGCCTTGAAAGTAAATGGACATGATTTTCCGGATCCTTTAGTGCCGCGTGCCCATCCGTATGGTATTTATGAGTTGACTCGCAACAGAGGATTCGTTAATGTTGGAACCGACCATGACACCGCCACTTTTGCGGTTGCTTCGATTCGGGCCTGGTGGCGGGCGGAAGGAAAGTATGCTTATCCAAAGGCGAAACGGTTGCAAATCACAGCGGATGCAGGTGGGAGCAATGGATCAAGATTGCGCTTGTGGAAATGGGAACTTCAGCGTTTTGCAGACGAGTTAGGGTTACCTATTTCAGTTTGTCATTTTCCACCCGGTACCAGCAAGTGGAACAAGGTGGAGCATCGGCTCTTCTCATTTATCAGTTCAAACTGGCGAGGAGAATCTTTGGTCGATTTTGAGACTGTTGTAAATCTGATTTCAAAGACAACAACGACTACAGGATTGAAAGTTTCCTGCAAATTAGATCATCGTCAATACCCAGTTGGTCGTAAAGTGACGGTAAAAGAGTGGGAGACAATCAATCTTATTCGAAATGATTTCCATGGTGACTGGAACTATACGATCCGACCAAGACACTAAGTTGATACACTTATTTCATCGCAGACACTAACGATATGATAGAACACATTGGTCCTGGAAAGACTGGCGATGCAGTAACGATAGTGCCCAATCCCTTTAATCCCAGTACGCGAATAGCCGTGAACGGCGAATTGTTCACTGGAGATAAAGAAGTCAAAATAATTATTTATGATATTCATGGAAACTTTGTACAAAAGCTTGATGCTCGCGGCTCACGATTCACAGCTTCCAGCATACCTTGGAACGCCTCGGACAGGCCAGCAGGTATTTATATTTTAAACCTGACTGTCGGCGCAATGGCTTTCTCGAAAAAACTGGTCCTCGTCAGATAAGGAGCGTCATAAGCTCTTTAATTGAAAGGAAACGCAATGAAACTGACCCCCAAGGAACGGCTTTTACTGACACTGCGGTGCGAACAAACCGGCAGTGTTCCAATTTCGCCTCTCGGTATCAATGAATTCGAGATAGACCGCAATAATCCCGCCTACACTCATTTCAAACCCATACTTAAGGCGCTTGACAAACATGGCACACCGTTTGTGCGTTCATGGTTTTGGACGCCTCCCTTGTTGATTGATCCTAAATCGTGCGGACTGAAAACTGAAACCAGGAAAGAAGGGGTAATTGAATATTCGCGTATTTCAATGCAAACGCCAAAAGGCGAACTGTATTCGCTTGGCAAAAAAGACCCGCGCGTTTCGAATTCACCCGCCCAGGAAAAAGCGTTTATTGAGAACGAGGAAGATCTGGATAAGGCGCTTTCACTGGCTACGTTACCTACCTATCTGCCGGATATGTCCGAAACCCGCGCATTGCAGGAACGTATAGGCGACAATGGTCTTGTTTGCATGCACAGCATATCCTCACCTCACAACCTGACCGCAGGCCTCTGCAATTACGAGTTTTACCTGATGTATGCTATTTCCGCTGGTGAGGGCATGCGGCGGATATGTGAGACAAATCTCAGGCGCCTGAAAGAGATGCTGTCCTACCTGATCGACCAGGGTGCGGGACCGGTTTTTCGCCTGCACAATATCGAAGGATACACCACTCCCATGCTGCCCCCGGATTGGGCGTCGCAATGGATTGTACCCTATGATAAAGAACTTGTCAGTATGATTCATCAGGCCGGGTGTTATGCGGACAATCACTGCCATGGCCGTCTGCGCGACCAAGTGAATAATTTTCTTGAGATTGGCGTTGACTGCATCAATTGCGTTGAGCCTCCGCCTGCCAATGATATAGATTTGGCGGAACTGAAGGAAAAGACAGGTGGTAAAATCTGTTTTTATGGATATATACAGATGGAAGACCTAGAACGCTGTACATCCGTTGAAATCAGGAAGCTGACCCGAGAGGCCCTTGCCATGTCTGGCGGACGAGGATTTATTCTATCCCCGGCCGCCACATACTATACCAGCGAAATATCTAAAACGTTTTCTGATAATCTGATTGCCATGATTGAAGAAGGTAGTGCTTATAATAGGGAATAATTCGAATACTTGGTGTAATTTTAGTGCTTTGCGCCATTTTTACCGTTTTTCCGCCAGAAAAACCGCATTTTTATTCATTTTTTTCTATTAAAACTTCATCTAAGTGGTTGTATTGCGTTTTATCTGGTGATATATTAGTTTAGTAAGAAAAACAGGGGGACAACCAGTTAAATCGGTTAACTAAAATTCTAGTTAAATACCTAACTAAAAAGAGGAGTAGATTATGACACATTGGAGAAAGACACTATTGATGGCATTTGTTATTCTTGCAGGCTTTTCAATATTATATGCAAAATTTCAAAGCCCATGGCTTGTTTCACCGCATCGGGTTAATATGTATGATTTTGAAGCGCTCAAGAGCGATCCAGTATTTGCGGGATTATCGAACGATGCGTTGCTTAAAAAGCTCCATGACACCTTTTTTGATGGTCGCAGGCAAGATTATGGCGATATGAACCATACCTATTATTTCCATGGAGGCGACGCCAATCCTTTTGAACCGATCACTGCAACTGGGGCTGAAAATGACGGAGTATGGGATGCCATAAAATTTTTAAACGTATATGGCGTGGGTTACTGCGGTTGGGCCTCGGCCATGATGGAGGGGCTCTGCGAGGGGTTCGGGTACGAAGCGCGGCGATGGGCCATTACCGGCCATTCGATTGCGGAGGTCTATTATAACAGTTCCTGGCACTATTTTGATTACAATCTCGGTGGATGGGGTGCGGACGCTTCGGGTTCGGTTTATAGTGTTGATTGGATTGGAAACAATGCAAGCACATATATGGCATTGCCCAACGCACAAACGTCAAAAAATACGGTCAATTATTTCTTTGATCAGGACCCGGGTATTGGGACCAGGATTGCCGGCAGCCTGTCTTCCATGTACACCTACCATGATTGTTTTCAGCAGGGGCATGACATGAGTTTTACCCTGCGCCAGGGCGAATCCATCACGCGCCTTTGGGAGATCGAGAACCAGGCCAATGTCATTACCGGGACCAGCTGGACTCTTTGGCAGGCAAATGGCAAAACCGCCTGGGGCGAAGGTATCATGGCGTATCAACCTTGCCTTGCTTCTCCGTCCACGGATTATAAGGATGGAGTCTACGAAGAGTCGGGAATAACGCAGAATGAGAATGGCCTGCAGGCCGCCTCTGGGGGATATGCCATATTCGCGGTCAGGTGCCCCTATCTCATTTCCCGGTTTCTTCTGAGCGAATCGCATACAGGAACAGCCAGCGCCGCTATTTCAACTGATCTGGGAAATACGTGGACAAACATAACAGCAGGAGAAATATCGCAGGCAAAAGGGAAATACGATTTTCTCGTAAAATTCACACTCGGTTCAGGCGCTTCATTGAACATGCTCAAATTTGAAACCATTTTCATGTATAATCCAGGCACCTTCCCAAAGTTGGCCGCAGGCGCCAATGCGATCAGGCTTTATAAATACGATCAGACCCAGGAGCTTACTTATTACGGCACCCCGGATTTCGGTGCTACCCTTGAATTTAATGCACCCGCGAATGGCGAATTCACGGCAATAAGCGCCAATGCCAGGTATCGGCGCACTGTTCCTGCCAGCACAGGCGATGTATTTGATATAAAGGTTGGTAATAGCGCTGGATCCTTGACACAAGCCCTTACCAGCGAGGGGGATGTTCTTGGTTTTTTTAATAAAATTAATCATGGCGCTCAAAACATGAATTTGGTCAAATACGCGCTGCCCGCAGCGAGCAATAAAGCCTGCGTTCAGGTCAACAGACTGAGCGGATGGGGCCAGAAAGCCAATACGACAGTACGTTGTTACTATACCGTTGATAACGGCGGCCCGGCTGAACAGCCTGATTTGAAAATCACATATGATTATTATACAGCCACCAGTGAAACACTGAAAACCGCTACTATCAGCGCAGCGGATTTTGGCGCAAACGCATACGCCTCCTTCACTATTGACGCCACTGGCCTGACAAAGAACCGCTGGGTGAAAATGGAAGTGGCGTCAGACCTGCCGCCCGATTCTGTTGTTCCAGACGCTATTACAAACCTTGCCGTCACTGCCGCAGGCGTGCATACTGTCTCCCTCACCTGGACCGCAACTGGCGATGACGGCAGTACGGGTACGGCCACCAGTTACGACGTCAGGTATTCAACATCAGCAATTACTGAGGGTAATTGGTCATCCGCCACGCAGGCTGGCGGAGAACCCGCGCCAGGAGCGCCCGGTTCAACGGAAACTTTCACTGTGCAGAATCTCACCGGCGGGGCCGCATATTACTTTTCAGTCAAGGTCCTGGATGAAACAAACAACGCATCGTTGATTTCCAATGTGGTTTCGGCGAGCACGACCACCTCTGTCGTCGACACAATCAGGACCGGGGTAGACACCGATCTTGACCCCAATAATAAAACCCAGAACAATGGAAGCTGCAGCTATGCCAATATCAAACCCATGAACGATATTGATGAGATGGAATACCTTTTGAAATTCAATCTGTCTTCAATTCCGTCAAGCGTGACCATTGCTTCGGCCAGTGTGTCCATTTATTGCTTCAGCCCCCAGTCGGGTGCTGAAACCGATGTCTTTAAAATACTGGTTGATTGGCAGGCAGGAACCTCATGCGATGTTGATGGCGAGGCGAATTTCAACAACAGGCTGCCCAGTGTTGTTTGGGGAAGTTCCCACGGACCGCTTGCAGGTACGGATTATGCCGCGACTTCCGCGGGTACGCAGACATTGGCCGCCGCGGGATATTTCACCTGGGACATCACGTCGTTTGTCCAGAGTTGGGTGAACAATCCTGTTCAGAACTTTGGAATGATATTTTCCGGCAAGGAAGGATTGACGTGGAGAAATCCGCAGGTCCAGACATTTGAGGGCGCCAATAAGCCATATCTGGCTGTTGAATACAGTTCCGCGTCCGTTGACCGGAATGTTTTACCCGGTGCTGATCTTCTTTCCCTATCCGCACGGCCCAATCCTTTTAACCCAAGCACGGAAATAATGGTCCAGGGCTGCGGGGCCAATCAGAATATAATCGTGGAAATACTGAGTATTGATGGCAAGCGTGTGGCAATGCTTTCTCCAAATTCGGGACGATCCTTTTCAGATACCAGGAGCTATTTCTGGGATGCCGGGCGCAGCGCAAGCGGCGTGTATCTGGTTAAAATTATTGCCAAAGATAAGAGCATATGTAAACGCATTGTTCTGATGAAATAAGCGAATACCCCCCGGCGCGCAAGGGAAATTCTTTTCCTTGCGCGCCACCCCTTTTGTCCGCGGCCGATGCATCAAAAAAGGAGAACACCATGAGAGAGTCCTCAATCACACTGAAAGTGATAATTGTGTTGATATTGGTCATATGCGCACAGGGTATGGGTAAAACAGTCATTCTGCCGCAATTCAGGAACATTACGGCCGCGGTTGATACTCTGATGAGCGGCGACACTCTTTTGTGCGATTCCGGCATATACCAGGGTTTTGAGATCACAAAACAGTATGATTCTTTAAATCCTCTTGTCATCAAATCAAAGGTCCTTCATGGGGCGCAGGTCATTACCGGCGGCAATTGTCATTTTATCGGGGCCCAGGGCGTGGTCCTCGATGGTTTTGAAGTGCGCGGCCCGAATATAACAGCGACTTCAGGGCTGATCCGCATTGAGAACAACGGGAGCTTCATCGCGAATTACATCACCATTAAAAACTGCCACGTTCACCATGCCCCTCTTGAGGCTGATTGCATCAAAGTCAGCCGTGCCAGGAATATCAGCCTTATAGGGTGCGACCTGCACGATCCAGGCCTGAGGGCCGCTGGCAACGGACCGCAGGAAACATGCGACTGGATTGATGTCAAAAATGGACTTGTCAGAGGAAACCTGTTCCGTTGGACAACGCAACCCGCCCGCCAGTATTTTAACGCCAAGGCGGGAAGCAGGGACATACTCATAGAGAACAATATTTTTCTTAATCATAACAGTCCAACGGCTGATCAGGCGATCCAACTTGGAGGATATTCCTCTCTTGAGTATATTGTCGCGGCAGGGGAGGAATACGAGGGTATCAATCAGATAGCGAGGAACAACATCATCATTGCTTCAACTACCAGCGCAATAGGTATAGTCAACGTGAATGGGGCTTATATTTATAATAATCTTATTTATAATTGCGTAACAAACGATCTCATAAGCGCGAGGACCGCCTATGGGTCCGGATCAAGTGGCGGAAACACCAATGTCTATATTTTCAATAATATATTTAATAATACCAATGGCGACATGCCGCGGGTTTTAAGCGGCACCACTGCGATATTAAGTAATGTGTTTCATGGCAATAATCTGTATTATAACGCAGGGGTCCGTATACTGACAGGGTTTTATAACCCGAATACCGAAAATGGCGCAATCATTTCAGATCCGCAGATTGCCATGTTGGACAGCGGCGATTACAACGCCATTTTCAATAGTCTTTCAATTTCCGCGACAAGCCAGGCTATTGACCATGGCACAATTCCTGATAGCGTGACACCTGGCGTCCCCTTTGATATGCGTGGTTTTTCGCGGCCGCTTGGAAGCGCGTACGACATTGGTCCGCTTGAGTTTAACCCGACAAAAACCGAAAAAAACGGTCTACCGGAAATTAAAAAAGAAGGGATTCTTGTACATCCCAATCCTTTCAACCCAGCGACCACCATTACGCTGAACACGGCGGCATTTAATAGGCAGTATACTTTGGAGATAAGCGATATATATGGACGGCTGATCGATAAATTCAAAACTAATGGTGCGGCATTAAATAACGGTTTTATTTGGCATGCGCAGGGGCGTCCTTCAGGAATATATATTATTACCGTTCATGGTGGCGCTCACGTCTTTTCAGAAAGGCTTGTATTATTGAAATAAGCTGTTACTGACGTCAGAAGGGGGGAGGGGAAGCATGAACCAAAAAAAATATTATTCATTGCTAATCATGCTATATGCTATTATTGCCGGATTAAGCGTGCCTTTATATTCTCAAACAGTTGTCCGAAAGCCATATTTGCAAAATGTGACCCAGAACAGCATATGCGTTAAGTGGCGTACCGGCGAAGCGTCAAACAGTCGCGTTATATATGGGACCGAGGCCGGGAATCTTGTGTGCTATGCCAGTGATACGGCATTGTCAACAGAACATAAAATTATATTGACCGGGCTTGTCCCAAACACAAAATATTATTACGCCATCGGTTCCCTTTCGGCCATAGTCGCGGGGAATGACACCGGGTATTATTTCATCACATCCCCGGCAGATGGCGCAAGAGCGCGTACGCGCATATGCATCATTGGAGACACTCAAATACAAGGGGACGCTGTTTTGACGGATACACGGAATTCGTATTATGCTTATACGGCGCAGGTGTATACGGATCTTTTGCTGCGAGTTGGCGATAACGCGGGAAATGGATGTAATGACGGCCAATACCAAAGCGTCTATTTTGACATATGGGACGGGTTGTTAAAAAAGACAACATCGTATTTGACCTTTGGGAACCATGAGGAATATGCAGGACTTGAGCCTAATAGAGATAAAACCGAGAATGGTCCGGCAGACAGCATATATCCCTATTTCAACATGTTTACATTTCCAACCAATGGAGAAGCCGGAGGGGTCGCATCTGGTACGGAAGCCTACTATTCATTCGATTACAACAATCTGCATGTTATTTGCCTGGATTCATATTATAACAACCCCGATGGGGTAAATCATGCCCAAATCCAATGGTTGCAGGATGACCTTCAGGCAAATACCAAAGAGTGGACCATTGCTTTTTGGCACCATTGGCCATATAATTCGTTTAATGATGCTGGGAAAAGCATGCGGGACTACGCGGTCCCCGTATTGGAAAATTACGGCGTGGATTTGGTCATTGGCGGGCATTGCCATACGTATGCACGGACATATTTCATGGATTCATGCTACACTTTTTACTGCAATCCGATAATCAAAGACAGCGGCGATGGAAAAGAAGACAGCGATGGCGCGTATCACAAAGAGACAGGTCCGCACAACGGCACTGTTTATCTGCAGGCGCCTGGCCGCCCGGATGGGGTAGCGACAATATTCGGGAGCGTTCTTGTTAACCTATTTCCGTTGTTTGGAGCCATAGTTGTTGATATTGACACCAACAGGATGGACGTTAAATTCATGGATAAAGATGGCGTTATCGCCGATTATTTTACCATTATCAAAGATGACCCTGCAAGCGTTTCTCTTTTTGGCAAAAAAAACAACACGGCAATCAATCTGAGCGCGTATCCCAATCCTTTCAATCCAAGCACGATTATTCGTATGAACGGCGCCATACCAGGAACCACGCAAATGCTTGAGATATGCGATATTCATGGCCGTTTGATTAATAAGATCCAGACCAATGGCAGGACACTGAAGAACGGTTTAGTCTGGAACGCGCTGGGGTGTCCGTCGGGAGTCTATATAATCAAAATATACGCGGATGGAAAAATATATTCAGAAAGGATGGTATTGTCGAAATGATATATCGCATCGCTGTGGTATCGTGTTTGGCATTGTGCATTGTCATTGGCGCAAAAACAAATACCCAAGGGCGTCCAGAGGTCAGGCCCCAGGCAATCCCAGCGGCCGGAACAGCGGAAGGTCTTGCCTTTCTTGTCGTAAGCGATTGGGGTAGGAACGGTTACTTTAATCAACAACAAGTCGCAGACCGCATGGGTGAAATCGCGGAAGCGGCAAGGGCCATGTTCATTGTATCGTGCGGCGATAATTTTCAGGTCAATGGCGTCCGCAGTATTGACGACCCGCTTTGGTTGTCGACTTTTGAGAATGTGTACAGACACCCGTCGCTCCTGGTGGACTGGTATCCTGTTCTTGGCAACCACGATTATAAAGGCAATCCTCAGGCGGAAATCGATTATTCAAAGAAAAGCAGACGATGGAACATGCCCGCCCGCTATTATTCGGTGCATAAAAAAATCAACGATTCCACTGACGCAGACCTGTTTTTTCTCGACACATCACCCTTTCAGAAGGAATATTACACTGATAATGAACATCAGGACGTCATAGGCCAGGACACGCTTGCCCAGATCCGCTGGCTTGACAGCTCCTTAACAGCCTCAAAAAGCGCATGGAAGATTGTTTTTGGGCATCATCCAGTGTTTTCCAGCGGCCTTCATACGGATGAAATCGCCCATATGCCGCTTCGTTTTACGGCGTTGTTTGAACATACGGGAGTCGACGCGTATTTCTGCGGTCACGACCATCACCTGGAATACATCAAACCAAAGGACGGCCATGTGCACTATTTCATCGCGGGAGGCGGGTCGCAAGTCCGCCCGGTAAGCGGTCGGATTCCGGCATCTGTTTTTATCAGGTCTGTTTCCGGATTCATGGAGGTTGTACTATCCTCGTCAAGCATGAATGTCAAGATACTTGATCTGCATGGAAAGGTCATTACTATGACGACTATTCCAAGAAAAAACCATTGATATGGAAAGGCTTTATTGATTATGGAACAGCTGATACGCATTAACGCCGTTGATTATTCGCTGATTATCATTTATTTCACTTTTGTGCTTGGGATCGGGTATTTCCTGCGCAAGCAAATGAAAACGAGCACCGACTTTTTGCTTTCGGGTAAAAGATTACCCGTATGGATCACCGGCCTTGCGTTCATATCAGCGAACCTTGGCGCGCTCGAGGTCATGGGCATGGCCGCAAGCGGCGCGAAATACGGCATGCTGACCAGCCATTTCTATTGGGTAGGGGCGATTCCCGCAATGGTGTTTGTCGGTATTTTTATGATGCCTTTTTATTATGGAAGCCGCGCGCGGTCGGTTCCTGAATATCTCAAACTGCGGTTCGATGAAAAAACCCGCGCCTTTAACGCGCTTTCTTTCGCTGTTATGACAGTGCTCGCCTCAGGGATCAGCATGTACGCGCTCGCGCTCGTTTTTCAACTCATGCTCGGCTGGTCAATCCATGTTAGTATTTTCATGTCAGCCATTGTGGTCCTCCTCTATATCTTTCTCGGGGGCCTGACTTCCTCAATTTACAACGAAGTGCTGCAATTCTTTCTGATAGTCCTTGGTTTTCTGCCGCTATGCATTCTCGGCGTATATCAGGCCGGTGGATGGCCGGCCCTTGCAGCGCGGATGGAACAGGCGTTGCCCGGCGGTATTCATGCATGGTCAAATCTTGGCAATGCCGCAAACAACCCCATGGGTATTGAATGGTTTGGCATGGTCATGGGGCTTGGTTTTGTGCTGTCTTTCGGTTACTGGTGTACTGATTTTCTTGTTGTCCAGCGCGCTCTTGCGGCAAAAGACATGAATTCGGCCATGCGCACGCCCATTATAGCGGCTTTTCCCAAGGCGGTATTTCCATTCATCGTAATTCTGCCGGGAATCATCGCCATTGCGCTGCTGCCCCGGGAGCTTTTCCTGTCGAACGGGGAGATGGATTATAACCGGATAATGCCGGTTATGCTCAACTACTATTTCCCGAACGGCATGCTCGGTGTCGGCCTTACCGCGCTGCTTGCCAGTTTTATGTCCGGAATGGCGGGCAATGTGACGGCCTTCAATACAGTCTGGACATACGACATTTATCAAGCCTATATCAATAAAAAGGCCACGGATCAGCAGCTTTTGTGGATGGGAAGGGGGGCGACGGTTGCCGGTGTCCTTATCAGCATTGGCACCGCATATATCGCCCTTGGGTTTAAAAACATCATGGACTATCTCCAACTCTTGTTTTCCTTCTTTAACGCGCCGCTGTTCGCGACATTCCTTTTGGGCATGTTTTGGAAACGTACAACTGGTCATGGCGCATTCTGGGGACTGGTCTGCGGAACAACCGCGGCGGGTATTCATCATGTACTGACCAAAATTGGCGTGATCCACTATTACAGCGCTATGGCGTCGGGTTTTTATCAGGCAATATATGCGTGGACAACCGCGTTTATCATTACCATTATAATAAGCTTTGTAACAAAGCCACGGCCGCAGGAAGAATTGGCCGGCCTTGTATATTCACTGACGCCAAAACCGCGGAACGATACTCTTGCATGGTATAAAAGACCGGCGCTTCTTGGCGTCATTGTCCTGTTGCTGACGGTCGTGTTGAATATAGTTTTCTTTTAATACAATGGAGGACATGCTATGATTCTCGATATCCGCTTGCCCATTGGACTTCTTTTTACCATTTTCGGCGCCATTCTGACAATGTATGGACTATTTAGCGGCGAGGAAATTTATGCGCAGCACTCCCTGGGAATAAACATCAATTTCTGGTGGGGGCTGCTGATGCTTGTGTTTGGTCTTGCCTTCCTTGTCTCCGCAAGAAAGCGAGGCGCTGAAAAAGAAGGTGAAAAAAAAGAATTGATATCTAAATTACATTAACAGAGGAGCGGTAGTCATGAATTCACTGGACCGCACGTTATTGTCAAGATTCTTTGTTTTCTCGTTGGTTTTTATCATTAACGGATATATGGATGCGGCAGTCAACACCGTAAGAATAACGGAAAAATCGGGGATTACCACGGCAAATTATCCCGTGCAACTAGGACGCCCTTTTTTAAAAGGTGAAATTACCAATTATCCCCAAGTCCTAATCAATGGGAGTCCAATAGTTACCCAGACGAATGTCATGCAGCGTTATGACGACGGGAGCGTAAAACATGCCATACTCTGTTTTTTAATACCTGTCTTAGAAGCCAATAGCGCCATTAATGTTACATTCCAGGACCAATCCACGGGAAACGACGCCAACTATCTTACTAAACAACAAATGCTCGATTCATCATACGACTTCAATGCGATTATGGAACTTACCAATGGGACCACGGTTTCCGCTTCAGCCCGTACAATGTTGAATGACGATCACTTCACCTATTGGCTTAAAGGCCCTGTGGCGACATCCGTGATATTTGCTGACCATTCAATCAACAGGACATACGACATTGGGTTTGACAGCTGTAAATCGATCAGACCGATATTCCACGCCACGTTTTGGCCAGGTCTGCATAAGGTGCGATTGCGTTTTATCGGTGAAGTATCCAATACGGAAGTATTTCAAGACCAACGCTATTCTCTGGCGCTCAAAACCGGGAATTCTTCTCCCCAGGAGGTTTTTTTTCAGGACACCATTACCCACTATGCGGGCACACGATGGACAAAAGAATTCTGGCTTGGAGAAGAACCTTCAACCATCGATATTGATTACAATATAGCTTACCTTGCTGAAACCAGGTTTATACCAAATTATGATACAACAAAAGTTATTTCTGAAAGCGCCATCGCCTCTGAATACACTACGTGGACAAATGCGCAAAAAGGTCTCTATGCCCAGGGAAACTGGAACAAATCCATGCCTGCGGGCGGTGGCAGGCCCGATATTGGACCATATCCGGATTGGACCGTAAAATGGCTCTATACCGGCGACCATAGAATGAGGGAAAAAGCATTGGGAAACGCGGATTTGGCAGGGGCTTGGTCAATGCATTTCCGGGAAGGGAACGCTAATAAGATTTTTCTATTGGACAGTACTGTTCCTGGGATAGGAAAAGTTCTCTCCATACATGCCAGGCCGACTGTTTGGCTCGATCCTAACCGGCTGACCTGGTATGAACAAGACCAGGAAGATAGAATTACCATCGTTGGCGCTAATACTGTTGGGGGTTGGATTCCCGATTGCGCCCATCAAGCGGAAACGTATTCACCGCAGTATTTTCTTACCGGGGATTTCTGGTATCTTGAGCAGCTCTATTTCTGGGTGTCCTGGTCCGCAGCCAATTCAAACGGCGGCGGGGGCAGCTCAGCGGTTGGCCGGGGGCCTACGGGTGCAGAAGGGGGGATTAATAATCAAATTAGGGGCCAGGCATGGGCATTACGGACCAGGGCCAATGCGGCGTTTGTAGCGCCGGACGATCATATTGAGAAAAGATATTTTGAAACCATACTTGATGGCGCCCTTGCAATATGGGAAGGCGCCAGGAATATCACCGGTACTCCGTTCGAGAACAATGTTTGTTGGACTTGGGGGCATGACAAATGGCTGGAAGCGTATGGCGTGCCGTCCTTGAATCAATGGGAAATTGGCGGAGCGAATTTTGCCCAAATCCAATACGGCATAGACACTTCAATTGTACAAATAGCTGAAAGCAATTTTGAACAGCATTTTATGATGTTTGCGCTTGGAAGGGCCGAGGAACTTGGATATCCTACGGCGCCCCTGGGTTCGTATCTTGCCGTTAATTATACCGGACAATTAACAAATCCGGATTATAATCCCTATCTGGTAAGCAATGGAAGAATACCAACAGTCAAGAAAAATGGGGAGCAATTCTCATCGTGGGCGGAGCTGAAGACGGGATATGTGAGCGAATGGCAGGCAACGGACTCTTTTTATTTATCCAACGCGGTACACGGATATGAGTTTCTGGCGCTGGCAGCAGTCTCATATATATCAGATGAACCTGGCGGGGACTCAGCGTGGGCTTTCATGGAAAGAGAAGTGCTTACCGCTGAAGTGCTAAGCAATAATCCAAAATGGGCCATTGTGCCAAGAATGGACGGCCCTTATAGCGCATTGAATAAAACAACGGGCCCAAACAAAGATATGTATCTTACTGTTAATCCAAACCCCTTTAATCCAATGGTGAATATATGGTTAAACAACGACCAACGGAATACAATGCGCACAGTGAGAATATTCACCGTTAAAGGGGAATTAGTCGCGGACCTGGCCGCGACTATCGAAAATACAAATAGGACGGTTTTTCATTATACATGGAACGCTGGAAATATGCCTTCCAGTATCTATATTGTGAAGGCGCGCATTGCGGACAGAACGTTTACACGCAAGATAACGTTGTTAAGGTGAGTGTTCGGTAAGGGTCCTCTGGGATATTCATACCTGTATCAAGATTAAGACATGGAGGCGTTTATGCGGATGGTATGTATAGCGGCCGCTGTATTGTTTTGTTATTTTTATTGTTTCCCGATCCCCTCGGACCTTAAGGCTGAATTCAGGAAGGGAAAAACCTTTATTACCTTTACCGAGGAATCCGGCACCCAAGGCTACCGTATCTATCGTTCACTGAGCCAGATTACCACTATTTCCGGCTTGACGCCTTTGGTGACCGTCAACCAGGGGTCAAGCTATGACAGTCGATACGATTTTTATCATATAATCCAGGATTCAGGAACGCCTCTTTCAGCAACAACAGGCCTTTTTGTGTATACTCCTAAATCACAGCAGCCTGTGTATTATGCAGTCACCTCGGTAACTGATGCAGTGGAAGATACTGGAATTCTCGAAGGACAAAATGCATTAAGTACCCCTGTCGCTGAGGAGTATTGGCAATGGCCCCATGGCGTTTTTCGCGCACGAGGAGCGGATTCACAGAATTTTTATTATTATTGGATGGATTATTTTGACTGGGGCCACGGCTATGACTATTACGGGGACCTCTTTAGCGTCTGCAATATCAATACGGGACAGAATCTTCCGTTAGTCGTATACCTCCATGGCGCTGGAAATCTCCCGCCTGGGCCAGGGACCGACTATGGATTGCCGTGGGCCGCGGGCCGGCAAGGGTATATCAACATGGCCCTTGTTGATCATGGAGATATCTGGTGGTATGGTTGGTCAAATAATTATACAGGCGATGGATATCTTCCTCAGACAGGAGACACTATTGTCAATTATCTGGAAATGCGGATTATTTATTATACCCAGTACCTCATGCACCATGGGAGATATTCCATTGACACCAGCCGTGTCTACTTGTCGGGCGGCAGCATGGGCGGCACTGGAACCAATATCGTTTCTTCGCACTATCCAGACATGTGGGCGGGTATCTATCCTAAAATTCCGGAAGCCGCTTTTACCCGGTATGCTTCCATTCCTTTCTGGGACCAGATATACGGAACAGAGGCCCAGCATCTGACGGCCCGGAACGGCATCTACATCTACGATTGGACTAACAGTTTCTGGGTCATGGATAATTTTTCCGAATATAATTTCCCGCCATGTGTAATCGCTCACGGATCAAAAGACGGATTGATGACCATGAATGATGTAAGAGGTATTTATCAACACTACGCTGAATGCCGGCGTGGTGTCTGGGGCGGCTGGTATAATGTCGGACATACCGTACCCACAGCGCCGACGCTGGATTCGTTACTCTTTCGTTTTAAAAGAGGGGAGATGCATCCCGCCTTTTCCAATACGACACAGGACGATAATTATGGACAAAAAGGGGACACCAACGCATGGGACTCTACCGGTTTTATGAATACATACATCGACTGGACGTCTTCGCTTCACGATATGGGGCTGCCTGATGACGATCTCATCGATTGCGCGGATTCCATCTCCATCACAATGAAATCAACAAGACCCAATACTGTCACGGACATTACTCCGCGCAGGGTCCAGAATTTCGTTTTAACAAACGGCGCCGCGTACACTTGGAAAAATGTTGACGTGGTTTCGGGGAACAATGTCGCATCGGGCATTGTTATTGCGGATGAACACGGGGCTATTACCATTGACAGCTTTTCAGTTTCAGGTACCGGCAACAAACTGATCATCACATGCAGCGGCGATTGTCCGGCCGTGTTGGCCGGCAGCAGGCGAAGTAAAGGACTGGACGGTGTTTTATCTGTTTCGCCAAATCCGTTTAATCCGGATGTGAGAATAGTTTTAACCAACAGCCAGTTGGCTGTCGATAATGCCGTAATGACGATATACGCCGCAAATGGCACGTTAGTTCACAGAGAAACAGCAGGCAAGGAGCAGCTGATAACGGGTGTTTTCTGGAATGCCGCTGATTTTCCAAGCGGCATGTATATAGTCCGCCTGCAACTAGCGCATAGGACTTTTAATAAAACCGTGATATTGTTGAAATAAGGGCTGTTTTATATTAATGGACCTTTTCAAGGAGGGGGAATGAGAAACGCGAATCTGTTTTTAGCGCTGCCGGTTATTTTAGTCCTAACCGTCTGTTCGGAGGGTATTGGCAAAACCATCGCTTTGCCTCAATGGAGAAATATTAAAACAGTTGCCGATACTTTGATGAGTGGTGACACGATCCTGTGCGATTCGGGGATATATCAAGGTTTTGAACTGACAAATTTGTACGATTCCCTGAACCCGCTCATTATTAAATCCAAGGTGCTTCATGGAGCGCAGGTCATTGCGGGCAGCAAAGTCAGCTTCTATGGCGCGCGCGGGGTTGTTTTTGATGGGTTTGAGGTGCGCGGCCCTAATGTGTCGACCAATTCAGGCCTTGTCCATGTTTCAAACAACGCGGATTATATCACCATCAAGAACTGTCATATTCATAACGCCCCGCTTGATGCTGATTGTATAAAAGCGAACCAGGCGGGCCATGTCAATGTGATAGGCTGCGATCTGCACGATCCCGGCCTGCGCGCGGCGGGCAATGGTCCGCAGGAGACGTGCGACTATCTGGATATACATGGAGGAGTTGTCAGGGGGAACATATTTCGCTGGACAACGCAGGTGGCGCGGCAGTATTTCAACGCAAAGGGTGGAAGCAGCGACATCATACTGGAGAACAATATATTTCTCAACCACCAGGGCGGCGTAGGTGATCCCGCCGTCCAGCTTGGGGGATATTCCGGTGCGCAGTATATTGATGGGGGATACGAAGGTGTTCGCGAGATAATGAGAAACAACATTGTCATCGCTTCGACCACGGGGGGCGTTTCTTTTATAAATTGCAATGGCGGGTATGTTTACAATAATCTGTTTATCAATTGCGTGACAAACGCTATAGTCGGTGTGGCGACCAGCGTTGGGACCGGGTCAAACGGCGGAAATACGGATGTGTATCTTTTCAACAATATCTTTTATAACGCCAATGGTGACATGCCGCGTGTCATGGGTGGCAGTACCAGTATTCTGAGTAATTTCTACCATGGCAATAACTTGTATTATAACGGCGGTGGCAATATTCTGGCCGGGTTCTATAATCCCAATACGGAAACAGGGAGAGTCATGGCTGATCCGCTGATCACCATGCTTGATAGCGGATCGTACGAATCAATTATCAATAGCCTTGCCATTGCTGTTACCAGCCCAGCCATCGACTCTGGCGCCATACCGGATGCTGTTACACCCGGCGTTCCTTTGGATATTCGCGGAGCTTCACGGCCGCTTGGAAGCGCATACGATATTGGCCCTCTTGAGGTCAATCCAACCAAGGCAGAGAATGGCGGCCGAAATACGATACAAAAAGACAGGATTGTTGTATGTCCAAATCCTTTCAATCCAGTGACGGCCATTACTCTGAACGCGGCAATAGCAGGCGGACAATATACTTTGGAGATATACGACATCTATGGACGGCACATTGATGCCTTTAAAACCAATGGGGCGGTATTAAAAAAAGGCTTTGTGTGGAATGCGTACGGGTATGCTTCGGGAATATACCTTATCACTGTTTATACGGGTACTCAAGTCTTTTCAGATAGGCTCGTAATGCTAAAATAACGAAACTGCAGCCTTATAGTATCCTCTGATATCCTCCACAGATTGTATCAGGTTCGTTTTGTTCTGTCTAGAGCAAAAGACTCTGGAAATTGTGATTTATATTCATATATTTTTAACTTTATGAAAGCAGTCCATCGTATACAACGTCTTCTCGCCCCTTTTCAGGAGATCATCAAAGACAGGCCATTTTTTGTCTATGATCGGTCGCTCAAGGTACGTTACGCGAATATGGTGCTTGCTGAAGCAACGGGATACCCTGCCTCCCAACTGTCAGGCAGATCCGTTACCACTTTTATTCGCAATGGGATTTGCACAAGATTGAGCGATGTAAAGATTTATCTACGGAAACAGTATCACCGGTTTTATAATAATTTGCAATTTGTTATCACAGCAAATCAGAAGAACCTTGATCATAGAGTATATATGCCCCCTGATGAATGCGGCGGACGAGCAATACGGCTCCAGGTGTGTACGTTGGATGAAAACCATACCCTTGGCGTCATATTTTTTATTTTTGGCAAGGTCTACCGCCGTATGGGACAGGTTTCTTCAGACGTCATGGTAACGGTGAACGAGAAAAACCGCGTTGTCTCTTTTAACGAAGTTTTCTTCTGGCTTGCTGAAAAACGGCCCATGGACATTTTCAACAAGCCCTTGCAATCTTTTTTTGCCAACAATGTATCCCATGCGTTCAGGGATTTTAACCGTAAGTCATTTTTGACCTTACAGCGCCAAATCCAGGCAAACGACGCGGCCTGGGCGAATGTCTTTTCAGGGGCATTGCCATGGCGACATATGGGTCAGTGGAAAAGGGACAAAAATCTCCGGATGTCCCCGGAGGCCGGTGCGATCCGTATTGATTGTTCCATGCCCGACACTTTTATTAACTGGAAGCAGCCTGTGGACCATGCGCGATTTGATATACAGTGGGAGATGGAGGTCATGTACGCACGGGCAAGGGGATCAGGGTTCGGCTTTTATTTCAACGGCTCTGGAACATGCGTGGATTCTTCGATTTCCACGCCAGACATCACTGGATATCTTATTACTTTGATGGGGTACAAAGACACGGAGAGGCTGCTGCTCAAACGATGGGGAAAAGAGCTGGTGGTCACCAATCTTCCATTCAAAATTAAGGATGGAAAGACGGTTTTTGCCGCGGAGAAATCCGCGGGGGTGTTCCGTTTTTACGTGAACGGCAAGGTAGTGCTGGAATATTTTGATCCGCAAATTGTCCAATACAGCCAGTCGCATTATACAGGAATTTATTTCTCTGGTTTGCCGGTCCGGTTATACCGGGTCTCTCTTTCCCAACGTCTGGGCACTATTGACGCGTATCGCTTCCCTGTTGCCCAGAATGATTTTATTTTCCGGAAACACCCGGACCATATCTTTGCGGCTGAAATATTCTTGCGTCAGGTCAACTGTTCCAGGGTCAGAGAGATCTATTTACGCAGGGTTACTGAATTACGTAAAACCCAGCAGGCCCGGGAACAGTTGCTTAACCAGCAGTCAGCAACGTTGAGGCAGATAGACCAGGAACTCAAGGTTGCCGCAACGGTCCTCAACCGTCTTCTTCCCCGTGAATTACCCAAGATACAAGGGGTCAAGTTTGAATCATTTTTCCTGCCTTCGGGCCAGGTTGGCGGCGATTTATACGATGTTTTTGAGGTGGCAAAAGACCAGATAGCGATCCTTATGTACGACGTTTCAGGCCATGGCGTGCCCGCCGCCCTTATCTCGGTAATGTTCAAGACGCTTTTCCAGAAATATTTCAACCCGCGTTCGACCTTGAAAAACCAGTTGCTGCGCATAAATGAAGAATTGTACAACACTATTGGTGAAACAAAATTCGATATGGGAAGCATGATGTTTGTCACGGTTTTTTTTGGATTGCTCGACATCCGCCGCCGCGTACTCCGTTATATCGGAGCTGGCATGCCTTCACCCATGGTGGTGAAACGCAAGGGGTTGGCCCTTCTCCATACCAAAGGAATGCCTCTGGGTATGTACAAGAAGCTGAATTCTTTAGAGCACTCGGTGCAGTTATCGAAAGAGGAGAAGGTCATTCTGTTCACAGACGGTCTTGTTGAGATATTCAGTCCTGAAGGGAATATATACAACAAGGAAAAGATGGCAGACCTCATTTACGCTAACAGACGTTTGCCCCTGTCCGACCTTATCCGGCATATCCTTCAGGAACATACACAGTATCGCGGAAACAGTCCGCCCCGTGACGACGTGACATTGCTGGGAATTGAACTTCAATAAAAGTTTTGAAAAAGAACCGGTATCGCAAGAATCGCACAGCTCTGACGATTAGCTGATTTTTCGCACTCCCCCCCCTCGGACAATCGCTAAATCCTTCGAAATTCC
>MFYT01000001.1 GCA_001789205.1 Candidatus Raymondbacteria bacterium RIFOXYA2_FULL_49_16 | reverse complement strand
CGGGGTTCCGTACCGGTCTGGTGGTTAGCCTTTGACCGGGTTGAATTGTTCAACTTGCACAGGACAGTTTATTCTTGACGCACTCATTTCGGCCTCCCAATAAGTTTGCCCTTGCTGACTGCGTAAATGTCGTCAGTGACCATTTGGAACGAGAGCGCCCGCTTTTCGGTCTTTGCCCGTTCATCGAGCCGTTCCCGGTGAAAGGCAACCACTGCCTCTGGCAGAGGCAGGCCGCCCATGGAAAACAGGCGTATGCACCCGTCATTATCGCGAATGGGGAGTACTTTGCCCTGGTTGTATATTGAAGGCGCAAACGGCACATCGAGCATACCGGCCGCAAAGGCCCTGACTGTTCCCTGCGCCACATTGCCGTTGCCCAGTTCGAACACAGCGCGCAACAGGCCGCCCACCTCTTGTTTGATTATTTCTTTTTCGCGTTCAATTTTTTCATTCGAAAAATCAAAGCGCTGGTCTTCGAGCATGCTCAAGACCTGGCGCGTGGTTTTGAGTCCCTGCGCATTCGCCTCCTTGGTGGGTATGCCCATGGCCTCGTGCGGCGTCTTTACAATGATTTTGTCCGCGCCAGCCATGGCCGCCACCACTGTGCCCAGGTTTATAACGGCATATGCCTTGGCTTCGTCCTCGGGAAATCCGCCCATCCATTGATGAAAAACAATGGTGAGTTCAAACCCGTCATACCCTTCCTTATGCAAGTATTCGTTGGCAAGTTCCCGGAGCGTCTGCACAGCGGCGATGTCCTGGACCACATTCCCGCCCTGTCCGTAGCCAAGGGTGATGGATTTCACCCCTTGTTCCAGCGCAAGGAGCGCTTCAATGATTCCCACTGTGTGGCTGATGCACGGCGGCACCAGAGTGCCGGTCAGTGGGCCAAAAGGCTCGCGGTTGATCCTGATCCCATGCTCTTCGTACAATCCAACAAGCCTGTCCACATACTGCCAGTCGCGGATGGATTTTTCAAGCGGGACCTTTTTTGTATAGGGAATATTATACGAAACGCCGCCGCCCTCATAACTCGTAAAACCTCCGGCAAGGGTGATCTCCGCAAGCAGGCGCGCGTCCGGGGTCCCATGACGCACCTGGATTGGTTTTGCGACGCTTTCCGTTACACGGCGGCATCCCTGCACACCGTAGTTCACCGCGGGAAATCCATTCAGCAAGGAGTGGCCGGCAGCAGTTGACTTTTCAATTCCTCGGGCCGCCTCATCGTACCGGTTCTGACGCGTGTACGCGTCGATGGTGGAGGGAAGAAGGTCGGCCGCGCCCTCGTCCTCTAGGTATTTGAGGAGCCTGATATGCTCATCGAGAAGCGCCACGCCAGCGCGGGGCTGGATAAGAACGCGCTTTGCGGACCGCGCCTTTTGTAAAACAGACGAAAACCTCTTTCCGTCAGCAATACCCCTCTGGTACTGGACGCTCTCGTCGAATGAAAGGTCCTTGCCCGTGGGCCAGGTTTCCAGCACTCGGCCGCGTTCCAGAAGGAATTCCTTCATAGGCATGGATGGCGATTTCATATCACGCCGCCTTTTGTATTGGTTCCAGCGACTGTATCGCAAGCATGGCAGTTTCCTCCGGAAAATCGCAGGCAAGATTACCCAGCAGCGGTAAAAGGTACTCCGCGTCCGCATAAATTTCAGGTCTTTCGGGAAGCAGGACTTCCTCTTCGTCTTTGAGCGTTTCTTTTTTCAACGCGCGGTCATACACGCATGCGTCCCTTTCCAGGGCCAGGAACCCGCCCGTCCCGATCATTTTCTTGACGCTACGCATGTCTTTGCCCCGTTGCACCAGCACCGTGCCGTTCGATGTCCAGACCGGCCTGGTCCTTCCCGCATGGCGCATGAGTGAAACGGTGAGACACGCGGTCGCGAGAATGCGGTCGAATTCCCGCTCTTCCCTGTTCCGGGGGAGCGCATCTGTCTTGTGCGTCACATGCAGTACATACTCGCAAAAACGCAACCACTCCAGACCACCGGAAGAAAGGGCCTTTTTCACCTGGTTCTCCGCTGATTGCGTGACAGACCCGGCGCTGACGCGAAGCCCCAGGTCTCCTTCCACTGTGCGTGTAAGCCTGGGTTCCCTGATGCCCTTTAAAACAACGGCGCTATTGACGGACGCTGTTTCGGTATTGGAATATACGTCAGTTGTTGCGCCGCCCATGTCCACTACGCAGACATTGTCCCATTCTGTTCCATACAAAGGCAGCTTGCCAACAAGCTCGAACATGGAAAGAGGCGTGGGTTTTGGCGGATTTCCAACTTTTTTAATAAGAGCGGAAAGCCCTTTGCCATCCACAATTTTATTGATAAAAATACGGCGGATGATCTCGCGGGCCGGTTCAATGTTCACTTCGCCCACCTCAGGCATCACATTGTCCGCGAAATACACTTCACTGTCCGATAGTATGCCCGCAACCTTTTCCTGAATACGGTTATTACCCGCAAAAATGATTGAAGCGGGAAGCCTGGCCGCGGCCAGCATACCGGCGTTTTTCAAGGTCAAGGACTCGTGTCCGCCATCAGTGCCGCCCGTCATTAAAACAATGTCCGGTTCCCATTCTTTCAGTTTCTCAATGTCGTGCGCCGTAAGCCCATAGGAAAAACTTCCCACAATTTTTCCACCCGCGGATGCGGCAACAAGTTTCGCAATGGCAAGGGTCAGGCCGGACACAAGCCCCATGGCCGCGATTTTCAGCCCTCCGCGGGCGGACGAGGAGAAATAGACCTTCCCGGCCATGAGGCCGGTCTTGTGAAACAACTCTTTCTCGGCAAGAAAAAACCCTTTTGATACGTCGTCCGAGGTCGTGGGAACGCTCTCCTGGGCAATGACGCAGGAATCCCTGCCCTCAAGCTTGAAAAAGGCGGCTTTTGTATATGTGGAACCAATATCAACGCTCATAATACATTTATGCGGCATTGGTCGCAACCCCCTCGATGTCTCTTTGTAAGATAGCCGCCGCTTCCTGCAGATCAACCGATGGCGGGAAAACGCGGTTGAAACCCATGGTTTTGAATTTCCGTTCAACCTCGCTGAACAGCGTCTTTCCCACCACAAGGTTGCCGCCGGCATAAAGGATTATACGGTCAAGCCCCCGTTCAAAGCATTTGTCCCTGAACCCTTCGCAATCGATTTCTCCGTGGCCGTACAGCGATGAGACAAGAATGGCTTTGGCGTTTGATTCAATGGCCGCATCGATGAACTCGTCCTGGCTCACCATGACGCCCAGATTCACCACGTGATATCCATTTTCCGTAAAAAAGGAATCGAGCACTTTGTTCCCAACGGAATGGCAGTCTGAGCCAATGACACCCAAAACAATAGCGGGCTTTTCCATATGTTTTTATTTGCCCTGAAGGATTGATTTGATCCGCTCTTCAACATGGAGAAGCGACCCGCGGTCGATCTGAAAATCGAACGGAATGATTGTGCCGCCGCGTTCCGTGAACATCTGAAGTTGCGCGATGCTCTCCGTATGCTGCTGCAGCGAATATCCCGGCGGAACAATGACCGCGTCAAGGTCTTTGATGAAAGTATCGAGGTTGGTCATATTGGAAAAATACAACGCCGCGATATTGCCCGCGGGAATTTCAAATCCTTTTAGATGATTTTCAATGATCGTGAAAAATTTGTTTGATTCGCAGATTACACCCACTTGCTGGGAGGGCGTTAATCGCGCAAGTTTGACAATTGAATCGCGTGTTGGCGACACCGAAACCTGGACAAGTTTGTCCGCAAATCCGGGACAGGCTGTAACAATGTCGTGATAATGCGTGTTTGTAGTGACGATAAGATCAAAGTGAGACAGCTTGTCCATACCTGCAGCGCCTTTGAGCACATCGTCGAGTAAGAATTTGGCGATTTTCGCGTGTGGAATAAAAAAGAGCTGCTTTTCATATATTGCGAGGGCTTCAGGATTGCAGTCTATAGCTGCAATGGAAAGGTCTTGCATGGCTTCTTCACGTCCTAAAAGACGCAAGTCAATAAGTGTTTTAATCTCTTGAAACGAAAATTTCAGTTGTACAAGCCGGTCAATAGCGTTATCAATGGCGTTGACCGCTTTCTCTTTCCGGTCCATTGGTTGCGTTTCGTGTTGTTGTGTAACAAAACTGCCCTTGCCCTGCAATGCCTCAACAAGCCCTTTGTGGATCAATTCCTGGTAGGTTTTTTGAACAGTACCCCGGGCAATGCCCAATTCTTCGGCCAAATCCCTCTCAGGAGGCAGTTTTGTTCCAGGCAGAAGTGAGTTGTCTTGGATTTGTTTCTCAATTTGAATAAGTAATTGCTGATAGGTTGGCAAAGAAGAAGCTGACCTATCTAATTTGATGTTTAACATACACATAACAATTGGTCTACTCCATTTTTATACTGGACTATTCCTTAATATAGTCCATTGCTGATAAAAAGTCAATAGTTTTTTTGTTTATCAAGACCAAAAATAATATTGTTCTAGGCATATGGATTTGTTTAAAACAACAAGGCTGAAAAAAAACTTGAGAAATTCGATTGCATCCCCATACCCCGCTTCGTATTCAACCCCGTCCACAGGACGTGGTATTCTGCGAAAAGGCAGGAATAAAATAATATATAGGGTACCAACCAGATTCGTGTAAAAACATATAAAAACATACGGTAGTGTTAACAGAGTAACCTAAAAATGCTATAAAATATGGTGGATTCGAAGTGTCACAGGGCTTGACGATATCGGGACTGTTTATTATTTCGAATAGGGGTTCAGAATATTTTCGACCATGGGAAAGTGCTTTTTGTTTCCCGTTGCCAGAATTACACCGGAAACCTCTGCGGTAGCGGCAACTACGGCATCGGCAAGGCCTGTTCCATGGCTCCTCGAGTATCGCTGATGTAAAATGCCGGCCCTTATTGCGATCTCCTCGGTGAGTGGAACCGTTTCAAAGGCCCGGCAGAAGTCGGAAACCTCTCTTTTCTCCTTCTCATTCCTGACTCCGGAAAACAATTCTGTCACTGTGATTGCTGAAATCAACGGCGCTGTCTCGTGCGTTTCAAGAAATGCCTGGGCCGCCTTCGTGCCCCGGAGCGCGTCGATGAGTATGTCCGTATCGACCAAATGCCGTTTCTTCACCTGGTCTGCCTTTCCCATTGTTTGCGTATTTCACGCGCTGAGGCAAGGTCGGTCCTGTCTGACCATATTCCAAAGGCATTGTGCAGAAGTGTTATCCGGTCAGGAGCGGGCAACTCGTCTATGAGACGGTCAATAGCTTCGCGGATAAGGGCGCTGCGCCGTTTTCCACGTTCGCAGGCCAGCGTTTTGAGCCGTTGGTGTTCGGTCTTTGTCAGGTATATCTGTGTTCTAACCATGGCATACTCCTTAACGATGTATATATATAATGTATATTTTTTTATATTCAAATGCAAGCTTAACGTGCTTTTTGATCCGTTTCGTGAGATATACCTATGAGCCAAGAAACGTCTAGCACCTGGTTTTGGCGCTTAATCTTGGCTCTTTTATCAAGCCCTGTGACACGTTTTCCCTAAATAGGGTACCGACCAGATTCGTGTAAAAATATACGGTAGTGCTAACAGAGTAACCTAAAAATGCCATAAAAATGGTAGCGAAAAAAAGGGGGGCAAGGTGCGCGAATGAAACCTATCCTGCTGCGATACGGCGAGTGAGTGCAACGCAGCCAGACCCTTTTCGCAACCAGTCGAAGCCAGGAAGGCTTTTCAAACAGACTCGTAGATAATCCTTGACTGCATCTCTTTCCTACAGTAATCTTTACAGTAAATAAAGTAATGGGCCCTTGTATGAGATTTATTCTTTTTGTTCTTTTTTCCCTGTGCATCCTCGGTCATGCACGTGTCCTGCGGTTCAACGGCCCCGACATACATGCTGCTTTAATAGCCCTTGCAGACAATGACACGCTTATGGTCGCCAAAGGCGTGCATAAAATGCCGTCAGGTTCCGGGTGGATTGAAACTAAAAAAAACATTGCCATCATTTCCAAAGACGGACCAGGATGCGCCATAATCGAAGGAGGCGGGCGGAACAGCGCCAAAGACATCCTTGCTTTCAACCAATGCAAAAACATCCTTGTTGAAGGCATCGAACTCCGGAATGGCGGCAGCAACCAGATACGGATCAATGGATGCGATAGCGTGACCATAAAAAACTGCTATGTCCACACCTCGTTCGCGCAAGGCGACGGCATACGCGTAACACGATACAACGATTCGACCTCTTCCAGCAACATTACCATTGAAGCATGCATTGTCCGCACCTCGGGCGATCCGAAAGACGAGTACCACGGCATGTTCGAGGAGCCCATTGTTTTCCAATACACGCATACGGCGGTGGTACGCGACTGCTGGATTTTCAATATGGGCAAAACAGGCAATCAGCTCTCATACTGCAAAGCCAACAGCAAAAACATTGCCCACGAACGGTGCGTTTTCGGCCCCCAGTCGCCACTGGCGTGGGACCCGGCGGTTGGCGGGGGCGTCTCCGAGATCGCAAGCGGGTGGAGCGTGGAACAGGAGACCATCCGCAACTGCCTGTTTATAAATTGCATAAGCGGCGCTATTGGCGCGTTTGGCATAAAAGGCTATTATATCTATAACAATACTTTTATCAACTGCGCGGGCGGAAACAATGAAAGCCCGCCGTGTCTTGGCGTCATTCATGTAAAGGACGGGGGCGGCGTCGCGAAAAACAGCGCGGACCTCTTTATTTTCAACAATGTTTTTTACAGCGACCAGGGAAAAGACGCGCACATATTCTGCACCCAGGGAGTGGACGCAGGCGCGGTTGAACATGGAAACAACCTGTATTGTAATAAAAACGCACCACTACACGCTTTTGCCGGATACGATCCGGTTCAAGAAAGAAATTGCGTACTGAAAGACCCGTATACCGGAAAGCAACTTGCTTTTTCTATTCCGGCGATTGATTCAACGTGGAATTGGAAGCGCCTTGATTCGCTCAAAAAAGCGATTATTGCCATGTACGCGCCATTGCCGTCTTCACCTGTAATTGATAAGGGGCCAGTACCGCGCAAAAGATGCGTCTGGATATTAAGGACGACCTTGCCGCGAGACCTCGTACAAAAACCAACAAAATTGATATCGGCGCTTACGAGATGCAATGAGACGTATCAGGATTTGTCAGTCAATGCATTCTCTTGGGCTAAACAAGGAGCTGCCATGGAACTCTCTCCGCCGTTAAAGACCCGGTCCCTTGACTGTGCACGCGCCATTGCCGACTGGCTTTGCGCCATTCAGGCCCCGGCCGTGGGGGAATATTTCCCGCCTGTGGGATATTTTCCGTTCCTGATACATCCGGACGGCACTGAAAAACCGCCTGCCCAGAACTGGAACTACGCCTTTGCGAGCATGGCCCTTCTTGGTGCGTACAAGACCTTCAAGGACCCGCGCTACGAACGTGCCGCGCTGTACATGGGCCGCTACATGAAATCGCTGCAGATTCTTGACCCCTTTCATGGCGATAATTACGGCGCCATCCGCGAAGTCACCCCCTATACTCCCTGGTGCTACACCCGCGACACCCTATCAGTGGCCTGGGCCTTTATCGAACTGTACCGTCATACAAAAGATCCGGAATATCTGGAACGCGCCCGTTTGTGGGGCGAATGGTTTTTGAAAAAGGGTTGTGATGAAGATGGATGGCCTTACTGGGGCCATGAGTTCGAACCCCTGTTTGACGCGGTCAAACCATGGCCGCAGATGTGCAACGATGTTCAGGGCAGTTTTCAGGGCGGTTCCCTCAATTTCCTGTATCAGATGTTCAAAGAAACCGGAGATAATAAATGGATTGGTGAACCTTTTACCCGTATCGCCGGCCATTTCATCAAATACATCCAATACCCGAGTGGTTTTTACGGTCCTATTGTCCGCGCCACCAAGCAGCCGGCTGAACAAGATCCGCAGGGCGGTCTCCACCGCGCCAACGACGACCTGGGTACCCTGGGACTTCTGTGCGCCTACAAAATCTCGGGCAACAAGGCCTACCTGGCTTCCATAGAAAAATATCTAAAGGCTGTTTTCGACGCCCAATGGGAAGACGGCAGGTTTGAAGAATCCGTGGCTTGCATCCCGGTTGTCATGAATGTCTTGTTCGAAGGCCGTCAGGTGCTGCCGCAAACGCCGATGAAAGAGGGTGCTGTTGAAAAAGCGCTAAACGCTCTGTTCAACGCCCAGTCAGACGGCAGGTTTAACCCGCGCATGTCCGGTGGTATTCTGGAATATGGCGCAGAGCACAAAGCCATGCCCCTCCCTGGCGGAAAAAGCTATGTCTGCGCCCGGTCCTCGTGTTACGCGCTCATAGTACTGCCCAAGCTTGCAGCAGGCAGCGGTGATTATCTGAAAGCATGAGTTCAGGTCCTGAATAAATGGCAGGCAACGGATCTGTTGTGCGTAACTTCCCTGAACAATGGCACCTCATGCCCGCATTGTTCAACGCATTCCTGGCACCGGGTGCCAAAGCTGCATCCCTTTGGAAGATTGCCAACGTCAGCGACCTCGCCGGGAACGCCGAATTTCAGGGGTATGTCCGGATCAGGATCAGGGACTGCCGAGAGCAGGGCTTTGGTATAAGGATGTTTCGGGTCGTTGAAAAGCCCTTCGGTTGGGGCCAATTCCACCATGTGTCCCGCGTACATGACCGCAATACGCATGCACAGGTGGCGCACCACGCCCAGGTTGTGTGCGATAAAGATGATGGTGAGGCCCAGTTCAGCCTGCAGGTCCTGCAGCAAGTTTATGACCTGCGCCTGTACCGACACATCGAGCGCTGAGACCGCTTCGTCAGCCACCACAAAGTCCGGATGCAGGATAAGCGCGCGCGCAATGCCAATGCGCTGGCGCTGGCCGCCGGAAAAGGCGTGCGGGTAGCGCATGCTGTGCTCGGGCTTGAGACCCACTTTTTTAAGCATTGCTTCAACCATGTCCGTGCGTTCAGATCCCTTGGCAATGTCATGGATCAGCAATGGTTCGCCCACAATGTCGCCCACGGTCATGCGCGGATTCAATGATGAAAAGGGATCCTGGAAAATCATCTGCATGCGCCGGCGCAGGGGTTTAAGCTCCTTTTCCGGGACTTTTGCCAGATCAACAGTATGGTCGCCTGACGAATAGAGCACTTGGCCGCTCGTGGGGTTTATGGCCCGTAAAATCGACCTGCCCGCCGTGGTCTTGCCCGATCCGCTCTCCCCCACAATTCCCAATGTCTCGCCAGGTAAAAGATCAAAACTCACATTGTCTACAGCCTTGATAAGGCCTGTCTGTTTCTGAATAAAACCCTTGCTGAACACGGGAAAGTGTTTGCACAGGCCACGCACCTGTAATAGCGGTTTCTTCATTTCCTGCGTGCTCATGCTATTTCTCCGGCCCGGAGACAGGCGACAGTGTGATCTTCGGCCACAGACTGCAGGGTCGGCACACTCCCAATGTCGCATACTCCTGGTTTGCAATACTCACAGCGCGGATGAAAGGGGCAGCCCTTGGGTATGCGCGTAAGCGAAGGCACACTGCCGGGAATGGAAGAGAGCCGTTTTTTCTCGTGCTTGTGGACGCCTGGAAGCGATGCAAGCAGACCCATGGTATAGGGATGACGCGGATTTTTGATGATCGTGCGCACGCTTCCCTGTTCCACCACGCGGCCAAGGTACATGACCGCCACATCATCGGCCATTTGCGCAACCACGGACAGATCGTGCGTAATAAGCAGTATGGACGTGCCCATGGACTGGATCAGCTCTTTCATAAGGCCGATTATCTGCGCCTGAATAGTGACATCAAGGGCTGTTGTGGGTTCGTCCGCAATGAGCAGTTCGGGCCTGCACACAAGCGCCATGGCAATGACCACGCGCTGCCGCATGCCGCCGCTCATCTCAAAGGGATACTGGTCAATGCGCTTCCCGGCCCCGGGAATCCCGACTTTTGACAGAATATCTATGGCCATTTCCCGGGCCCGCTGTTTTGAAACAGCCTGGTGTAAAAGAATCGCTTCACAGACCTGGTTGCCGACCGTATGCACGGGGCTCAACGCGGTCATGGGCTCCTGAAAGACCATGCTCACCAGGCCGCCGCGGACAGTATAGAGCATGTTGGATTTTTCCGTGAGCGCTGTAATATCTATCGGCTCTTTGTCCTTTGGAAAAAGCTGTATTGAACCACCGCCGATTTTACCCGGTTTCTGGATAAGTTTGAGGATTGAATAGGCCGTCACGCTCTTGCCGCACCCGCTCTCGCCCACCAGTGCCATGATGCGGCCGCGCTTAATGGCAAAGCTGACGCCGTCGACTGCGCGGACCTCGCCCTCTTCGGTGTAAAAGAACACCTGGAGGCCGGTTATTTTAAGTACGTTGTCGTCCATGTTATCTCGCCGAATAAGGGTCTGCTGCATCGCGCAATCCATCGCCCAGGAAATTGAAACAGAGCACCGCAAGTATGATAAACACCACGGGTAACAGCAGCCAGGGATAATTGGCAACTGCCTGCATATTCATGCAGTCCTGCAGCATGACACCCCAGCTTACCACTGGCGGACGCAGGCCAAGTCCCAGAAAACTCAGGCTGGTTTCTCCCAGTATCATGATTGGTACGCGCAACGTCAGTTCGACGATAATATGGCTGGTGAATCCGGGCAGCAGGTGCCTAAAAATGACCCTGCGGTGCGAAGCGCCCAGCAGGCGCGCGGCAACCGCGTAATCCTCCTCGCGCAAAGATAAAAGTTTTCCGCGCACCACGCGCGCAAGACCGGTCCAGCCCAGGAGGCTCAGAACAATGGTTATGGCAAAGTATATGCGTAGCGGCGGCCAATCTGAGGGAAGCGCCGCGCCCAGCGCCAGCCAAAGTGGCAACTGCGGAAAGGCGTTAATGATTTCTATGGACCGCTGTATGATATTATCAACCGCTCCGCCTACATATCCGGAGATGCCGCCGATCACTATACCCAGGAAAAAGGTGACGAGTATGGACACAAAACCAATAGAGAGGGATATACGCGCCCCATAGATTATGCGGCTGAGTATGTCCTGGCCATATTTATCAGCGCCCAGAAGATAGAAAACGGGGCTGCTGCTGATATCTCCCCTGAAACCGCCGCGGACCGTTTTGGGTTTGTATGTGTCCCTGTCAGGGCCGAAAAAATGACGCTCAAGCGGAATGAGGCCCCATAGTTTGTAGTGTTCCCCTTTCACAAAGAGCCGCAATGGTATGATGTCGCCAGTGTTTTCGATATAGTCGTGTTTAAAGGTGATGGGGTCTATGTGCTGACGCATGCCGAACACATACAGGCCATGCTCCAGGCTGAACCGTACGGGCTGGGGCGGGCTATAGGTGTGGTGCAGGTTCTTCCATAGCGAAGGATAGGGCGCGAAAAATTCCGCGAACAGGGCCATGGTGTATAGCGTAATGAGCAGAAAAAGCGCAGCCACGGCAAGCCTGTGCCTGATGAAACGGATCCGGATCAACTGCCACTGGGACAGATACCCTAAATCCTGGGTCTTCGCCTCTTCCCTTTTCATCGGTGCCCGCCTTCGAGCCGTATGCGCGGGTCAAGCCATAGCAATAAAAGGTCGCTGACCAGCGTGCCCAGGATGCCGAGCATGCTCAACACCATGAGCATGGAGCCAGCAAGATACATGTCTTCGGTCATAAGCGCGTTGAGCATCACCGGGCCAACCATGGGTAGGCTCAACACGATTGAGACAATGGCCCCGCCCGACACGATCTGGGGAAACAGGACGCCGATGCCGGAAACAAAGGGGTTGATGGCAAGCCGGACCGGATATTTAAAAAGAAGTTTCAACGGGCGCACGCCCTTGGCCCTGGCGGTCACCACGTACGGCTTTCTTAGTTCGTCAAGCAAATTCGCCCGCATGACGCGGATCATCCATCCAGTGCCACCCACGCCCAGTACCACGACCGGGACCCAGACATGCTTCAGCAGGTCCTTGACCTTGCCCCACGTCCAGTCAGGCTGCACCGCATATTCGCTTGAGAAAAGGCCGGATATCGTAATGCCGAACACGTCAGCGCTCAGATACATGAGCAGCAGGGCGAGAAGAAACCCTGGTATGCACATGCCGATGAAACCGAGAAAAGTCAGGACATAATCCATGAAGGAATACTGCCGCACCGCGGAATATATGCCAATGGGAATGGCAAGGGCCCAGGTGAACAGGATGGTGCCCAGCGAAACCAACACGGTCAGCAGGATGCGGTCTCCGACCAGATCGTTGACTGGCCGCATGTTTTCCATGGACATGCCCAAATAGCCCTGGAGCAGTCCTTTGTCCTGCTCCTGAAACGAGGTGAACCAGAAGACCCCGAGCCATCGGAAAAAACGTTTTGGCATTGGTTCGTCAAGCTTGAACAGATTTTTAAGGTCTTCAATCTGCTGGAGCGCGGCCCCATCGCCGCTTTCCTGCAATTGGGCGATCTTTGTCGTTAAAAAATCGCCCGGTGGAAATTGTATGATGGCAAAAGTGATGACTGAAATGATGAAAAGCGTGGGTATCATGATAAGAAGCCGTCGGACGATAAAAGGATGCTTCAGGCTGATTAACAAAACAGACGCAACGAGGATCGCTAAAAAAGCGTATTTGACAAGGGAACCGATTGTAGTGGCGGACGGTTGATGGCCTGCTTCCAATGCCGGGGAACCATGGGGAAGCGCGGGCTCGAGTATCTCCTTTTTCATCTGGGCAAAGACACCAGGGGCTGATTCGGGCCTTTCAAAATAAAAGGTCTCTGGCCCGGCATTTCCAGGAGTCAGGTAGGGCCATGCATCAACAACGAGCCGGGGTACATTGCGGAAACCATTCTTGACAACAGCCAGAACAGGGGGAGAAGTGCAGATGTTAATGGACCACACGTTTTCGGCAGCAATGGTGAGGACCGTACTGAACGTTTCCCGCTGTTGTCCAGGGTCCTGTTCGCCGATCACCTGTTCATACGCTTCCAAGGCCTTACGCAATGGATGGTCCAGCGGGGGCGCGATGCAGCCATGGGCCCGGTCCGCAAGGGGATTGCCAAATAGCCCGCCTTTGTCATACCATTTTCCAAAACCAGCAGCAAAAATGGCGTTTTCGTTGATCGGGACAAGCGAAAGCGGCTGCAACAGTGGGTTGTATTCCCCCATGCTTGTATACACGGTGAAATCATTTTTCAGTGTCAGTTTTTCGATCTGCCACAGGTTCCGGGTGCGCTCGCGCAGTATTGTGCGAATGCCGACTCGCGCCCAGTCGTCAACCACGAACCGTCCCACGTTGACATTTATGAAGCCATTGAAATAATTGAGAAAAAAGACCATGTGCGAACCGTCGGGAAAGGAGCGAAAGCCCTCTTTGTCACGTTGCGAGAGTCCAATCTCGTCAAGCAGGCGGCCAGCGCGTTCAGGATCGTACGCGATAAAACTCGAACACAGTTGCGGAGAATAAAAATATGATTCAGGCCCGGGCGCCGCCTGCGCTGGCATGGTCTGGCCGTTGTATTCAGCATCAATGATGTTCCAGCGGTCTATTGCCAGTGAAAGAGCCTGTCTGAAACGCTTGTCGTTCAACAGGGTGTGCTTATATCCCGTGGCCGGGTCGTCCTGGTCAACCCGCATATTCAAATTCGGATAGATCGAATAGGCGCTCCGTTCTCCCATATACCAGTGATACACGTCATACTCGTATTTCATCCTCTGGCTCATAAGCAGGGTGTACTGATCGTACCGGGTATGGCGGGATTGCATGGTCGCCTCGCCCTGCGCAAAACTGATCCCGATCATATCAGGCGATTTCACCTCGTATAATATCCGGTCAACATACGGCAGTTGGTTGCCTTTGGTATCAACCATGCAGTAATAGGGATTCCTGACAAACACATGCGGCGGCGTGGACTTGTAGGTCCGGTATATCCATGGTCCCGAACGGGGGTGCTCGGGATTGTAGATGGTCTTGATGTCCCTGTAAACAGCGCGGGCATTGGGCAGTTTCCGGTACTGCATCCTTCTTTCGATCAATTCGCTGTTGCCAAGCCGCGGATGATAGCAACCCAGGTAATGTTCGGGCGCATCACACATAAAGCTGCCGTCCTGCGCGGCAAGCCGGAACAAGAACATGCCATTTGGTTCTAAAAAGGAAAATTTGACTGTATACTGATCGACCTTTTCCACCCGCCCGGCCTTGTTGTGCAGAACCATGATGGCCGGAAGCTTTGCCATAACGAGCGTATCGTTGCATTCATGTTCCCACCAATACAGTATGTCATCAGCGGTGAATGGATGACCGTCTGACCATTTCATGCCTTTGCGGAGCGTGAAGGTGAATTCCCGGCTGTCTGGTGAGACAATAAAGCTTTTAGCAATGTGCGGGACAAGAGGATATCCCTGCGGGGACCACCGGACCAGGTTCGCGTAGGACATTCTGTACTGCTGGACAACTTCAATGTCAGCCTCTGATGTGGCCAGATACATCCATGTTCCGCCATAGGCGCCTATACCCTCTACCCCTTCCACTACAATCGGCTCCTTGCCGATCCGTTCAGGCAAAGCGGGCAGCCTGTTTTCTTTTACCAATGCGGAAAGTGCCGGCGCCTCATTCTTCGGATACCAAGCGGCGGTGCGCCCTTGGTTGTAGTCAACATCGCGATGAATGACAGGAAGATTATCAGGATCAATGGAGACGCGTCTCAGCGTCTCAACTTTCTTTAGTTCCTCGGCTTTATATGCGGGAGGTTGTTGCAGCATGGCAGGCCTGACCCACCAACTTACCAGCATAAGGATCAGGTACAATCCTACGCCCCCGCCAACGCAACCGGCAAGAAAAAGCGGAACGGTTTTTTTATTCATCATCAGTAATGGGGCATTTCATGCTGAAGATTCATGCAACAACAGGGACTTTGACCCACTTCTTATTTTTCAACGACCGGGCCATGGCATCAAGGAGCGCAATAGGGGCCAGCATACGCTCGTGCGTAAACGGTTCCTTGCCTGTACGGAACATTGTGGTAAATATCCTGGCAGAGCCAAGGAACACATTTTGGTCCGTGGCCACGGCACAGTGAAAAGACCCCTTATCCCCCATTGCCGTGACGTAGAATGATTCCAGGCCTGGAATCATGGTGATTGTCGCAATGCATGTGTCAGGATACGCGCATATGGCTGAGCAGGAGTTCCGGCATACGCTGACCCGTACTGAGGCTGGCGCAGAACCCACCAACTCGACCATCATATCGGCCTGGTGGATTCCATAGAACATGATCCCGCCGTATTTGCTTTTATAATCTCCAGGACCGTTGAAACTGAGTGCTCGTATTTTTCCCAGCCCCTTGATTTTCCCGCGGATCTCCTTGAATGAATCCTGGCAAGGCATGGCGCTAAGGGTGGTGACCGGAACACAGTTCCGGGCGCAAAAGGCGAGGAACTTTTTTGCCTCTGCAAACGACGTGCTCAGGGGTTTATCGATGAAAACCGGAATACCCGCTTTTATAAATGGAATTGCCGCAGGCGTATGATATTTGCCGTGGCGATGGTCTATCATAATACAGTCAACCTGACCGATCATGTGTTCGGGCTTTGTAACAATAGTGGGTATCTGTCCGGCCAAGGCCGCAGCGTGTGCAAAGGCCTCTGTTTCTCCCCATATGTGGCTTACCCTAAAACCACTGATCTTTTTCTCGACGTTCAGCAATCTGGCAATTGCGGCGGCATGGGTGTTTTCCGCGCCAATAATACCAAGATTCATTGACTATTCCTTTATTTCAGCAGTAGCGCCTGTTTCACCAGTGTTTTGCCTCCAACCTGCACCCTGATGATGTATAACCCGCTGGGCTGATTCGAAGCGTCCCAGGTAATACCAGAAGCAAGTAGCAAGTAGTCAGTAGCAAGTTTTTGGACAAGTTTGCCATGGATATCAAATATCCGTATCTCACTATTCTTGCTCCTTGCTTCTTGCTTGCTCTGAGCATAGCCGGAGGGCTCCTGTATCCTGATTCTCGTTGCCGGATTGAACGGGTTCGGGCTCACAGAAAATATCGGTCCAGCTATCACCGCAACCGCGGATTCGGCGGCCGTTACGCTATCTTTTTTCACATAATAAGCATGGATCACAGGGCTCCTGTAATAAGCCACATCATCGATGGAGCCGGGCATATACACGTACATGGTCCGTGTCTGCTCATCAAAACAGGCGCCGGTCACCGAACGGTTTGTGGTATTTTCGAACGGTGTGGGCCAATTAAATGCAACAAACGATGTGGGCTGAATGGTCCCCGGACCGATCTGCCCCAGGGCCGCTGCCCCCAGGTCCTTGAGATCATAGAAATACCAGTCGTCTTCATAATGCGCGTCAACAACTTGTCCACCCCAGTCGTATGCGATCCTGCCTGTCAGATGGGTCGCGAACGCGACATATCCGTGCTTGTCAGGAAGATCAATGAACACTCCTGCCGCGCATGAGCTGTTATACGCGAACCTTCCATCCCAGGGATTTGGCGGCTGATAGTACCACCAGCCACCATCGTCACCGGTGCCAAAATAATTGCCGTTCCTGACAGCAGCCTCAGAAGGAGTGGTATACGTATTATATCTGAGCATTTCAACCAGGTCAACGGTATCTTTGGAAATGTCCGGTTTTTGTATGGCCGCGATTGCAGGCCCCCTGCTTGCGGTCTGACCAATACTGTACATGCCCCCGAACCCCAATCCAATGTCTCTGCCGCCGGTATAGGTGTCGGCAAATGCTTTTGGGATATTTGTCACACCCCTCCAGTACCCTTTCCAGGCAACCAAGCTGGGCATGGGCAAATACCAATACTTCAGATTTGTCACACTGTCGTTGGCAAGCCTGGAAGCGGCAAGCATAGGGAACCCGGAACCGGTATAATATGAATTAAAAATTGTCCAGTAAAGAGTCTGTGCGCTGTCATCCCACCAGAAACCGCCGTTGGCATCCAAAGGGTCCTGGTCGCCTGAACCCGGATTTGACCAGGTAACAGGCCCCCACTCTTTGACAAGGAGTGCGGCGTTGAGCACCGAGCCATCGTTGTTCGTCATTTTAACAAACTGCTGCGGGATTTCCACTTCATAGATTGAATTGGGATACCCTGTTTCCAGAAACAGATGCCTGGTACTGTCGGGCATGATGCGCAGCGCACATCCGGTGCGGTTGAATGTATTATCATGACCGGAGATGGCCGGGAGCTTGAAAGAACCGAGATATTCGAAATCCGAGGAGTCGAGGAGCGAATCTTGGTGCGGGGGCGGGGGCGGGGGCTGTTCAATCCGCTGTGTCACTGTGATGCTCTCCGCCGGTACAATTTCGCCGTAAAGCTGCCGGGAATTGTTATTATAGCACTGCCATGAAAAAGGGAATTTTCCCGGTGAATGCGGGGCTCTGAAATGGGAGGTGAAATCAAAGGTATCTCCCGGAGCAAGCATGGGCCCATGGTGCTGCAGAATAAAATATGTACCCCAGGTATAGTTTTTGTACGGGTTTTGTGAATGAAGTAATGTGTTTGTGATATCCCAAGCAGAGTCGCCGGTATTTCTCATGCAGATCACCGCAGGAAAGATCTCGTCCGTGGTCAGGGTTTCCGGGATGACACATCTGACGAATTGTGCATCATAGGCTACCTGAGCCGGCATATTCATCACAAGGAGCAGCAAAAAGATCAAAACCGGCATTGCAATTAATCTGCGCCTATTCGTTCCTCTCATGACAACCCCCTTTTCAAATTAGTATCCCGTTACCATCATTTCAGGTAGCATATCCGCCGGGTCTCGACCAATTTCCCGTTCCTTTGGATACGATACACATACAAGCCGCTGGCAAAGGCCCCTGCATTCCATTGAACATGATGTTCACCCAGAAGGACTGGTCCATTGAAAAGGGTCTCAATATGCCTACCGGAAAAATCATACACGGATATTCGCATAGTACTTGTCTGAGATACGCTGAATGCGATAGTGGTTACAGGATTAAAAGGATTAGGATAACATGCAGTGCGGAAATGCGCAGGGGCCGTATCTTCGTCATAGTGAATGTCCGTGGTCGCTGAGTCTGCAATGGGAAAATCAAAAAACGATAATGCGCCAATACCGCGCGGGTTCCGTATCCAGGGTCCTTCAAAAACAGTCGCTGTGCCGTTGTAGTACCAGTTTGGCAGGTAGGTTATTCTTTGCCCGTTCGAGGACGCTGACAAATTCAAAATAACCGTTGTGCTATCCTGAACATATCCGGAATCAACAGCGCCGTATGCGCCGTCAATATACATGTAGTTCTTCATCGCGTTTCCCAGGTAATTTGACGGCCAGACAATCGGCTGGTCAAATTCAAGGGCGATTCTGTCATATGTCCCTGTGGTATAATACGCTCTTTGAATGTTCGGCGGCCGGATGCCTATTGTATCAGTGGAATTGTAAAAATCATGGGCAACCAGGCCGAAAATCCATTCCGCCATTTGGTCGTATCCTGAGCATCCGTAATGGCATCCGTCATGGTTAACGATCCCATTAGTTGACATTATTTCGATATCATCGTACGATTCAGGCAAGGTCCTCTGAATTTCCCGAAGGTTGTTCTGGAAATCAAATCCGCAGCCAGGCCGTATCTGGAAAACATACATTTTCTTCAGATTAAGATAATCCTCTTTCCACGCGTCGTATAGTGTATGAAAACTAGCGGCATATGCCGCATACGTGGCATCGGTATTGTTTTCCCCCTGATGCCATATGATCGCTTTGACGTTCTGCTCTATGCCTGCTTTGGAGGCGCGGTAGAGAAGACGTCCGTAGATAGTGGATACATCTAACCGGTTTGACTCGTTTCTCAGATGGGCGGCTATGGTCGTTCCTCCGACAGCTCCGTTCAATATGCAGACAGGAATACCATATGTTTCAACCAAGCGTTTGCCCAGAAGAAGGCCCCAGACGCCCACTGCCGCGTGAGTATGATCTATATGTCCCTGTGCAAGCCCCCAGAGGGAATCAACGCTGACATCAGAGCCTGAAGTACTATAGGACCGTATCCATTCGCTCTGAAATGTCGCAAGACCCTGAAAATCCGTTGCCCGGGTATTTGACTGACCGTTTAACAGATAAATATCGCCGCAGGTAATGCTGTCCCTTTCCGTAACAAGGGAATCGTCAATATGTATTCTGAATTTGTATTCGGCTAATTCTGAATATAACTGGAAATTCATGGAAAAATCAGCGCTGCTACCGGTATAGGCTAATGATGTGATGCAGCTTTTCCAAAGAGAATCGTTTTTATATAGTTCCGCGGAGACGGAATTTGATCCAAGCGATGTCACTCTGCCGGAAATGACAACCTGGCTTGAATCCGCGGAATCCCGGGGGAACAATTGCAGATGCGTTGGTATGCGGTCAAATACTATTGTCGCTGCCTGTGCCGCAAGCACGCACGAAAAAAACCCTGCAATAAACGCCATTTGTTTGCAATGCGCCATGCTATGCTCCTGTGGTAACGCTGATACGGTTGCCTATCTCCTCTCTGCTATTACCCCGATCAATCAAATCCTTTACCTCTTTTGCCGCCTGGATAAAACATTTCACTTTTAAAGCAGCCTGCTCATTGCACATATTCGCCTCGACCCAGGTGGTCACACTGCTTGCGCCCTGGGCTGCGGTTGAAAATACAAAATTCCTCACGTCCTCGTGGGTCATTGCATCATAATGAAAGCTCGGAAGTCTCCAGGAGAACGGAACGCGGCATTCCTTAAAGACGATCTCTTGGTTTACGTGAGGGGAAATTGAAGGGTCATAGAACTCAAGTCCTATCTTTTCCAGATATTTCACCTGAATCGGCCTCAGGTCCTCCACATGCGCGTGGCGCTCGCCTGTTGTTGTACCGCGATAATAGAGGTCCCAGTAGGGTATGACCAGTTCGTCCCAGAGATCGGGCGGTACCATGCTTGCAATATCATCGGCCATGCCGCTCCTTTTTGGATCAATCTCCGGCGTTCCCAGGACACGGCATCGAAAACGGTGAAAGCATAAAATGCTTTCAGTGGTTGTTGCAAGAAATTCACGCATGCCCGAGGGGTTATCAAAAATATCTATGAAGAAATCCTCACCGCGCAGTTCCCATGCCGTGGTAATGGGGCCTTCGAGCCCGTATCCGAATCCGACACTCTCTCCTGGAAAGGCCGCTTTCATGCTTTCTCTGAATTTCAGATAGAAGGGCGCCATGCCTGCGGATAAAAAATCAACCGGTTTTCTCAATGCCCCGATCCCCTCATCCAGGGATTTGTAGATATGGGTATGCCCGACCTCACCACCTTCGGGAAACAGCAGCTCTGAACCAAGGCCGTTTACATGTCCATAGCTGATCGCGGGCGTACTCACTCCCGCAATTTGAACTTCATTACCAAACATCTCCCGGAGTCTAACACGGCCAAGCTGGTGCGCTTCTATACAGGCCTCGGGCCTAAGATTGAAATCCTTGATGGATATGCCGGTTATTCCCCGAAGCGCATCCTGGGATGTTCCCACATACCAGGAAAATCCTTTTTTATCCCTAAGAGTTGTGTAATCCGGTTTTCTTGTCATGACTATCCCCTGACCAGTCTTTGCGCATTCCGTTCAGTAATGTCCTTGAAGACCCCGGAATCGAGCTTCAGGTTCTGCAAAAAATTGAGCAGGGAGGTATCATAGCTGTCTGTCCCGTACAAAATCTTCTTCCTGAATGTATTCAGCAATCTTTTTGTATATCGGATGTCCCGGGACAAGGCGTTTATCGCAGACTGGGCGGACAGGTCTGCATAAACGTTCGGATTGCGTTCAAGCACAGACCAGAGCCTTCCGCCTTTTACGATACGGCCTTTTGGATATATGACATCGACCTTTTGCGCGTTTCCCGATATCTCGCGCCACCACCCGGGGCCATGGCCGATAATGATTGTTTTGGGGCAAAGACGCGCTGCCCTTTCCAGGTGAATGATGTCGCCAAGATACCATTGTGGAGTTGAAGGAATATCAACATCAAGGTGCAGGAGCGCAGGCATACGGAGTTTTCCAGCAAGCCGCAGCATGCGGATAAAGTCCGGGTTGTCCGCAAGGATGCGAAATTTCAGCTCGCCATATCCCTTGAACCCTTTTTTATGCAGATCCATCAGGATCTTCTCAGCGTTTTCCCTCCGGGGATCAACCCCGCAGAAGGGAATGATCCGTTTGGGATATTTCTTATAGGTACGGTACACATCCTGAATAGACAGGTGCTGATAATGCTGCTCACGGCTTCCGTCCACTGATTCCCACGATAAAAGCCAGCATTTCCGCACACCCGCGTCATCGAGATATGCGATCAGGCCTTTGTCGTTTTTGCCTTGCCAGTTGACATGTTGATGTATATCTATCATCCGTCCCTCACTTTGCGTACGCTTCCGCAACCTTTTTGATTGCACAAGCGGTTTCCTCAATATCGGTCTTTGTAAAGAATTCATTCAGGGGGAATGAAAGATTGGTCGAAATAACCTCTTCCGCGACCGGGCAGAGCCCCTTTTCGTAAAAATAACTTTTTCCCGTGCCTTCAAGCGGAAAATGGGTGTTCTGATAAATGGTCCGTGTTTGGAACAGGTCATACTGATATACTGGTGTCATCAGATACCTGCCCCCGGGAACTCCCTCGGCGTTCATGGCTTTTATGAACGTGTCCAGATCCACACGCAATTCCTCAGGTTTTATCCGGGCAAGATACAACATATAGGTGGATGTCCCGCCTGCGGTCACTTCATAGGGCAATATCCCGGGCGTATCCTGCAGAAGCGAGGAGAGCATATCACCGAGTTTTGTCCGGCGCTGGCAAATGCTTTCAAGTTTATCGAGCTGGGCAATGCCCACAGCGCCCTGCAGTTCAGTCATGCGGTAATTCGGGGCGAGAAACTTGGCTGATTTACCGACATGTGTACCGCTCCGATAATAATTTTTATCCGCGATCTCAAAAGCTTTCTGTGCCAGCGCGTCATCCGCGGTAACGACCATGCCGCCGTCTCCGGTGGACATATGCTTGAAATCATTGGTAGAGAAACAGCCGAAAACACCAAAGCCACCCAGCCTTTTGCCTTTGTAATAAGCGCCAAAAGCCTGCGCGCAGTCCTCGACCAGGGGAATATTGTGCTTCCGTGAGATCTGTACGAGAGCGTCCATATCACAAGGGCCGCCCATGATCTGCACCGCGAGAATGGCCTTTGTGCGCGCGGTTATCCTGGCTTCGATTGATGCCGGGTCCATGGTGTAGTTGTGCGGGTGGATGTCGGCAAAGACCGGGATGGCATTTTGGAAAAGTATGCCGATCACGGAACCTATGTCGGTCAAGGGGCTGACAATGACCTCATCGCCAACGGAAACACCCAGAGCGGATAGGGCCACATGGATGGAGGCAGACCCTGAGTTTGTGGCAATGCAATTTTTGAACCCGTATATCCGGGCGAATTTTGCCGTGAATTCCTTGACTTTCTTTCCTTTATAATAAAACAGCGTGTTCTGTTCCAGCGCCTCCTTCACCTGTAAAAGCTCTTCGTCCCCAAACCGCTTGCCTATGCCATAGGGGGTTGTTTTTACTTTCTGGCCGCCGTCAATGGCCAGTCGTGCGCCGACTGTTGCGGATAGTGGCATGATCGCTCCTTTTGTTATTGTACTTTGTATGAATAGAAATAATTCTCAAATACCAGGGCAACGGCGCCCTTGACTGTTTCAGAGGAATCCAGCGTCCCAAACTGAATAAAATCATCTTTAATAAAAGCAGGATGGCGCTCCCGGTACCGGTCCCCGATGAAACCATTGATTGCGGCCAGATTGTCTTTCAAGCCAGCCGGGGCGCTTTCCGCGGAGATGATTATTTTCTCCGGATCATAATACAACGTGAGTTCATACAGCCACTGTAAAAACGCGGCATCTGTAAAAAAACCTGCTTTTCCCTTAAGATCGCGCATAGGGACCGCGCCCATGACGCAATCGCCTATCTCACCCGCGAAAAACCTGTGGCCCCGGTATATTTTCTTATCTATAATAATAGTCAGCTTCGGGTGTACGGGTTGGAAATAAATAAAATCGCTCAGGTCCTTTGCCCGGCCAAACCACATCTCGCCGATAGCCATGGCGTTAGGGAAATCATCAACCACCACAGCGGTGTTCTGCAGGTGGCTGCTGAACAGTTCGTTTACGGAAAGGTCCTTTTCGTCGTTGTTTGAAATGGCGTTGAGGTTATTTCTAAGGGGATTAAAAATGCATCCTATGGCAAACCCGGTACCCAAAAATACTTGTTGCCGGGCAGCGCATCTTTGCTGGATCTTTTTAATGGTTTTTAATATAATTGGCGCCCATATGCTGGAATGATTTTTTCCAAGCTGGATGGCGGTTTGCCATATTTGTTTGCCCTGAAGATCATATAAACCAAATTGCAGGTCTAAATTCCTTAAAGATACACCAAGACCCACTATATTTGTACGGTTGATGTCGATAAATTGAGGTTTACGTCCGCCCTGTAGAGAAGAATTACCGCTTCCAGTGCCAAAAATTAATCCTTGTTCTTTTAATTGATTGATTAACACGCTGACCGTAGGTTTCTTAAGATTAGTTATTTCAACGAGTTGCGTCTGAGATGCCGGACCATTAATCAAAAAGGTCCTAAGCAAGGCTGCTACGTTAATCTGCTTCATTGTTTGTTTAGAGCATGTCATAATGATGCCTGTTTTTTTAAGTTGGTTGGTCTATTAAATAAACTAACTAATTTTATATTAAAAGTCAAGCAAAAAATTTTCCCGCTTTTTTTAGCCTTGTTTTGCCTTCAATGACCGGTTATTTTTTAACCACACAAATTATAAGGGAGATGGAACATGACAAAAGTTCGCCTTGGAATCATTGGCATGGGCGGCATGGGAACCGAGCACTTCAAATTCCTCCAGAATATTGAACACATCGAGATAACCGCTTTGTGCGATGTGGATGATACGCGCATCGCCTTTTTCCAAGGTAAAAAATTCGATGATCATCACAAGCTGATTATGTCGGGCGCTGTTGATGCGGTCCTTATCGCGACCCTCCATTACGCCCATACGCAGGCCGCTATCGACGCCCTTCAAAACGGACTGCATGTACTCGTTGAAAAACCCATTGCCGTTCATGTGAACGACGCAAAAAAAATGATTGCCGCGCATACCGACAAAAAGCTGAAGTTCGCGGCCATGTTCAATCTGCGGACCAACCCTGTTTTCCAGAAAATGAAGCACCTTGTTGTATCCGGTGAACTGGGAGAGATACGCAGGACCAACTGGATTGTTACAAACTGGTTCCGGTCATACGCGTATTACGCATCAAGCAGCTGGCGCGCCACCTGGAAAGGTGAAGGCGGCGGGGTCCTGCTCAACCAGTGTCCTCATAATCTGGACCTGCTTCAGTGGATCACCGGCATGCCGCAGAAGGTGACCTCCTTCATCGGGCTGGGAAAGTACCATGATATAGAGGTGGAAGACGAGGTGAACGCATTTATGGAATATGAGAACGATGCGACGGGAGTTTTTATCACCACAACAGCTGAGGCGCCTGGCACCAACCGCTTCGAAATCGCTGGTGAGCGCGGCAAACTGGTGCTCGAACACGGAAAACTGCATTTTACGCGCAATGAGGTTGAAACAGCCCATTTCAGCAAGACCACGGACCTTTGTTTTGGCGCGCCGCCGGTATGGGAGATCGACATACCTGTCAACAGTACTGGCGAACAGCACACGGGCATCCACAAAAATTTTCGGGACGCAATACTGCACGATGTTCCGCTCATCGCTCCGGCCGAGGAAGGCATCAAATCGCTTGAACTTGGTAATGCCATGCTTTTATCAGGCCTGCGGAAAAAAACTGTCGAATTACCGCTCGATGGAGATGCGTATGCGCACCAACTTCAAAAGTTGATTGATTCGTCTTTAAATACTTGACACCGATCCCGCTAAACTACTCCAGGGCATACACATAACCACCCCTGCAGCCGAAATATACGCCGTTTGCTATAATAGGGGACGAAGCAGGAACAGCGGCTGCGGTAAAACGCCAGAGTTCCTTTCCGGTCTTTGCGTTAATGGCATACAAGTTCTTGTTCCAGTTGCATGCATACACAACCCCTGCCGAGACGCTTGGAACTATAAAATCACTGAATCCGTCTTTGTATTGCCAAAGCAACGCACCGGTACTGCTTTCAAACGCGCAAAGATACGGGCCAACAGCGCAATATACTCTTTTCGAAGAGACGGCTGGGGTGGTCACCCGGTATCCGCTTGTCCGGTATTTCCATACAACGCAGCCATCATGCGCAGACAAGGCGTACAAATGGTAATCGTGGCTGCCAATATACACCACGCCTTTATCAATGGCCGGAGTGCCTGTTACATAGCCCCCTGTCTTAAACCGCCAGATTTCCGCACCAGTCTTGGTGTTCACTGAATATACAATGCTATCGTAACTTCCAAAAAATAGCGCTCCCTCCCAATACGCTGGTGAGGAGACGACCATGCCGCTGGTTTTAAATTTCCAGATACGAGCGCCGGTTTTGGTGTCTATGGCATATACATGGCCGTCATTGCAGCCAAAATAAACAGCGTCTTTAACAATAAGCGGTGAAGACACGATCCTGGCATGGGCGGTACAATGCCATGTTTCAGCGCCTGTCTTTACATCAAGCGCATATAACCTGCATTCATCATTGCCGTAATAAACCGTGCCATTGGACACAGCCGGAGTGCCTGTTATATAGCCATCAGATTGATGCTTCCAACGTTGTTTGCCAGTTGCCATGTCATATGCGTTTAGGGCGAGCCTGTTTCCAAAATACACAACGTCATTGGCCGCGGACATGGAAGAAAAGACATCACCCGTTGCCTGGTACGAATCCCCTTCTGTTTTTACTGACCAACGGACCTTCTTGATCTTTTTCAATGATGGACCGCTGAACAGGCCCGATCTTTCCGGTCCGCCCCTATACATGGATGGCCAGTTTAAATCAGAAGAAGAACACATCGAATGCATGAAGAACAATATAACCAGCCCAATGTGTTTTACCATTGTTTCTCCATGCTTTGGCAAACAGCTGATTGAAAAATGACCTTCCTGTTTTGCTCCAGCAAACGGCCGCCAACAACAAAGAACGAACCTTGTGTGCTGTTTTCAAAGGTGCTCAGCAACACCTGTTCACCTTCGAATGTTATATCTTCAATGGTTATTTTTCCAGGCCCTTTGTCGTGGGCCAAATACATGTCCGTCCGATTTTTATAAAATATCCTGAACCCAACCCAATCCGCTGGTGTGGAAAGCTTCTCTATTGCCGGGAGTTGGTTCTCCCCTTTTTCAAGAGGTACCAGTACTGTAGTGAAACGCATTGGCAATGTCGATGTTTTATAATAAACAAGATCGTTGGATGGCTGTTTGGCGTATAACGCGGTCCATCCCCGGACAGGGTCCGTGGAACCGCAAAAAACCTTTTTTGACAATCCATTGGTCTCGACAGGGATAATGGCAAGATTGGCCAACCCAGGCTCGTCAGTCACCACTGCGATCTTGTTTATTTCTCTTAAATTTCCGGGACGTATCCCATCGGCCGTGTGTTTTTCTATAACAGGGGCAAGATGAAAAATCTGCTCCGCCTCATGTTCTCCTTCTCCATACAATATGTCCCGGAGTATATAATACCCTGATTTTGACCATAGTATTGTCCGCTGGTGTTGTACATCGATTCCCGTTTCAAGGTCCACTGTTTTGTCACGGTTTTCCCACAAATGCAGAGACCGCTCAAAAAAACCATTCGTATACCATGATTCCGCAAAACAGTGCTTTTCAGCGGGTATCCATCGGGAATCAGGGTCTGGTATGGGTTCTTTTACCCATTGGTGCTCTTCATCAACAAGGAAAGACCTGTTCTGGCCCTTGCCATCGACCATGATCACCGAATGGGCCAGCGATGACCGGAAATAGCTCTCAAAATCGTCCAGGTTGTAATCGTATATTCCCGGATCATAAAGCAACGGGCGTCCATAGGCGTACAGCACCATGTTTAGCTTATCCTCGTGCTGGTGCCCTGTTCCATAAAAACCCATTTCAAAAAGCAAATATTGCGAGGATAGCGTCCAGTTTTCGCGCATGATGCCAATGCCCGCTTCAGGAAAATGGTACGTGGTCGCCGAAGGAGGAACTCCCTCCCTGCCTTTGGTTGACACATATACGTGGTCTTTTCGATCAAAAAGACGGCAGGCGTTTTGCAGGTACAATGACGCGTCCGGTTCGCCAGCGCCGCCATCATTGATTTTCGGCAGCGTATAGTCTGGAAAACAGCCATACATCAAAACATCATAGTATTGTGCGATGGCCCTGGAGAACCAGGCTGGCAAGGCCGCCCCGCTCCCTTTGGCAATCTCATAAAATTTGGCCACCGCGCCAAGTGGAAATGCATGGTATTCAAAAGAGACTTCCGCATGAAAACCGTCTTTTAAAAAGTACTGGGTCAATATCCAGTTAAAGCGGCGCATGGCGGTTTCCTGAAAAATGCCGGATTCATGGAATTCCGGGAAAAGACAGGCCACTATGCCAAGCCCGCTTGACTCAACCTGGAACCAGTTGCCCCGGTGCGTTGCATGCGCGCATAAATAGCGGGCGCTTTCGAGCGTCCTTTTTATCATATCAAACAGAACCGTATCATGAAATTCGCGTTCGCCCTGCATGCGTGCCATTATTTCCGGCCATGTATTGTACAAACGGCCCCCAGTATTCAGCGTCTGCCAGTTACGGGCCTGTGTATTAATTGATTCTGTTATGTTGTGCATGGGCGGCACCTGGTCCATCCAGGACCTGAGCATGCGGGCGCAATTATGCGCGTATTTTGCTGAATGTGTCTTTGAATACGCCCTGGCAAGAAGCTGCGGGTGGAGATGGCCCACGAGTGATGTGTTTGTTTCAATATCATTGTCCAGTATTGAGGTCCAGTCCAGCGTGCTGCCATAATCGTGTTTGCGGTACATATGGTTTCTTAATATCAGGACATTCCTGCACGCGTCATCGGCCTCGTTCAGATCAACGTCAGCACTGTCTGAAATGTTCAGGAGAACTGCCTGGCGGTTTGCATGGCCGGCCCTGTACTCCAGGTATGATTTTTTCGCCTTTGCGTAATCTTTTTTTAATACTGCTTCTTTCACCAGCTTCAGGCCTGCATATTCCAGATTCAATGCTGTAAAAAAAGCGCTGTCTGATAAAACAAGCCGTGTACGGTTACTGCCGGTACACCCTGGGTTTAATGATAAACAGGCTTTTGCCAATTCAGGAACAAAAACAATGCTTAGAGCAGCTGCACCAAGGCATGGCTTTAGTATTTCCACTGGCACAGAATCCAGATAGCTGACAAGGCGTAATTGCCCGCAAAGTTCCCATAAGGCTTTTTCCGGCATTCCGTCCTGGAGATACAGGCTGCTTAAAAGAAGGCCAGCCCCGGAAAGGCCGCAGACGTATTCACTTTTTGTATTATTGAACGCAAACAAATACCGGGTATGGTCCAGCAAGGATTGAATACACGCATTGTACGCGGGACGTTCAAGGGAACTGCCGTACTTTGCCAGCGCATAGTGTATCCGGATCACCCGTTCCGCAACAGACCGCAGATTCCATGCAGAATCGTATTCAAGAAAGCCGTACGGAACCGTATCTTCCGGCAGGCGTTCACAATACCTGGTTATCCAGCCTTGCGAAACAACACTGCTGCACAGGGGATTCCCTGCAAGAGAATGCAAGGCCCGGACACCCGTAGGCATGCGCGTTGTCTCTGTTTGGCCAAGGGCCCAGATAGAAATTACAGACCAATAAAGAACGAATATAACCAGCACCTTCATGATCATTTAACGAATCAACAATAATTTGCGCACAAAATGTTTATTATCAGCTTTAACAACGAGTATGTACATACCGGAAGCCACGTTTTTGCCAAACGTATCGCGGCCATCCCAGACAATTTTTATTCTATCTGTATTTGCCTGTGGGGAATAATGTTGAATCAGATGCCCCTGGATATCGTAAAGCCTGATCCGCGCATGTGTATTGGAACGCTGCATATTTGACAATACGATGTTTATTGATGGATTAAAAGGATTGGGATATGCCTGCAGGGTCAGCAAACCATAATGTTCGGCTTCCTGTGTCTTTGCGACTATGCTGGGAATCTGGGTACCGTTTCCATAGTTAAACAGTGTTAAAACTTCACCCGGTGTCAAGGCACGGTTATAGACGCAAAGTTCATCCAGGGCGCCAATTAATTTTTCCGGTGTTGAGTGCCAATCCACGCCTCCAATGTATAGTGTAGCGCTTATCTTTTTGCCCTGAGTAGTCGGGTTATTAATAAGACAGTCTTTTATGTTTTGCATTGTTCCGTTAATATATATCTGGGTATTGGATTCGGAAAGCGTTCCATTATTAAATACTACCGAGACATGGGTCCATCCGGTATCCACAAGATACGCGGGAAGGCCAAACAGATTGTCATCTCCGGTGGTGACCCCAAAATAATTTTGTTTAAAAATGAGTGAATAACTAAGATCATAATACCAGCCAAGTACCATTTTTCCCGTGACATTATCCCCGTGCTTCATCCAGAAAGAAACCGTGTTGCGCGATCCCGCGGCAGTATCCACTGGAATAGTATTGATACGCACGTATTGCCATTCCCCATGAAAAGCGAGAGCATTGCCGATATTTCCCGCAATCCGTGAGGGCAAATTTATGGAGCCGTTGTGCGCGTATCCGGATGAATCGTACGCAATGCCGCCGCTTGTCTCGTCAAACATCCAGCGCCCTACCAGGCCATTTCTGGGAATATCCTGCAACAGGAAGGTCCGCCCGGTATTTGCCGCAATGGTGTTCGGGGACCCTGCGCGGTCCGTAATATTGCTGACGTGCAGAGTGTATGCTGTGTCCGATTGTACGAGCGATGCCAGGGAAAGGACCACCGTACGATTGTCGGACAATAGCGTTGCCGATGAGATCCCTATATCATGGTCCATGGTATAATTACCGATATCCTGGGCCAGGGCCGTATCAATTGGCTCATTGAATATCATCTTCACTTCCGACTTTCTAAAGCAATACACAGTATCAATATGCGGAGGAATGGTGTCCGCTTCTATTGTTATCGCAACACCATTACTGAATTCAGGGCTTTCCATAAAAAGCCCATTAACGGCTTTAACCCTGTAATAGTAGGTGAAGGACTCGGTACCCGCTTCTTCGGAAAAGGCCGTGGACTGCACGTTTTCCCTGTAAAGCTGTGTCGGATCAGGTGAGGTACCGCGGTATATTTTATAACTGCGTATTCCACTTTCCAGGTCAACCGCCGGGTTCCACCGCAGCACCACCATGCCCTTTTCTATTGCAGGATCATATACCGACACATTGGAAGGGGGCGTGCTGTCGCTATATGCCACAGGTTCTCCCAGGCCCATATAATCATAGACAATATTGACTGTACGCTGCATTTGCGAGAGATACTGTTCAACGAACCGCACTGAATCAATGAGGGAGTTTTTCGCACCTTTAAGTATCTCAAGATTATTCATCATGGTAATGGCAAGGGCAATGGCGCTATCACGGCTTCCATTGAGAGCAAAGGGCCGGGAAGGGCCTGATGTCCCGCAGCACAGGTCATCATCGTACCAATTCGGGTCAAACTGCAGGCGAATGGCATGCAAGGCGCTGTCAAACGCATGCGCCGCCGCAACCTTGTCCTTGCCAAAAACGGTTTCATGGATATATTGGGAAACCTCATTAAAATTATAGGCATTGGGATTCCAGGCCCAGAAGCCATAGATCAATGCAAGGTAGTCCTCAACTACATTACGATGCATCCAAAGATGGACAGCGTCAATATTTTGGTCCGCCTCGCGCATATCAAGCGAGGCCATGCTGTTATCATTATTGAACCAACTGGATTCATCAAAGTTGGGGATTTCGTGATACAACCCGTCCGAACCTTCCGGATAAGGCGTAAGCCCGTATTTCATATGGGTAAAACCAGCAGCTATCCGTGTCCAATTGTACCACCAGCTTGGCTTATGGACAAATCCCATGTTTTCGCATATCTGGCGTGTGCTTGCTTTAGGAGTCGAAGTAAAAACCCAGCGTACATTTTTCAGCCGCGCGGTTTTTGCAAGCACGCTGTCGTTATCCGCCCTGTCCGGGCTTTCATAGGAACCCGCTTTGCCGTTGTCAGTGGGAAGAAACAACAAATTGCTATCCGGTATTCCCACAGAATCGGTAAACGCGAATATCTTTGGAAACGCGATTTCCGGTCCAGGGCCGTCCCAGCTGCCACGGTCATTATACCGCAGATAAAAGTTATCAATGCCAAACCCGTAAAGCTTTCTCATGATCGCTATTTTCGCGTCAAGCTGGGCGGCAGAATCAACCCGCAATCCTATCACCGCCCAAACTGTGGACAAACCCCGTTTTTCCACTTCTTGAATAATGGTCCTGGATTGAGTAGTATCATAATTATCCGAAGCATATTCAAGGATAACAGCATTCTGCCTGGACCTGGCGATGCAATTCACACTTGACTCTTTAAATACACCCGCATTATAAAAATTTTCATTAAGATATCTGGTATGTATCCTCATTTTTATACTCGGCCAGTCCCTGACAGCGGCCCGATGCACAATGATCGAGCTATCGCTCTTTTCAAAAAGCTGGAACAAGCTGTTTTGGCCGTATATGACGCCGTTTACATCAGCACCGCCCACCAATGCCGCCTTTGCGACGCCGTCCATGGCCATCTCGATAATAAAACCATCAGCGGGAAGAGCGCTTATATCCAGGGTCTTGAGCGCGTTAATTTTGCCGTTCGAAGTGGCTGTACCGAAATAAAAAACATACGCATATCCCCCTGGGGCCGCTGATTCGGTTATTATATCCACAGTCTTTTCAAAACGTTTCAGAAAGTCCTGTTGAAAACACTCTGCTGCATAGTGTTCCTGCTGGCTTGCCGAATTTCCTAATACTATTGCACAACCGTCAGAACTCGAAATCGTCCATTGCGAGGAAAGGTCCGTATATTCTTTAGGTCTGGGAATAATCAGCGCCTGTAAGCTGGAAAAGGAATAAAGAGATAAAATAAAGATGGCTATCAGGGAACATGACGCCGTTTTCATAATTGATCTCTCCTTTAGAAATTAAATGCCTCTTGCTATAAATAATATATCGCAATCGAGGGAATATAGCAATAGTAGAACTTATATTAATTACTAGTAGAAATGAACATTCATCGATTATTATAGTCAATGTTTTGTATTTTATAGAGGTGTTCAAGAGCAACATTATTTAGCGGCACTAAGGAAATAACGAGCATGCATGAAACATTAAAAATACCGTCATTGTTTGATACCTCAATGGGTTATGCGATCCTTGCCGATGCCAGCGGAGTAATTCATGACTGCACTGATCCAATAGGTAAAATGATAAAAAGTACAGGTAAAAAAATCATTGGTAAAAAAATAGACAATCTCTTTCAGCAACTGACGCCGCCTGGAATCTCAGCTCCCCTTATTAATGTGATTAAAAACAACCTCATCTGTCCAGATGGCATATATGTTCGGGTACTGTACAAAGAATTCTTCTCAACCCTGAACAAGGGAATTTTCCTGTTTTCCTATTCCCGGCCCATAGCGCTCACTAACAGGCAATACTTCCTGATCCACCTTTTCCCTCAGACTTTTAATTCTCCTATAGTCCAGAGATTTCTTACGCTATACCGCGGTTTCAATATCCCCGTCGCGGTCATTGAAGAGGACAATAGAATTCTCATGGTAAATACGGCTTTTAGCGAGGCGCTGAATTTCCCGCACATGTCAGCCATACTTCGCAAGAATATTATGGAATTGCTGGACAGTACGTATCATACATCCAATCCTTTCTCCTTCAGGGAAAGAAACGACTATATACAACGCATTGCGGAATCGCATGGCGCCCGGTGGGAACCCGTTGTTGCAGTATCTCGACAGGAAACCCCCTGTAAAACACTATTTCATACGTATAAAATCGCCATAACTAACGGCCGCGACAAGGGGTTTTCCGCTCGCAGCGACCCCGCGTCCAGCATGTCGTATCTTGCATCCCGGAAGCCCTTCAATACGGACTCCAGGGACCTGCGCATAGAATTCACGTTCATCCCTGGCACTGGGATGGATTGGGCCATGGCGTTGAGCCATATTTTTAATGAAACCGACGGCTTTGACCCGGCGTATCATATTGACATTAAGCACAAAGAAGGCCTTACCTTTCAACTGTGCAGAAGATCGGTTCCGGTGGCCGCGCATTCCTTGAACGTACGCAATACAAAGAAAGGCATCAATTGCGTTTTTGAACGGATTGGCGCTTTTTTTTCAATAATAGTATGCGGAAAACAGGTAATGACGTATTGCGATCCAATGCCAATCCTTGACATTCGTTCCCGGTATCTCTATTTCTATGCCTGGAAAAAAGACCTAACGATAGAAAAACTGACAATCAGCACCCGCCCCTCGTTATTCAACATGGAAAAGATGGAAGAACATAGTCCACGGCTTATTTCCTTCAAACTTTTGCCCGACGTTTTCTTCTCGTATTACCTTGAACCCGTCAACATGCTTAACCGGTATTGTGTGGCCATATATTTTAAACGCATTATATCTCCGTCAAAAGCGTCCAATAAAAATAGAACAACCGCGCTTTTCCAAGAGGCGTATAATTATATAAACGACAATTTTCGGAAAAAAATAGACTTTAAAAGCCTTTCGAAAAGCTGTTGCGTTTGCGTTGTCCATTTCATCCGCAAATTTAAAGAAACATACGGGGCGACGCCCAAGCATCATCAAATGGAACTGCGTCTTAAGGAAGCCATGGGCCTTATTAAAACAAGCGGATATGCGATACGTGAAATTTCAGAAATGGTTGGTTTTGAAAACGAGGCGAATTTTTATAAGATGTTCAAGAAATATTTCAATAAAAATCCCGGGGAATTCAGATGATTACCAGCGGCCATAGTGGAACAATGCAAAACCCGCTGGTTAGTCAATGGTCAAATGCCGAATAACAACTTTGGGTTCTTAATAAAAAGCATTTCCGCGATTTCCTTGGCTCTCTCGATGTTTATTAATCCCGTATCAACCTTGCTGGCAATGGCTCTGGCCACGTTGCGGCGCGTAATCAGCTGACTGCCATATACACCATCAACAAAAACATAGTCGCCGCCAAAAGCGCATATTTTATTCAATGGCATGCTTTCCAACCACTCGCATAAAATAGTGTATGCCGCAATAGGTGAGATGATGTGCGCTGTGCACATATCAACGAACACATTGCGAAACATTTTTGCCAGGGATGAAAGATGGTTCTGGAAAGGCCAGCCAATATGAAATATGTCGAATTTTACATCGGGGTATTCAAGGAACAAATTATTCAGCAGAAGGGGGTCTGAGTATCCAAGCATTGCGCCTGCGCCCTCCAGATGGCCGGTATGAAACTGGCAAACCAGCCCCCGCCTATTCGCCAAACTCATGACGTGATGCATCATAAAGTCCTGTAATTTCCTGCCATCTTGAATCTGAACGGATTTCTTTTTTTTCCATGCATCGCGCAGAAAATTAAAATCATGTGATGCTTCCGCCCGCCTGGGCCGATCGAACCGCAAAGGACGGGAATACGCAAGCCCCAGCTTAAGCGCCACGGCGCCGTTTTTTATTGATGTATTAAAAACCTCTTCACAAGCATCAATCCAATCGGATAACGATTGAATGCGTATCCCCATTTCCTCTTCAACGGACTTGATATCATTAAGATTCTCAGGGAATAAAAACCTTTCCAGCCTGAATACGCTCCTGAAAAATGTTTTGTCACAGTCAAGGCTGCCGCCGGTGCTGTGTATGTTGTCGTTAATGCTTATATCGATCTTTGACAAATCTTTAAGCACATGTTTAAAATGACCAGGTTTTCGAGCTGCCATAAAGGCGCTATTAAGAGGCTCTATAGTGTCTCTGTCAATACGCGGAAAACCATAGATATCCCTGGCTGCAAGGTCGAGGACTTGTCCATACCCAGTATAGCGCACCTGTTCCCAGAATGGCTCAACCATGTCCCATCGTTTTAAAAGTGGGATGGAAATATCGCGCGCCTGTTCCGCGGACTTATCACTCATTCCGGCGGAGCGCAGATCAGATATGAATGAGTGAAGGAGGTATTCGCGCAAAATATCGGTGTTTTGTTCACACAACTTCTCAAAAACTGGCAGATGCTCATGAGTGTCAATAATACGCAGGCCCATTACGTAATGTATTATAATGTCTAATGAACGTGACATATATTTCCATTTATTTGTGTATTGAGAAATTCAAGCATCTTTCCAAAAATCTCCTTCACCAAAGAGTTGTCTATGTCATTATCAAAACAATGCCCTTGTTGTGGCAGTATAATCAGCTCATGTATAACTTTTTTATTGACCAGCTCCTGGGCCATGGACACGGATTGCTCATAGGGAACATCCGTATTCTGATCGCTATGCAGCAGCACGGTGGGTGGATAATCCCCGGAAATATTCTTAAGCGGGCAATACTGGGCAAAGAAAGTCACCATAACCGTAAAAAGCGGCAATTGCCTTAGGCCGCGGTGCAACACGCCATCCGGCCATGAGGGATAGATATACCTTTTCATTTGGCCGCTTTGATTGCGGTAAAGATGACAAGCTGAACTCAGGCTTGCCCCAGGCCAAGGCAAAGACGGTGATAGAGAACACGAGGAACGCTATGCTATTCATGAAAACCACTTTTCATCTGATCAGTGATATTTTTTTCACAACGCATGCTTCTCCTGCAATGGCTTTTACGAAATATATTCCACTATTCACCATGCGGCCTCGCATGTCGACGCCCTCCCAGGTGGTTAAAAACCTTCCTGATGTTTTCCCTGTTTTTAGAATACGAATAAGCTTTCCTTCAATGTTATAAATCGCGCTATATACCTGTTGATCTGTATGTAGAACGCACCGAATGGTTACGGAAGGATTGCAGGGGTTTGGCGCCGTACTGATTGACATAATATCACTATATCGCCCCAGGCCTTCAATAAAGACCCCGGAATTATATTCATCCGCCCCTATATCCGGCAAACTGTCCGTTGCCGAACGGACATGGTTGTCCCAGTCATAAACCTCAAGAGGTTCTCCAGTGTTAATCGCCGCTTGTGCATTTCCAGTGAGGTGGAGATTGCCATTCAAACGATCTGCGAACCAATTTGTATTCTGTTCGCCGGCATCTGTTTTCCAGATATTGCTGGACGAGTCAGGTACATAGCCGCTGTCCAACAAAAACCGTCCAAAAATAATATTATTTTTAAATTCATTCCCTCTATCGTTATGATAATACAAGACTGTCCGGGCGTATGTCGGATCAGTATTGTATACGGTGTTGTTAAACACTTTGATGTCAGAGGAATAATCGACCTCCACGGCAATTCCCGCACCTCGGACTATGAAATTATTGCGTATGATGCCACCGATGACATGGATTTCATTGTCTGGATTATGCGGATTGCCATAACAAACAGCACGGTCGCAGCCAATAAAAGTATTGCGCTCCACAATCATGTTTTTGCATCCATGCCAAAAAAATACCGCTCCCCTTCCACCACCCGTTGCGCCCCGTATGTTCCTGAACACATTGTCGTGGAATACCCACGATTCCGCCTTCATCAGGTCCACGCCGCCAATGTAGTTCCCCCCTTCGTCGTGCGATTCGCAGGCAGTGCCCACGCATCTGGTCGCCGAAGCCTGTTTCATGTCTTCAAAGTGGCAGTATCGTACGGTGCAATTGACTGCAACGGTCGCCGAGGGCCCCTTGATCATCCGCTCCCCGACATTTAAGAATCGAACATTATGAAACAATGCACTGCTGTTGACCCCCAGGGTAGTAAACTTCACCGTATGGCACCGTGACTCGGATAATGTCAGATTCGCAAAAGTCATGGTATTTCCGTTTATGAAGAACATCTCTTCATCCACGTTATAATTATTGTCGAAACCCCGGCCGGACAGTACGACCTTCGACGGATCTTCAGATTCGCCCCTGATGGTGACGCCATTCGAATCAATTCTCAGTGGGGTCAATGAAGAGATATTATAATTCCCCTCTTTTAATACTATGGTCCTCCCGGGTTTCTGCTGGCGAAAGGCCATATAGAACTGTATCATTGTGCTGCAGGTTACAACCTCGCCCGATGGTGCAGGAAGGGCCGGGACTTCCTTTCCATCCCATGTGGTGAAGGATACGCTCGTTTGAATAAGAATAAAACCGCAGAGAATCATGAGTTTCATACATACCCCTCATCATTTGAGCTTATGGTCGTATATCTTCTTGCCATGCTGAACGGGTGCCTTATTTTATTAATGAGACCCTTTTTACAAAGGTGTTATTTCCGGCCTTTATCCTGATGACATACACGCCACTTTTCAGATGCCCGGCATTCCATGGTATTCCATGAGACAGTTCCGCCCTGTCCGCGCTCAATTTATCGACGAGAGTGCCGCGAATGTTAAATATATGCGCCTCGATCTTTGATTTTACCGCAACAGGCAATTGAAGATGTATTGTCAGCGAGGCGTTGAAAGGATCGGGGAACGCGTCTATTGCAACCGGATGGGACGCCTTCATATTCCGCTGCGCAGCCGAGATATCCTTGTGCAATGAGAAGCTGTCGATTAAAAAACCAGATGGATGCACGGCGCTTATGCGCATGGTATTTCCGTTAACCTGGAATTTGCAGTAATTCAGGCAATACGCAGACCTGTCATTATACCAGAAAGTACTGTTGGGCCTTGCCGCCACAGGAGTCGGAGCGTTTTCGGAACCCATGTTGCCCGAGACGATCTCAAGCCTGCCCTGATCCGGGCCGCTTCCATATTCTGCGACCGGCGCGGCAGTATTCATGTTCATGTTGACAGGTTTCATTACTTCGTAATTGTGTTTGTGGCCGTTCAAGACAATGTCAACTCCGTAATCGTCAAACGCCTTCCACCATGTTCCGAAGTAAGGATCCATATTATTGGATGCAGACCTGTACTGGGTGAAAAAGGGCCTGTGAAAAAACACCGCTTTCCACGTTTTGCCGGTATTGTTGGCATTTTGAAGGGTCTGGAGAAGCCACTCGTATTGAGCCAGGGAATCAGGATATTGGCTGTTCAGACAGATAATGGCCGTATTTCCGAACTCAAATGAATACCAGAAGTCGTTATCGTTGTTCGGATGCACGAAAAGATTGCAGATGCGCAAAGCCGCGCCAGACAGATGTTGTTCATACTCATCCCATGTATTGTCATGATTTCCTATCGTATGATATATAAGCTTGTTCTCAAATAAATTTATCCCGTAACGAAACAGGCTGTCCCATTCCGAGACACCCCAAGCAGTAAGTTGGCTGACATGGTCTCCCAGTTGAATATTAAAATCTGCCTCCTCTGCCCCAACCGCATTGGCGCATGTCTGCCAATTGGTCTTCCAGATTCCAAGGTCGTAATTGTTCATCTGGCAATCACCGCTCGCGATAAATGTAAAAGAGGTTGAAGAGGTATCGATCGAGGTTTTAAACGTTTTTTCCGGTCCCCAGCTGCCGTCATAAAGCGAGTAATGAAGAATTGCTGAGGGCTGCAGTGCTGGAAAGGCATAGTCGTATAAAAAGCCCGAATAATTGGTGCGCCGCACGCCGGAAAACTCTCCCTGTTCATAACCGGATGTATAACCCCATTTTATACTGTCATTTGTATTTGTGCTGTGCCATGTCACGGTCAGGCCGTTCAACGGATTTCCGGTGGAACCGAAATGAATCTGATCGGCGGCATTGACGCTTGAGAAACAGATGAGAACCGTTATTATCGAGGAAGCCTTGAACAGCTTCATGAAGATAAAAACCATGCCGCCCCCTTTTATACAGCCGTTTATTTCCGAAACATCATTTTTCTCGAAACAGTCTCCGTGCCTGATTTTAACATGCAAAAGTATATTCCACCGGGCAAGGATGCGGCGCTCCACTCATATGTACCCCTCCCCTTGACAGGCACGGTAAAAATAAGCCTGCCAGACACAGTATAGATTTTCAAGAAAGCGGTCATCAAGCGGCCGGTGTTGTATCTGATTGCCGTCCCGGGATTGAAGGGGTTAGGACATATACTGACCGACATGCTGCTGCTTCCGGAAACCGGGATGTTTTTTACGGCCGTGGAAGGCTGGCCATCCCATCCGGCAAGACGCGCCCAGAGGTGCCATAAAGCAATGCCCTTGCGCTGGCAGTTGAAACAATGCGAATGGGCGCAGCTGTCGCCGCCGCACGTTCTCCAGCAGTCCGAAGGATGGACAGCGCACCAGTCTGGGCACCAGAGGCATGCGTCCGTCTCATTGGGATAGAAATTGCCGTCAGGGTCATAGCTTTCAATATCCGCGATATCGAACAGTGTTTTCCCGTTATTGATGCAGTAGTCCCGTATCAGCTGGTTATTCGAATCCGTTCTTGCCTTGGTAGAGTATGTTTTAAGGTCCCACAGGTGCCCTGTCTGATAGACGAAATGGACGTCCGGATACTCATTTTCAAGTGAATTCATTCTATTCAAATAATATTGTTGAATATTATTTGCAGAAAGACCGCCGACCTGGCTGCACCAGGACCAAATAATGGTATTGATTTCACTGTGTATGGGATCATCAAGATAATTCTTCGTACTGATAGGCCAGAAACTCGACGAATAATAATCCGGTGTCCAAAGGTCAGAAGCCTCATCCCCTGTTATCTGGCTGGAACCGGGGAAGAATCCCAAACTTGGAATTGTCAGCCATGGAGTGGCGCTTGTATCGAAATAATTCGCGCAATATGCTTCATAATGCAGCGCCCCGCCTCTTCCGAAAAGGTCCCATTTGAAGAGGCTGCTGTCAGCATAATCCCTTACATAGTTCATTCCAAGAGACAGTTGTGTGCCATGTGATGTACTGCCATGGGCTATGTGAAGAGTGGTTTTCGCAGCTTCGACCCACTTCCTTGGAATATCGGAAAGGGTAGTGTTGTTATGCCCAATGATGATCTGTCCGAACCCTCCAGTCCCTGCTAATAAAATACACAAAATCAGATAAACAACTGCCTTTTTCATGCGATCTCCCTTTTTAAGTACATTCTTGCTCGTTTTTATTTATGACTATTTAATGATCACGCTCTGTTTTACTTTTATCAAGTTTCCAACCCGTACTTGAAGCAAATAAACGCCGCTGCCGGTAATAGACCCGCTGTCATCCTTGCCGTCCCACGTAATCGAAGAATGCCCTGGTAGTGCATTTCCTGTTCGCAGCAAACGAATTCTATTTCCCGTTGAATTCAAAACACAGATGGAAAAGTGTTTTCCCTGAAAAGTATTCGGGATATAATATTTGAAGGTTGCTGAAGGATTACCCGGATTCGGTTGGGACCCACTTACATACAATCCGTGCGGGGTTTCTGAATTGAGGTCAATCCCGGAATTATTTGATATTTCATCCGCTCCTATATCATTAGACCCGGAACGCGGCAGGCCGTCCCAATCGTCAATGACGCCGGAAAGAACCAGGCCAGCATTGACCGGCCTGCAGGTATCGTTTATCAGATGCAGATCACCATGCGACTCGTCGCTGTTGAACCAGTTCGCGGCTAGATTTCTCTGTGTACGGGTCATAACGATATTACGTGCCGTATCAAAAGCCGCGCCTGTTACATTCAGGGCGCCAAAAATAATGTTATTTTTAATCTCTAAACTGTCATTGTCCGTCCCGATAAATGCGCCGGAACCCGCCCATTTGCTGTATGAAGTATTGTTCCAAACTTTGATTCCAGAACAAAAATACAACTCCAGGCCGTTTGTGGCCCCTGGTGCGATCATATTGTTTCTAATAATCCCCTTAATCACATGAATTTCGTTATCTGGATTATGGGGATTACCGTAACAGATAGACCGGTCGCATCCGATAAACGTATTGCGCTCGGTTATCATGTTCTCGCATAAATGCCAGAAAAAAATGGCCCCCCGTCCGCCACCGGTAGGCCCTTTAATATTTAAAAACACGTTATCATGAATTACCCAGCTGTTTGCGCGCATCAAATCCATGCCCGCGATATAATTGCCGTCAGAATCGGTCGCGCTGCTGCCGCACCGGGTAATGGCCGGGATTTTCGTGTCTTCAAAATGGCAATACCGAATGGAGCATTGGACCGCGTCCAGGGTCGCCGGCCCCTTGACCATCCGCTCCCCTATGTTCAAGAACCTGACGTTATGCAGGATTGTATGGTCATTATTGCCGCCCTGGAATTTGAACCCATGGCACCGCGACTCTGAAATGGTAAGATTCGCCACTGTCACCTTGTTCGCATAGAGCATGAACATTTCCTCTTCAACATTGACGCAGTTATCAAATCCCTTACCCGTAATGACCACATCAGCAGGGTCATCGGTCGCCCCTCTGATGGAAAAGCCGTTTGCGGTGATGTTCATTGGTTCGATGTTCCCGCAGTCATAGCGGCCAGCAGCCATGACGATTATTTGCCCCGACGTTTGGTTTCTGAGTGCCATATAAAATGATACAACATCGTTCACCTGAATCACATTTCCCGGAGCGGGCAATTCGGGTACTACCTTGTTGTCATATGTGGTATACCCGATGATCGCGGGCGCCAGGCATAGTGCAATTAACGATACTATTTTATGCATCATTTGACGCTCCTTCCGAGCTGTTTTTAATAAATGAGCGTCGAGAGATACTTGCCGTTTTAAGCATAAACCACCCCTTTGTACTGTTTTTTTCGTACTGTCGCCTTATCATGCGCATGAAACCTGAAGAAAGAATAGTCATCGTTTATCATAAACTTCTGTGACGGCCGGGCCCATGCAACCCCTGCCTCTGAAAAGAGCAGGCGTTCTTTAAAGGCGCGGGAAATGATAGATTCGATATCATGGACGGCGGTGAAAGCTTCTTCGGGTACGGCGCTGCCGTACGGAGAATGCATAGCCCGATATTCCGCAGGGATATTGTTGACGAACGCCGAAGATTCGAACGCTCCGTTGACCGTCAACGTGAAATTTTTTGTTATAGAAACCGGGCACTGTATCGGGTGAACGCCATTGATCGCATTGAAAATATTCGCATACATGTTCGTTCGTTCGTCATTGCGCGCATGAATCGTCTCAACGGAATTGTTTACACGTATTTTCGCATATTTCCCGATGACGATACCTATCGTTCCCTTTGTACCTACAATCTCGATTTCAGGATAATGGTCTTTGGGTCCGCACTGGGTTGCCGCGCCAAAAATGGTCGCGCCGCTGTCAGTTTTAATCCTTATGCATGAGGTATCTTCACTTTCGATATCATTGCCATGATACAATTCCGCCGTTACTTCCCGTGGACGCGCGGATCTTCCCTGTTCAGCAGAAGCCAGAAAAAGGCTTGCCATTATTTGGTGTGCGAATGGATTATTAATAGTTCCATCAAGAATCCAACGACCCTGAGATGTAATTTTACCAGCCCACCCATTTCTGCTGAAATATTGTTTGTCACGTTTCCAGATGCCAAAATTTGATATTTTTTTAACTTCGCCGATAATTCCTTCGCAAACCTTTAATTTTGCTTCAATTATCAAATCTGAAGACATCTGCGGGAAACCAATGGCGCACACCTTTCCAGATGCTTCAGACCATTGGCTCATGGAATCGACTTCCTGAATCGTTGCCGCAGGCGGTTTTTCGCATAGAACATGTTTCCCGGCACGCATCGCTTTACAGGAATATTCGGCATGAAATCCAATACCTACCGGAAGAATAACAAGATCAAAGAGATCGCTTCCTTCCAGAATCAAGTCATTGAATGAATTGAAGATAACCACGCCCCGTTCAATTAGGCGCCACTGTTTTATAATATGATCCAGGTTATCCGCAGGCCGGACAACCGCAGCATTCAGCGTGCATAAACCGGCATCTTCCGCTTTCCCAATATATTGTAGATGGGTCTCGCCGTGACCTCCGATTCCGACTATGGCGCACCGTATCTTCTTGTTCATACAGTAGTAAAGATAGTCCATCGGGTCTATTTATTCAATGTACGAAACAATCAAAGAAATTGTAAAAAACTGATCCCGAAAAATAGTATCTTTTTAGTACAAACGTAGAATAAAAGGGGTGCAAGACATGGAAAGTAAAAGCTTCTGTAAAGTGTCTGCTGATCCAACTGTCGCGCAATTATTTGTAGATCCGGTCGGAAAAATCCAGGAAATATCAGACAATGCCGCACAGATTTTGCGGATAAGCAGCAAGGAAATGGTCGGAAAACATCTGGACGGCGTCTTTTCGGCCTTGCCATCTTTAAGCGACAACTTTCTTAGCATGCGTTTTATAATGAAAAATCCGCTGTGCCCTCAGGATTTATTCGTCAAAATGAAGCGTGATACCCAGGATTCCGCGATCGCCATCTTCCGTTTCTCGTATTCGCATTGGAGCGCCTGTAATAGCGGACAACACCTCTGCGTTTTTTTATGTCTCCAGACGGTCCAAAATCCCATTGTGCAACAGTTTCTTTCCCTGTACAAGACAGATGACCGGCCCTTGGTCTTGCTTAATGCAGACCGTACGATTATCTCCTATAACGCTCATTTTCTATCAATCTTGAATTTTATTGATGAAGACAAGGTGCTAAATAGACGCCTGCAAGAATTACTCGATGAAAAATATGGAGACCCGTTTCCGTTCAATTTTGAAAAGAAAACAGCATACATTAAAAATATCTCACGCAGAAGCCGTGGTCCATGGAAAACGCTTTTCTCATTCCCAGCGTTTGTTAACGCGGGACGGGCCATTTCCTCTTTTTTTATTAAAAGTTCCAATACGGAAATACGCGCGAAACAGCGATTTATCATGAACACACTCGATAATCAGACGTCCCTCCCGTTTATCGCATTTGCAAAAGCTATTAATTTCTCGAATCAGGACCTTGAAATACAAATGCATTTCGCACTTGCCAAAGGCTGTGAAATGGCCATCGCCCTGGGCCATCCTGTTTCGGGCAAGCATAGCCTTACCTACAATCCCGCCTATTCGGTGGATCTGAAATACTCGGATCAGCTTTATTGCCAGATTTTCAGAAAAGCCGCTCCAATGCATTCTGGTACGTATCAGCCGCTGAAGAAAAACTTATCTATTTGTTTGTTGTTAAAAAAAATCGGCCCATACCTGACGATCTCCGCTAATGACGCTGTCCTGGCCGAATATGCCGATCCGAATCCCGTTGTCGACATGTACGCTTCATTTCTTTATTTCTATCTTTGGAAACAACCGATAAGCATGAGTACGTTTTCCATCAAAATAAGACCCACACTTTTCAATATTGATAAGATGGAACGAGAGGAAGCGCATGTCCTTGCATTCAAATCAAATCCTCATCGTTTTTTCAGGTATTATGCTGAACCCGTAAATGCCCTGAATCGGCCGGCATTGGCTGTCCGTTTTTTTCAAATTCCAATCCATCATGAAAAGAAAGAACGGGACGCGGCCCTTCTCTTGTTCGAAGAGGCGCGCGCGCATATCAAGGAAAATTTCTGCCGGAAAATAGATTTACACAGCATTGCCCATCGATGCTGCGTAAGCTATGTCCACTTTCTCAGACGGTTTAAAGAGCTCTTTGGCACATCTCCCAAAGCGCTCCAAATAGCATATAGGTTGGAAGAAGCAAAAAATTTATTAAGAAGCGGCAAATTTAAGATCCGGGAAATAGGAGAAATGCTCGGATTTGACGACGAGGCCCACTTTCAGCACCTTTTTAAAAAATATTTTCAGACAAGTCCGGGGAAATTTATTTTAAAGTCATGAAAACCATATATACCAAAATACTCTGCTTTTAAAACCATGTATGCAGGAAAAATCCCATGAAACATCTGTCCGTTGCAATGCTGACCGGTGAACATCCGTACGATGTCCCGGCATTTACTGCAATGCTCCGGTTTCGATTATTCAATGGAATCGACTTTTTTATCCAATCGCTTGATGATTTTGTATGTGACTACGGCCGCTGCCGAACTAAATACGATGTTGTCATATTTTACAATTTCCACAAAGACCTTGCTGAAAAACACCCCGCATGGTGGCAAGGAAATCGGAAGAAAACGCTTCTGGACTTGGGAAAAACACGGCAAGGAATCATTGTGCTCCATCATGGGTTATGTACTTTTCCCAAATGGCCTTTCTGGTCGCGGCTCATCGGGATCACTGATCGGAAGAACACCTATACAATTGATCAATCACTCAGCGTCAGCGTTCAAGACCGTTGCCATCCTGTCATGCGGGGCCTGTCCTCCTGGACCATCAATGACGATGCGTTCATCCTTGCGGGAAAACGTCTCAGAGGCAGTAAAATTTTACTCACTACCGATCACCCAAAGAGCATGCCTGCCCTTGCCTGGACACGCTCTTTTGGCAAAGCCCGTGTTTTTTGTTGCGCCCTTGGCCATGGCGCTGAAGCCTATAATCATCCTGCGTTTCAAAAATTGCTCTACAATGCGTTATATTGGACCGCTCAATAAAAGAGTTTCCATAAACAAGCGCCATCAACGAATCAAAAACGCACCAAGAAGGGACTTTAGGTTTCTTTCCGCGTTTTCCCTGTCGCTTTTACATGTATTTAGAGCAATTAAATAGCGGACCCTATGAGAAGGGACTTTCGAATCAGGCTCCTTGTCAAAGGCGTTCTTTCCGGAATAATAGCGGTCAAAGGCGATATACCAGGCGTAACCGCCATATTTGTTTTTATGCGCATTCTTCTGAAAGCATTGGATCGAATACGCCTGCTGATCGGCAAACTCGTCTTGCACCGAAATCGAGTCGTACGTCCCCTGCATTTTGTCATTTACAAATTCCTGGAGAGACGAACCAGCGGCGTTGAGATCGATCAGTAATACAAGATCAGCCTCCGTTTCGTTAAAAAGTATCTCATTAAGCTCGTTGCCGGTATAAAACTGAGGCAGTATTCCGCCTCCACCAGTGACCGTCATCATGGCATTTGGAGAAAACTGTTCAACATCCCATTTCTTGGAATAATTAAATTTGAGGTGATATAAGAACCCGGGCATGGCATTGCCGTCCATGTTACTGAGGACATTCCATTGGTATATTTTAAGGAACTCACCTGTTCCGCTGTCTCCCAAGTGAACGCCGCACTCCTGACTCAGCACATTGGCCGCTTCAGCCGGACACCATGCCCCCCGCTTGGGTAAAAAGGCGAGGAACGCGTACTTTTCATAATCAGACCAGAAATTCCGGTTTGAAATGGCTGTTTTTGACAGACTATCAAGGATTCGTATCCCCGTGAACGCATCCCCCCCTTCGATCTGGTTCATTGCGCGGAACCATGGGCCCTCGATGGTATTAGGAAACCTGAGACCTATTTTCTTGAAAACATTATCAGCCTTGTAAAAAGCGCTATCAACGCGCAATTGGGACAATTGGCGCCAAAGCAATCCTTGTATTAATTCAGCTTTGAGGGACGGCCTTGTGTCGCCTTTCGCCTTGATCTCTTTAAGACAATTGAACAAAACGCTCAGGGCCGCATCCGCCTGCTTGGCGTCAAGCATGTCAAGTTTTTGAACAATAGAATCGTAGCTGATAGAATCACGATATGCGGATTGAACAAAGCCAACCGAAAGAGAACAGAACAGATTGGAATACATAAGGATGCAGAAATATCCTAGAAATCGCATATATTTGTGAGCGTTTTCCGCAGAACAGATTTTAAGATAGACATTGATTCCTTAAGCTCGATGATTTCTTTTTGAATCATTGCGACTTCTTTCCGGGTAACGGTTTTCCCTTTTGATTGGTCGGGCAATGAAAGAATCTCATGTTCATATTTCTTCTTCCATTTATACAAAACACTTTGCTCAACCCCGATTTCTTCCGCAACCAAGACTACGGGCCGCCCGCTTTCCAAAAACGCCCTGACCGTATTGCGTTTGAAACAATCATCATATTGTTTTCGAGGGCGCATGTCGGTGTTTATTCCGCCTCCTTGTCCTGGAACAGCGGGCTGCGGTAGGAATATAGTACAGAGTCGGATAAAGAAGACCGCATCGAAGGCAGGGCTTGGGCAGAGATAGAGAAAAACTGCGTCTGCACCACATGCCCGGCAAAATGACGGTAGTATGCCAATGCGCCAATCGGGGTGTTCATGTAAGGATACAATGTCTTATCGATAATGTGGATGACCCGAGCGTCTCCAGAATCGTTACGGGCCAGGAACAGTGTCCCTAATACACCAATACAGACCGCGAGCATGGCCGCGATTTTCCATCCCATTTGCCAAAAAGAACGGGAAACATGCGCCTGATCAAGAACAGGTTCCACTACAGCCATTGGGGTGCGTAAAAGAGTGCGAAGCCGCAGGTATTGTTCGTTGACTTTCATACATTCCTGGCAACAAATGATATGTTCATGTAAAAACGCCGTTTCAGACGCTGCAAGGTCGCCATCAAGGCCGCGGCTGACTAACATTCGGAATTGTTCGCATTGTTTCATGGCAATATCCCCCTTTTCAAGGCCAGACCCCGAAGTTTCTCGCGGGCCCTGAATATCCTTGTCCTCACTGTATTCAACGGAACCTGCAGTATTTCCGATATCTCCTGGTACGGCAATTCCTCGCATTCCGCCAGAATAAAGGGTATCCTGATTTTATCGGGCAACCGGTTTATAAAATCCTTAATAACCATCCCCTGGCTGGCGCTTTCCGGTACCGGAACCGCCCCGGGAGAAAGGTCCTCGGGCCGCATGAAAAAGAGGAGCGTGCGCCAGCGGGCGTTCCTGCGGTTGGTGTCGATGCATTTATTGACCACCGTCCTGTATAGATAGGTCTTCAGCGACGCTGCGCCCGTAAAAGAACCCTTGCTTGTGAGCACCGATAATACCGCATCTTGCAAAGCGTCTTTGGCCGACTCCCTGTCGCGTGTGATACACCGGGCAACTCGCAGGAGCATGTCCTCGTTTTGGCGGACAACGCTGCCAATGTCTTCAGAATAGGCGATTGCGGAACCGTTCAAGGCGTCCGGATCCTGTTCCTTAATTTCCCGGCTGGGGAGTGCTTTGGGACATGGGGGGCATTCCCTGATCGCGCATGCCCTGCGGCATCCTTTCGCGCATTTTCTGAAAGACAGCGCCTGACCAGCGTTCATACTGTTCAGGGGTCAACAAGGCCTTGATATCAAGGTCGCGTTTGATTTGCGCCATTTCGATCTCCGCGAACAGGCTGGTCTTGTTTGTAATACTGCGCTGGATATAGGCAAGGTCTGGTTTGTCCTTAAGAAGTTCTTCGCGTATATTCAATTCTTCCCGCTGTACCTTGATGATACGTTCTTTCATGGACGTATCAAAACCGCGGATGATCTCCATTATTTTCTTCCCAGTCTGTTCGTCAAACCCCACGACCTCGCACAGCTTGGCGATATCAGCGGCTGAAGGAGGTATAAAACCGGGTATATGAAAACCTTCCGGTCCCTTAGGCATGTGAAACGGCATTTCAAAAGTGTTTTTTGCCTGGTCTTGCGGCTTTTTTGAGCAGCCAAATGCGCATACTCCAATAAGGATCAAAATAGTTGCGGCACAGAAAAAAGGTTTCACAATAACCTCCTTAAAATGAATTTCTTCTTTTTACGTGTCTTATTTGCTGCATATTAGACGTATTAAAACCCTGAAAGTTCCCTTCGAGTCTAAGTCGTTGAAATAAATAGAAATATAACATAGCATCAAATACGCATAAGCCAAAATGAAGCTAATCAGGTTTGTATCCGAAATTAAGGGTGTCTAAGGAGGTGAAAAAAATGAATATGCCTTTCACTTAGGTATTGGAAAAAGATACAAACCTTGAATCCAGTTTTCATTAATAATGGAGGTAACAAATGAGTATCAGTTCAATCGGAAATGTCGATTCATCGGCAATGATGTCGCACATGGCCGCGAAGATGTTCAAGCGGCTCGACACAAATGAAGATGGCGGAATCGACAAAACAGAGATGCAGGCCATGCTCGATCAGGGCCAGGGCCGGGGCCAAGGTCCGTCGATCGACGAGATCTTCGAGAAATCCGATACGAATAAGGACGGCAAGATCAACGCGGAAGAAAACGAGAAAGCCATGGAGCAGAGACGCGCGGAAATGGACCAGATGCGCGCGGAAATGCAGAACCGGATGGCAAGCGAAATGTTCGCCAAGCTCGACACGAACAGCGATGGCAGCATCGACAAGACAGAAATGCAGGCAATGGTTGACCAAACCAATGGCCATGGGCCCTCCGTAGACGATATCTTCGAGAAGGCTGACACAAACGGCGATGGTAAGATCGATGAGGAGGAGAATGCGGAAGCCATGAAAAACGCGCCGCCCCCGCCTCTGCCACCCCAGGAAATGTCTGAGAATTCGAGCGATTCGGGAGACGCCATTTCATTTCTTATCAAGGCTCTCAGTAAGTCTGATGACACCGAATCTTCGTCAATCATGTCAAAGCTGGCCGATACGCTGCTCGAGCAGCTCGACACTGATGCCAATGGCAGCATTGACAAAAACGAATTGGTGGCCAGTTTGAAAGAAACCTTCCAGCAGTCATCGTACACACAGGAAGGCGGCTTGAGCGCGAACCTCAATCTTTCAGGGACCTTGCTGAACGCAATGGCATAGCAGAACGCGTTTTTCAGGCAATGCTTGCATAGGGGACATGGAAGTCCCTGCTTACACCGCCTATTTTTCAACAGTTGTTACAAAACGATTATTTTGACCCTGCAAGATAGCAATACAATGGTTTACATGAGGTCCAAAATGCGTCTAATATGGCCGCCGTTGTTCATGGAATAGAAATGGATGCCAGGCGCGCCCGCCTTGAGCATGCGCTTGCACAACTGCGCGCATAGAGCAAGTCCTTTTTCCTCCGCCTCCTGGTCCGTGGCCGCGGAAACAATCGCGTTCTCTATTTCTTCTGGAATAAATGATTTGAAGAACTTTTTTACATAGGGCAGCTGTTTTTTCCGGGTAATAGGCATAATGCCCGGAAGAACCACAAGCTCTTTGCCGCGCGCCTTCAGGTCGTCCATAAATTTCGTATAAATTTTTTCATCGAAAATAAGCTGCGTAATAAACGCGCGCGCGCCTGCCTCCGCTTTCAAGATGGTATAGTCCCTCTGTATCTCCGGGCCGCTGCCTTCAGGATGGCCCTCGGGATAACAAGCCCCGAAGATCGCAAACACGGTCTTCTCGCCATCGCGGTATTGCGCGTCCTTGGGAAGGTTCATGAATTCGATGTCGCTTTGCCGGATCAGGTGTTTTCCTTGGTTGAGCGCCGCAATTTGCTTCATAAGATCGAGCGCCAGCTTGTGGCCGTACGGATGGGCGATAAACTGGGTCTCACCCTGGGGAGGATCGCCCCTGAGGGCCAAAATATTGGTCATGCCCAGATATTTGAAGACCATGAGCATGTTTTCGATCTGCTGCCGCGATTGTTCGAGGCAAGTAAGATGCAGCAATGGTTCGATGCCATAGCGTTCGCGCACCAGGGAGCTGATGGCCTCAGTACCCCCGCGCAGACTGCCGCCCGCGCCATGGGTCACGCTGATGAAATCGAGTTTCTTTCCCTTGAGGTCATCGAGGACCCGGAAAATATTCTCAATATTCTCGCCATTGCGGGGCGGCAAAATTTCAATGGAAATTGTCGGAATGCCCGCGGCCTTTTGCGCTTGGATATGGTTGGGTATGTTCATGTACTGAAAATAAAGCTTTTCACCATTACATCGCAAAGACTGGTTACTTCGAACAGGCGCCTGGATACCGTTCAAAATCTATCCAGTCAAAGGAGAATCGGGTAAACGGTAATGCAAACTTTTCGTAGCCTTCCACCTTGCCCGCGTCGAGGACCGGACCGAACAACTCCCACGACGCTTCGGCCTCCTTGGCGCTGACAAAAAGCGTACGGTCGTTGTTGAGCGCATCCTCGAGCAGCTTCTGGTATGCCTCGGGAATATTACTGTCAAAAGAATCGCGATAGCAGAATTTCATGGGCGTCTGCGCGATCTGATAGTGCTTTCCGGGAATTTTTGTAGCCACATCGAGTACAATGCCCGGCATTGGCTGGATGAGAAAAACAATCTTGTTGGGCTGTACAGCGCCTTTTTCATTGAATAAAAGATTGGGCAGGGGTTTGAGCCGTATCCCGATCTCGGTCCCTTTCCGGTTCATGGCCTTGCCTGCCCTGATATAAACCGGCACGCCCTTCCAACGGGGATTATTGATGACAAGCTTCAGTTCGGCAAAGGTCTCTGTTGTAGAACCGGGTGCCACGCCTTTTTCATCGTGATATCCCTGGTATTGGAAGCGGTTGCAGGAAAGCACCTGCATGGTCTTGAGCACCGATATTTTCTTCTTTTGTATCTCCTCCGCGTTCAGGGACACAGGCACATCCATGGTTAAGAGACAAAGGAGTTGAATAAGATGGTTCTGAATCATGTCGCGCACAATGCCCGCGCTGTCGAAATACGCACCCCGGTCTGCAACGCCCTCAGATTCGAATGCGTTAATTTGGATCGATTCAATGCACTCGCTGTTCCAGACAGGAGTGAAAACTGGATTAGCGAACCTGAACACTAAAATGTTTTGCACTGCTTCCTTTGCAAGATAATGGTCAATCCTGAATATCTGTGTTTCATTAAAATATTTTGTCAGCTCGGTATTGAGCACCTGTGCGGACGCGCGGTCGTATCCAAAGGGCTTTTCAATAATAAGCGCTGCCTCTTTGCCAAAGCCCTCGGCCCTGAGCTCTTGGGCGGTTTGGCCATACGTTGAGGGAGGCAGGGCGCAGAAAAAAACAATGCGGGAAAAAGCGCCCTTCTCTTCGATAAACTGTTTGAGCCCCTGAATACCCTGGTGATAATACAGCAGCTCTCTAAACCCTTCTGGAGCATTAAACCGATTCCTGAAAGCCTGGTCAGAAAAAAATGTGCGGCCTGACCCTACTATGATAGTATCAGGATCAAGCCGTTTATTCTGGTTCAAGGCATTGAGCGCAGGAACAAGCTTCCTTTTAGCAAGATCGCCCGAAGCGCCGAGGATAACAATCGCTTTTCGTTCAGCCATTATCACCAATTCTCGGCAAGCACCTCATAATAGACCTGGGGATGCGCGCACGCGGGACACGTCTTGGGCGCTTCCGCTCCTTTGTGGATATACCCGCAGTTGGAACAGCGCCAGGTGATTGCCGAGGCTTTTTTCAAAACAGTGCTCGCCTTTATATTTGCAAGAAGATCGTTGTAGCGTTTTTCATGCTGCTTCTCGGCAATTGAAATGGCCTCGTACATTTTCGCGACATCTTCGAACCCTTCCTCGCGCGCGGTCTTGGCAAACGAAGGATAAAGCTCTGTCCACTCTTCATTTTCCCCTGCTGCTGAAGCCGCAAGGTTTTCGGCCGTTGTGCCCAGTTTGCCCGCTGGATACGAAGCGGTAATCTCGACCACGCCGCCTTCGAGAAACTTGAACATGCGCTTGGCGTGCTCCTTCTCGTTGTCCGCGGTCTCAGAAAAGATGTTTGAAATCTGGATATATCCCTCTTTTTTCGCAATGCTCGCGAAATAGGTGTAGCGGTTGCGCGCCTGCGATTCTCCTGCGAACGATTTGAGCAGGTTTTTTTCGGTTTTACTTCCCTTCATCTGTGCCATCAATACCTCCTTTAATGAAAAACAGGTTGAAAAAATAGTAAATTGTTCTATATGATTGTGCATCCTCATCCCTTTGATTCAATTGGCGACGTTGCCCTCGCCACCCTGCGCCATCTTGAAAAACCATTAGTGGCGCTTTCAGGCGGGCCGACCTATGCGACGCTTTTTACCGAATGGATCGCGTGTTCACCCCGCTGCATGCACACGGCCTTTTTCCCTGTCGATGAACGCCTGGTGCCTTTTGACGATCCGGACAGCAACTGGGGGCAGGCGGCCCGTGTGTTTTTGTCCTCAGTAGGCCGGTCCAAAGACGCGCACAACTGGCCCGCATCAGTCGAACAGTATACTGATCTTCTCAAAGAACATTTTGGCCCGGGCCTTCCGGTCTTTGACACAATTTTTCTGGGCATGGGAAACGACGGACACACAGCAAGCCTTTTTCCCGGTGGAAACTATTATAATACCCTGGCGCCGGTCATTGCCACCCAAAGCCCTGTCCAGCCCATACAACGCCTTTCACTTTCACCAGCTGCCATAGGCACCGCCCGCATGGTGGTGCTCATAGTAGCCGGGAACGGCAAACAGCAGGTTGTCAAAGCACTGCTCAATGGCGATGCGTCCCTTCCGGCGGTCCGGGTACTTTCGCTGTGCCGCGATTATGAAGTATACATTGAAAGAGCGCTTCTTCCCTGAAAATCAGTTTTCCCTGTTTATCATATCGTCGTAGGCGCGTTCGAGATCGTTTTTATGCTTTTGTTCCTCGGATGCAAGGGCCAGCAGGAGCTTTTTGGCCTCGGTCGATTCCATTTTTCCCGAGAGCTCTGTATAGAGTTTGTTCGCCTTCATCTCTGATTTGATCGCGAAAACGAGCACCTCCTGGATCGAGCTCTCTGGGGTTACTTTCACATCAATGAGAAAATCGCCTATTTTCAGGTCTGGAACAGGCACTGTCTCAAGTTTCTCAACAACACCCTTCTTTAAATCTAGGAGTTTCTGTTCGTGTCCTTTTTCCATGGCAGCCATGTCCCTGAGCATTGTTTTGGAACCTTGGTCGCTGAGGCGCTGGGCCAATTCCGTATAGAGTGAAAAAGCGCTTCGTTCCTCGCCAATGGCAAAATCAATCAACCCCTGTACTGTTGCTGATTCCATTCTTTTACCCCCATGTGGTTGAAATGACGTGCTTTTCCTTTTCCGATAGAGCGCTGTTTCTGATACTATAGGCGGCATCCCTGACAATGCCGTAGAGCACCCCGCAGCTGTCGTCTTCCCGTTCAAGGTCTCCCTTGTCAGAAAGCACCATGAGCTCCCGGGAGAGTTCGAGCGCTCTCTGTATGTTTTCATTGCATAATTTCATAATATAAATTAAAAAGCATTATACATGCCAATGCGGTTATGCCCTTGTTTTACAAGCAACTGCCTGGGAAAAACAATACTTGCCAAATAAAAAACCGTATTTCAATACATTTCTGTTCCGGTTCTATTCATGTTGTTAAACATCTCCAGCATTATATATCTTTTTCCAACAGGCTATTAACTAACTGAAATTTAAAGGCATAATCGTTTTAAATGCAAAGGTATGCAATTTGCTGTTTCTAATAAATAAACTTACAAACCGGAGGAATGGATGAAAAAGTTCAAATGCACAGTCTGCGGTTACATCTACGATCCCGTAAAAGGCGATCCTGACAACAATGTTCCTGCCGGAACCCCGTTTAGTGCAGTACCCGAAGATTGGACCTGCCCCGAATGCGGCGTGGGCAAAGAGGATTTTGAGGAAATAGACGCATGAAGCCGGTTCAGCTTGCCGAATCAATCTATTGGGTAGGGGGCATTGACTGGAACCTGCGCAATTTTCATGGATACCTTACCCAGCGCGGGTCAACCTACAATGCCTATCTTATAATAGATGAGAAAATCACTCTCATTGACACGGTAAAGCACTATCTTACTGACGAACTGTTTGAGCGCGTTTCGCAGGTGGTTGATCCGGCAAAAATCGACTATGTGGTCGCCAACCATGTTGAAATGGACCATTCGGGCGGATTGCCCGCGGTCCTTGAAAAAGCGCCCAATGCCACGCTCTTCACTTCTCCCAACGGGGAAAAGGGCCTCAAAGAACATTTTAAAAATAACTGGAATTTCAAGGCAGTGAAAAACGGGGAGACACTCTCCCTTGGCAAACATTCCCTCGCGTTTACCCATACGCCCATGGTCCACTGGCCCGACAATATGGTGACGTGGTGCCCCGAGGAAAAAATCCTCTTTTCAAACGACGCCTTTGGACAGCACATTGCCTCTGCCGAAAGGTTTGACGACGAATATCCTCTTGAGACCATTCTTGCCGAGGCAATGAAGTACTACGCGAACATCGTGCTTCCCTATGGCGCACAGGTGCAGAAAGCGCTCGAAGCGCTTGCGGGACTGCCCATACGCCTTATAGCTCCCAGCCATGGCATTGCATGGCGCGCCCACGTTCCGGAAATTCTGAAACGTTACCAGGCATGGTCGGCAAACATAACCGGCCGCAAGGCCGTGATCGTATACGACACCATGTGGGACTCAACTGCCAAGATGGCCGCTGCCATACGTAGCGGTTTTGAGGAAAAGGACGTTCCCGTGGTGATGGCAAGTTTGCAGCACAACCATATGTCCGACATTATGACCGAGATTATGACCGCGCAGTATGTCTGTGTGGGATCCCCCACTCTTAACAATAATCTGCTTCCAACGGTCGCCGCGTTTTTGACCTATATGAAAGGTCTTGCACCCAAAAACCGGATTGGCCTTGCCTTTGGAAGCTATGGATGGGGCGGACAGAGCATCGAACAGGTGAACGATGTCCTGAAGGAGTGCGGCTGGACAATGATGAATCCCCTGAAAGTGAAATACATTCCCTCGCAGGACGATCTGTCCTCGGTACGGGAAACCGTTATCAAGGCAATCACGTAACTTAAACCAATAGGAGTACCCCATGCTTTCCCCAAAACTTCAGGAAGCCATAAACGACCAAATAAACAAGGAGCTTTTTTCCGAATATCTGTATCTGGCAATGGCCGATTTTTTCGCGGCGCAAAACCTTGACGGGTTTGTCAATTGGATGATGGTGCAGACCCAGGAAGAGCACTTCCACGCCACGAAGTTCATTAATTTCCTGCACGACAAAGGCGCGCGGGTGGCGCTCAAAGCCATTGCCGCGCCGCAGGCGGATTTCAAATCGCCCGAAGAGGTGTTCAGGGCGGGATTCGAACATGAACAGTTCGTGACCGCCTCCATCAGCAACCTGGTCGACATTGCTGAAAAGGAAAAGGACCGTTCGGTCCAGACCTTTCTGCAATGGTACGTGACCGAACAAATTGAGGAAGAAGCGAATTTCGACAAATTGCTGAACAAGGTGAAAATGGCGGGGGCAAGCGGCCCCGCGCTCATGATGCTGGATACTGAGGCTGCGAAGCGCGTCTATACCCCACCCCCGGCAACCGGTGCGAATCCGGGAGCGGGTGCGTAGGGGTGACTCGCCACTACGTATATATATCTACCATAAACAAAAAACAAAGAGGAGAAAACCAATGATTGCAATAAACCAACTCTACAAGTGCGGCGTGTGCGGCAACATCGTTGAGGTGACGCACGCAGGCGGCGGAACGCTGGTCTGCTGCGGCAAGGACATGAATCTGCTCATGGAAAACTCGGTCGACGCGGCCAAGGAAAAACACGTGCCGATCATAGAAAAAACAGGCGACTCCGTGACCGTCCGGGTTGGGTCAGTCGCCCATCCCATGGAAGAGAAGCACTACATTGAATTCATTGAGCTGATAACCGACACAAAAGTCATCCGCAAGATGCTGAAACCCGGCGACAAACCCGAAGCCGCCTTTGCGGTCAATGCCGCGAGCATTACGGCGAGGGCGTATTGCAATCTGCACGGTCTCTGGAAAAGCTGATCAGTTCGTCCCGCACTGTAGGAATATAGGGCGGGCTCACACTCATCGACGAAATGCCGATGGCCATGAGCCTGCCCGGAATTCCCGGCACAGCCGCCATTTCTCCGCATAGCGACACCGGCTTTTTCGCCGCGCGCGCCTTCTGGCTTATTTCTTCAAGCACTTTCCATAAAACCGGATGGTCCTGGTCATAGCCCTCGCCCACGTGTTCATTGTTCCGGTCAACGGCAAAAAGGTATTGGATAAGGTCGTTCGATCCAATGGACGCGAAATCAACCAGATTAAGCATTTTGTCTAGTTCGTAAATGGCGCCCGGCACCTCAATCATGACCCCGGTCTTCAAATTCGCTGGGTTGTAGTCAAAGGATTCGAGCGCGTCGTTGCGCGCCCGCAGAAGCAATTGGAGCTGGCGTACATCAACGACCATGGGGAAGAGCATGCGCGCTTCACGCAGCCGTGAAAGACGGGCAAGCGCCCGCACCTGGGCCGCAAGCACATCAGGATTGTCAAGAAGGAACCGTGAACCGCGCCATCCCAGATAGGGATTGTCCTCTTTTTCAATATTCAGGAACGGAAGCGGTTTGTCGCCGCCCACGTCGAGCATCCGGAAAGTAACCGGCTTTCCTTCCATAAGCGCCGCAGCCTGCGCGTAGTATTCAAACTGCTCTTCTTCGGAAAGCAGACGGTCTGACCTAATGAAAATAAACTCGGTCCTGAAAAGGCCTATGCCATCGGCGTTGAGCTGCGCTGCCTTGGTCACATCCTCGATCGAACTGGCGTTCGCAAGCACTTCCGTACCCTTGGGAGACAGGACCGCGAACTGCCTGGTGGTCCGCTTTTCCTCCTCTACCCGCACCTGCACAATGGTTTTTGCATCAGGACGGAGGATGACCTCGCCCCGGTCGCCGTCGACCACGACAATATCGCTGCAGTGGATCGCGTCCATGATATTGTGCACACCGCTGACCGCGGGAACGCCGAGTGTACGGGCGATAATGGCAGCATGCGACGAAGGCCCGCCGTGCTCAGTGATAAAACCCTTTACCCGGGAAGCATTGATATGGGTTATCATGGAAAGTGAGAGCGCCTGGGTGACGATTATACGGTCCTGGCCGCGCATACAGTGGTCCTGACCTTCACAGATAAAAACCGGATGCACTTTTTTCAGGTGGCCCAGGAGCCGCTGCCGTATGTCCACGATATCGTGCGCGCGCCCCTTTAGGTACTGGTCTTCGAGGGCCATAAACTGTTCTTCATAGCTGTTATACACTGAAAAAATCGCGTGTTCGGCGTTTTTCCGTTTGTCGCGTATCTCGGCCACAATGCGTTCGACAATGACCTTGTCGAGCATGATTTCGCGTTGCACCATAAAAATATCGGCCTCTGCTTTGCCGATTTTTTCCACGGTCCGCCGGTAGGCCGTATCGAGCTCAACAGTACAGGCGCCCAGCACTTCATGCAGCCGGTCGAGTTCGTTGCTGATTTCAGTCTGATTGGCAAGCTGGTATTCAGGAACCGTTCGGTGAAACTGAGAGGAGAAAAGGCACGCTGGAGCAGCCACTTTTCCCGGGCTAATAGAAATGCCTTTGAATACTATGTTGCTGTTTTTCATAAATATTTTACAAATGTCATTTATTGATCTTGGTACGCGTGGCAGAATGACGTCCCTGCATTATGCACCAATCTTGGCCAGTGTGGCAGAATGACGCCCCTGCATCATGCGAATTTATCATAATAAACATCCATATCCCTGATGCCCTTTTCCTGCAGGATTTTAAGGCATGCTTCGATCATGCCCGGCGGACCGCACAAATAGGCCTCCCACCCGTTCAGGTCCTGAATACTCCGTTTGACCACGTCTGTGACCAGTCCCCGCTCTCCCTGCCAATTGCTTTCAGCAGGCTCATTCGAAAGCGCGGGAACAAACTTAAAATCAGGCAATTCCTTCTCGAACCGTGAAAAATCATCACGATAGTACAAATCGCGGTGAGTTTGTGCGCCAAAAAAACACCAGGTGGTTTTTACCATGCCCTTTTCCCGCATCTCCATGGCAAAAGCCCTGATTGGGCCAAGCCCGCTGCCGCCCGCTATCATGATAGCCGGGGCTGAGGACGCTGATAGCATGAATTTTCCAAAAGGCCCCTGAAAACGGACATCCTGGCCCTCCTGCAGATGGTCAAAGACCCAGGTGGTGCAAACACCATCGGGCGCACGCTTGATATTCAATTCAATGAACCCCGCGTCGGACGGAAGCGACCCGATTGAATAGGTGCGTGTGACGCTTGGCTTGTCGCCATAGGGTTGACTAGACAACCGTATGATCTGGCCCGCCCTGAATACCATATGGTCTGGTTCGCGCAGCTGTATCCGGAGATTAACAATGTCGTGTGTCAGCGCTTTTTTCTCCCGTACAACACCGGCATGTTCCTCTGCCATTGTTTGAAAGTCCTTTTTTAAAGCTTCTTCTGAAGCATGCCAATATGCTTCACTTCCTCGTGAATAAGCGTATCAATATGCTTTCTTCCCAGTTCCCTGGGTACCAGGCCTTTCATGCCCGCGTAGAGGGCCACTGAGTCTTTCTCAAATTGCATGGCAATTTCAATGACCTGGCGCGGCCCCTTGCATTTTTTAGCCATAGTAGCGGGATTGCTCGCGCCGGTAAAAACATGGTTCGCGGCCATTGCAGTAAGATAAGCGCGGCCCAATCCATCAGTATCCTCGACCTTGCTGTATTTCTTCCCTGCAACCGCTTTATCGTGCAGCTTTTCAAACAAGGCCACATGGTCCAGCTCCCATTCATACAACTCGGTAAACAGACGCTGCGCCGCACCCGGACCCGCGGCCACAGCAGCGGCCTGATAAAAGGCGGCGCCGTTCTTTTCAATCTCAATTCCCATGGCAAACAATTCGTCGGCATTAAACATGGCTATCCTCCAGTGTTCCGTTGTGTTCGTTCATGAAATTATACAATGTCGCGCGTCCCACACCCAGCATGCGCGCAGCCTTTGCCTTGTTGCCCCCGCTTTTTGCGAGCGCAAGCTCCACGGCCGCAGCATTGAGTTTGGGTTTCCTGCCAGGTCTGGACGCATGGGCAAAAGCGCCGTCAGCACCAGGCTGGCCAAGCTGCGCAGCAGCGTTTGCCACTTCGTGGGGAAAATGATTGGGAAGCAGGACCTGCTCCTTACGGCTTTTAATAGTGGCATATTGGATCGCGTTCTGCAACTGCCGTACATTGCCGGGCCAGGCGTATTCCACCAGGGTCTTCATGGCCTCGGCCGAAAAGGAAAAATTCCTGCGGGTCTCGCGGTTTACCCGGGCAAGAAACTCATTGGCAAGAAGGGGAATGTCGTTCTTTTTGTGGCGTAAAGGCGGCGCATCAATAGGAATGACCGCCAGACGGTAATAGAGGTCTTCCCTGAAAGTACCCTTTGCGACCATGTCCTTGAGGTTGCGGTTTGTGGCGCTGATCACGCGCACGTCCACGGTCACGGTCTTTTCACCGCCCACTGGCTCAAAGGTGCCGTGTTGGAGCACGCGGAGCAGCTTCACCTGCATGGGTAGGGTGAGTTCGCCCACCTCGTCGAGAAAGAGCGTACCGGTATGGGCCAGCTCAAAGCGGCCTTTTTTATCGCGCATTGCCCCGGTAAACGCGCCTTTGACATGGCCAAAGAGCTCGCTTTCAAGCGTGCCCTCGGGAAGCGCGCCGCAGTTGACCGGAACAAAGACCTTGTCGCGCCGACCGCTTGCCGCGTGTATGGCATGGGCGATGATCTCCTTACCCGTACCGCTTTCGCCGCTGATGATGACCGGCACGTCGCTGTCAGACAGGTCTTCGATAAGGTCGTAGATAAGCTGCATCTTATGGTCCTGGCCAATGATGTCGCCGAACCTGAAGGGCTCCTCGGTCCGCCGGTGCGAATGCTTGAGCACAGTGCGATCGACCAGGGAAGCAAGGACTCCCGTGGTCTCCTGTCGCTCGTTGCGCAGGGGAATCACGGTCATTGTAATTTCCTTAAACGAACCGTTTTTTGTCTTGTAAGTGGTATCATATGAACAGTGGGTTTCGGGCATGCGACCCTTGTCATCGAAAAAGGCGCAGTTTTCGCCGCAGAGATTGTTGTCAAATATCTGGTGGCAGTCGCGGCCCAACACTTCGTTCTGGACATATCCGGTGATTCTCTCCGCCTCGCTCGAAAAAAGAAAAATTTTCCTGTTCAGATCGTGGCCAATAATTCCCTGGGGCAGGGCATTGAGAATATTGTCGGTGTTTTTCTTGTTTTGGACAAGTGAATAAAAATAGCCGCGGTTGAATAAATCATAACAGAGCTGGCGTATGACCGTTGCACCCTGTTTAAACCGTTCACGTATCTCTTCGCGCGATCCGCCGCCTGTTGCCGGATCTTCGAGGTTCCAATGGACAACAGTGGGGGAGCCGGGCATAATTGGACATTTCTGGCGTGCGTTGTCGCACAAGGTAATAATCAAGTCAAAGTTGCGGGACCCGAATTCCCTGATCGATTTTGAAATGTGTCCTGAAATATCCACGCCAAACTGGGACATGGTTTCAATGGCAAGGGGATGCACAGTAGAGGGTTCCATGCCTGCGCTTGCGATAAACACCTCAGCAGGGGCAAATTGACGGGCAAACCCTTCGGCCATCTGGCTGCGGCAGGAATTTTGGGTGCATAAGAATAACAGGCTGGCGGGTATCATATTGTATTGGAATAAAATACAAAATATTACCGGGCAAAGAAAGCCGCATGAAACCCAGGCGCCAAATGCAAAATATCTACCAAGATATATGTACGGGCGCCATTCTTCAATTTATACCAGCAACGCCCCTTGGTGCTTAAAGCATAATTATTGGCAATTCAGGCCTGACCGGCCCATAGAATCAGGAGGCTCAGGTAAAGCCGCCGCGGGCGCTGCAGGAGGAGTTGCCGGAGGACTTTCCCCCTCCTACAGCGCAACCGGTGATGAGCTTCTCCGTTGCAGGCGACATGCAGTCTGGACACGCCGGCATGGTCGTCTGGCTCATGGGAATGTTCTCTTCAAACTCCTTCCCGCAACCAGTACATTTGAAATCATAATACGGCATATTTTTTAGCAGGCATAGCCTGTTTCAACGACAAAACCCGCTTCACCAAACCAGCTCTTCCGATAGTCCACCACTGCGTCGCGGATATATCCTTTGAGATTGTCTTCGTACACCACGGTGAAACCCTGCACATCTTCAGAACTATCTCGTTCGCTCTTTTGCCCTTCCAGGGCAATGCCCAATCTGGGCCCGCCTCAGCCAAAACCCTGAATAAAAATTCGAAAAAGTGAGTTTTTCTGCCCTTTTTTTACCAAGATTTTCCCGAGCTCTTCTTTTGCCAGCGCTGTAATCTTCATAACTGTTCCTCCGTATTCGAATAGATGTAAATATAATAGCATTTCCCATGCCCAGCCGTATTTATAAGTTTTTCAATAGATTATAAGACCGATATGATGAATTCTTTGTATTACTGTACAGTTGTGTATGATAAAAAAGCTCTGGAGTCAAAACGACTCCAGGGCAAAAAAAAAACAAAAATACCGGTTATTTTACACTGACAACAGGATGCGTAACAATGTTCTTCCCGAAATCAGCCACCAGGTAGTTGATTCCCGATGCACGCACCTTCTGCTGATAGCTGTTTCTGGTAATCACAATGCCAGAGCCAGTCCGATTCTGAAGGTTGTCCTGCCAGATAAGTCTTCCGTCAATGGAAAAGAGACGCACTGAACGGACCTGCGAGGCAAGACCCGCTGGAATGACAAATCCATAGGGCGTGACCATGAGCTGGGTCAGAGCGCCAAATGATTCAATTGTGGAATTGTCGGGAATATAGTCTGCCAGAAAGCTGGTGATGTATGTTGCGCCATTATTGAGAGATGAATCAAGCGTGCTCTTTGTTTTTGCCTCTCGGTCAATCACAATGGGTGTGCGTACAAAATAGGTCCCAGGGTTTGGCATGGTGCTATGGCGGTTGGTCAGCTCGATATTGATATAGTAGGTACCTTCAGTCACAATGGTGCCAGCCGCGTTTGTGCACTTCCAGTTTGTGGAAAGAGTCTGAGAGGAACTCAATGTCGCTGCGCTTACTCCGTCGATGCTTTTAACACCGCCATTTTTTGAATTCCATATGGGGAAATCATTGCTGTTGGTTTCCCTGCCCCAGAGGCCAAAGGATTTTACAAACTGGCCAGCCGCGTTTTCGATCCACATGACAACAAAATACCTGGATCCGTAGTTTCCGTTCGGAGGATTGCTCACGTTCACCGAAACTTTTAGCGAATCAGCCGCAAACACCGGGGCCATGGACGCAAGACAGAGGATGATGATGGTGCGGGTTATACTCTTCATACTGGTCTCCTTACTCTCTTTGTATGGTTATTTCCTACTAAAGTAATATAAATTAAAGCGTTTTATTTTTCAATGCTTTTTAAGCTCTATTTAACAAACGAAGAGATCATGAGACCCACGACTGCCCCGTAAACTACGGCGGTAAACGGATTTCCCGTCAGCCCTCAGCCACCGTGGCAGCCGATGAATTTATAGTAGGCAAACCCAAGAAGCCCGCCTGCCACCACCACCACTATTTTTACCACCATGCTATACCACCCTCTCGAGCGACCGCTCGTACATTATTGGCTGCTGTACCCCGACCAGCGTGTCCACAACACTGCCATGGTTGAAAAGCATGACCGTTGGAATGGCTGCTATGCTATATGCCATGGACGCCTGCGGCGCCTCGTCTGTATTCATCTTTACGACCTTTACCCGGCCCTGGTATTTTTCAGCTATTTTTTCAATTGTTGGACCAAGCATTCTGCAGGGCCCACACCACTCTGCCCAGAAATCCACAAGCACTGGCAGGTCTGAATCAATGACCTCAGCCTTGAAGTTACTGTCTGTGACATGAAGAACATTCTTTGTAGATTCCATAAAAGCCTCCTGTTTCAAATTACATAACAATGACAAAGCATTTGCCATGCCATTGCTTATTTTACTTAATATCATACTCTTGTGCGGTTACGGGACAGCGTGTTCGTGAATTGATAAACAGATGTGTCTATGAATAATAGTTTGCCTTGTACATAGAGCATTATGCATTTTAAATACATGAGAAAATCCCTCTTTTTGATAGCGTTTCTTACCATTCTCCAGGCGCTGCTCTTTGCTGATGACTCGCCATCACGCGTGCTTGTCGTGTATCGCACAAACCAGAGCGACATGGACAGCAATGGCGTCTCGGATTCAAGAGACCTTGCCCTGTATTATCAGCATAAGCGGGGAATACCCGAGCAGAACATGCTTGGTGTGGCCACCAGTACTGACCGCACCTACAACCTTGCGGCCCAGCTGCCGCTCTTCTACTCTGAACTGGTTGCGCCCATACGGCAAAAAATCGAGGCAATAGGCATTGATTCCATCCTGTATATTGTCCTGTGCAAAGGCATTCCTTACGCTGTGTGCAGGAAGAACGGCGCCACGTATTCGACAAACTATCCCGTGTGTGAAAATCTGGCAGCGCTTTACGCTATTGGCGATGACACATCCAACTCGGCAATAAATCCCGGGACCAACCCAATGTACGAACCTTCGCCTACCATTGGGACTGACAAGGGCCGCTTTGACGCCACGTACCAGATAAACGGGACCCGCATGTTTCTGGTCACCGAACTCGACGCAATGACCTTTCAGTTGGCAAAGGAACTGGTTGACCGCGCACTCTATGCAGAACGCTATGTTGGCGTAACCACAGGCGCCAGGTGGTATACAGGCATTGGCTATGTTGACACGCGCTATGGGAAATACACGGACAATGAATTCCAGACCCAATACCCCAAAGGATACGGAGCATATGACCTTGCTGACTTTGACATGGGCATGGCGTCCCAATTTATCCTGAACGCTGGCTTTGAACTCAAATGGGAGAACACGCTTTTAGACGACGCGACTGATGGCAAAGGTTTTGAGATAGGCGATTCAGGCGCACTCTATCACGATGGTTCGTCTGCCCTAACCGCGCCCAATGCCTTGTTCTACGGAGGCTGGTACAACCTGAGCAAGTACAACCGGTTTGCCTGGACGTGGATGCCCGGCGCTGTTGTATGCGACCTGAATTCAAATTCCCTGTCAACAACCTCGCCCGGCTGTTTTAGCGGCGGCGCGCTCTATTACGGCGCAACAGCCGCTTGCGGTGTGCTCGACGAACCATATCTCAGCGGCCATACTCAGCCCGAAAAACTTTTGTACTATATCCTAAATGGCAGCAACTTTGCCGAGGCCGCTTATCATGCGGAGCCGACCCTTGGGTGGAAGACCAGGAATGTGGGCGACCCTATCTACAACCCGCTTAAACCCAAAACCGCTATTCAGGACACGGTCGCCCCTCCCCTTCCTATGGTTGAAAACTGGCCCTTGTATAACAATAAAACCCAGCGCCGCATACGGGTAAGCATTAATACTGACAACAGGGAGCCAGACCTTGTCCTCTGCCAGCTGCGCTATGGAAAAACCACTGACTATGATTCAATCTTTAATTACGCGAATTACGCGACCCACGCGACAGTGTACAAAATGGTCCACGACATTGATCTGAGAAACCTGGACTCAAACCAGACCTACCATTGCGAAATAACGCTGAAAGACCCTGTCGGTAACACAACAACAACCAATGATTTTACCTTCTTTACCTCGGGCACAGGGTCTGAAAGCTCTCCTGCGTTAACAGCTGCAGTACGGCTTGAGGCATTTCCTAATCCATTTAACAGCAGTGTGAAGATATCAGCTGACAGTTGGCAGCAGGCGGTTGGCAGTGAAACAATACACCTACAAATTTATGATATTCAGGGAAAGATTGTCTATAAACTGCCCACTGCACACTTCCAGCTGCCCGCTGAATTAACCTGGGATGCAAGCCGATTTTCTTCGGGCGTGTACTGGTGTGTTTTATCTGCGGGAAACAAACGGCTTTCTGCGCTGCGGCTAGTATTGTTGAAATAATCCGCCTGTACGGGGGCATTCACGCACATAATATTGATTACATTGATTCGGCATTGTATGGGGCGTCATTCTGCAACGAGCGTCATCATTTGATGAATGACGCCCCTACAATAGCGCCCCACAATAAAATGCCGCCCCTACGGGCGAACACCCATTTTCCCGGCCGTACACAATGCAAAATCGTATTTGATTGGATCGTGCGGGTCAAGGGTACGCAATTCTGCTGTAATTTCCTCTGCCATTGTCCAATCCGCTGCTGACCGTTTTGTTAACCCAAGCAGACGCGCTGCCCGCGCAATGTGCGTGTCCACGGGTATGAGCAGCGCTGACGCGGGAACGCCCTTCCACAGCCCCAGGTCTATGCCGTCGTCTTTGCGCACCATCCAGCGGAGAAACAAATGCAGGCGTTTGCAGGCGGACTGCGCCGAAGGACAGGGGAACAGAAATGCAAATGACTTTTTTTCCCTGCCGAATATTGCGCGCGCACATGTCCTGAAAAACGCCGCGAATTCCATGAGCGATGCGCTTGCTGAATGGTTTTCTTTGTAATATGAAAGAAACAATTTGTTCAGGCTTCCGTGTCGGGCATAGGCTTGTTTGACGCCTTCGAAGAGTAGGGCAATATCCACGCTGTCGTTGAACCTGTGTTTTATTCCCGCAAATGCCGTGGTTTTTTCGCCATAGGTTGTCGAAAAAACAAACGCGCTCAGGTTTTTTCCCGTTGCCTCAAAAATCCTGTTCAGTGCGGCTATGATCTGTTCCACACGGCCATAGGCAAGGACCGCTGCTACAAGCCCGGCCATTTCCCAGTCCGCTGGTTGCGCGAACATGCGCACAACGCACAGAGGATCGTCTGCCAGACATGCGGGTCTATGGTAGCGCTTGAATGTGGATTGTATGCGTTGTTTTGTTTCTGGATTCATAGGTGTTCTAATAAAAATAGCATTTTAAAAAGAAAAGTTCTTTGTTTTGTGTTTTGTTTAAAATTATTGTATTTTGCTATGATCCGCACAATTTTAAGGCACAAGACGAAACACAGTCAAACCTTTAACACAATGGAGGAGAGAGTGAAAACGATCCTGGTTTTTGCCCTGCTCAGCTTTTCATCACTCGTCATTGGCCAAACCGTTTCTTTAAATTCTTTTCCGCAAAAGCTGCAATTCTTTGCCCGCGATGCGCACGACTCGGCGATTGTCCCTGTAGCGGGCAGCGTCACTTCACTTGGTTCAGATTCAATCATCCTGACGATCCTGAAAAACGGCTCCCCGTGGGCCCGTTTCAGCCAGGATTTGACTTATTCAGGGGATAGCGCGCCCTTTACCTTTAACCCGCGTATCTATGCGGAATTAGCTTCGTACAAATTTGAGCTGCGCGTGGACGCAACGCTCGCCAGCAACGCGGACAGCGTCCTCTGCGGCGATGCCTTTTTGGTGGATGGCCAGTCAAACGCCGCAAGCTCAGGGGTCACCTATTACAGTCCATGGCTCAGACACATCAGTCTCACGGATACTACCTGGCATAGGTCATGGTCCACACCCTGGGACCTGGGAAAAACGATCATTGAAAACCAGGCAATACCGGTCTGTTTCTTCAACGGCGCTGTGGGCGCCACTGCCATTGTCTCGCATCTTCGCGATACCACACTCACCTCCATCTATGGCAAATTATTTTTCCTCATCACCCGGGCAGGCCTGCGCAATGGCATCAGGGCAATGCTGTGGTACCAGGGAGAATCCGAAGGGGGCGATTCCCTGTACAACGCCGTTGGCTATGCCAATAATTTCAAGGCCATTCATGATGCCTGGAAAACCGACTGCCCTTCCATCACCAATTTCTACGTGTTCCAGATACGGCCCGGTTGCGGCAGCGTCAGGCAAGACATACTGCGCGATTGCCAGCGAAGGCTTCCGGCGCTTTTACCGGACGTATCGCTCATGTCCACCACCAATGTGGCCGGACGCTCCTCTGACAACTGCCACTTTGTCACCGCCGGGTATCAGGAAATGGGGGGCTGGATGTATAGACTGATGTCGCGCGATCTGTATGGGTCAGCCGACACGGTGAACATCACACCGCCTGATATTCAGCGGGCCTTCTACGCGGACAATGCGCGTACCCGGCTTGTGCTCCAGTTTGACCAGCCAGTGCTGCTTCCCGCTGATGCGTCAATGAAAAACTATTTCTCTCTCCGCCGGGAGTATGGCCAGGAGTGGGGTGTGGCTGATTCCCTTTCCGCGGACACAGCAGCCCATACAGTCACCCTCCATATGCACAACAATGCGTCCGAAGGGGACGCGGTAAGTTATATCCCGCCTGAATACGATCCCTTCACAGGTCTCAACTACAACGGCCCCTGGCTTTCAAACACCCGCGGCATTGGACCGCTTACTTTTTTCCATTTTTCCATTGACAACACAGACCCTCTCGACAGTCTCACCGCAACGTCCATGCAGGCCTTTGCGCACGACAGCGTTCTTGAACAGTACGACACAACCCGGGTCTCGGCTGTGATCGCGTACAGTACTGGAAAAATCGACACCACGGAAAAGGAATGCGTCTACACCTCGCTCAACACCTTTCTGGCCACTGTGTCGGTTTTCGGCCAGGTCATTGCCAAAAACACCGGGACCGCGCGCATCCGGGTCAGTAAACAAGGGTTTCTGGACACGGTTTCCATACGTATTGTCTCAACAACCGCGATACTCGACTCCATCAGGCTCTCGGAACACGAAAAAAACACGGCATTGATCGGGTTTACCATGACAGCGACCGGATACTTTCAAAAAGGCGCTGAGCGATTTTTCGCGAATATTGACACTGTGGCGGTTTGGGCGTCGACCAACCCCTCAATTGTCTCGGTGGTTAAAGGCACGGTCAAGCAGGCGACAGGCGCCGCGACACAGCCAATTCCCGTAACCGCGACGCTCCAGGGCATATACGACACCTGCCGCGTATTTGCCCCATTCCTTGTCCCAAGGGCGGACATGACCGTGACTGCCAGTGACGAGCCATATAGCAGCAGTTTTGCCGTTGCCTATACAGTGGATAGCACCCGGAACAGCTATGTCAGCCGTCTGGCAGCGCCGCAATCATTCACTGTCTCATTTGTAAAACCATATCGGATATCCAAGCTCTTTTACCTGCCATGGCAGGACAGCCGTATGAATGGCGTCATCGCCTCATATGCAGTGCTCACCAGCATGGACAGCGTCACCTTTGACACGGCCGCAACAGGGACCTGGGCCGTGGATCTCAAACAGAAAGAAGCTGTATTTACGGCAAGAGACGCAAAGCATGTCCGTCTTTCCGCGCGCACCGCGAACAACTACAATGTGAATGCTGATGAAATCGGCTTTGAATTGGCAGACTCAACGACCACTGCGACCGGGGATGGTCTGCCTGCTGTACCGGCGTGGTCCCTGGAAACCTCGCCCAACCCTTTTAACCCAGCGCTTATCATCCAATATTCCCTTCCAAAAGAAGACGTGTACCGGTTGTCTGTTTTCTCCGTAAATGGTAAAAAAATCAGGACGCTGGAGCAAGGATGGCGCAAGCCCGGGCACTATCGTTTATCGTGGAATGGCCGGGACAATGCGAACCATCCATTGGCGGGCGGGGTATATATACTAACCCTTGAAGGAACGAAACAGTTACTGCAGAAAAAAATGATTTACTTGAAATAGTCAATTCCCCGGGATTTGTTAGCAGGACTTATTTTCCTTGATTCGCAATCATTTCATTTAATATATATCCAGTAGTCCATTTCTTCCATGGTGCTTTAAAACAATCTGTTGGAACTGATTTCAACGCGCATGTATATGCGTGTTGAGGTTTGGGGTTTAGGATGAGGACGGCCATGGAACACCGCACTGTATTCCACAATAACATCAAATACGCACATTTTTTCGCTTTTCAGTTGGTTTGTTATATGCAGGACGTTGGGAATAATGGATGCGTACTAACTAAAAGGCCGTGATACATGCGTGCAGAGGATACATCACGTAATGTTTTTCGTTAAAAGGTGTTTATAGGGATAAAAAACGATGTAGTCTGTCGGCCAACAAGTTACTACCCGGATCTGGCTAATAAATTGTTGGTTTGACGGATTATCTTAATATTTTTCCGGTTTTCAGAAATAAAGTAATTGCGGCGATTTAAACCGGCCATCCATGGCCGCCAAAAACAAAATGGACAAAATATCTAGAATCACTCGTAGCGAAAACATGCGTCGAATACATTCCAGGCATACAAAGCCGGAATTAATCACACGAAAACTTGTCTCTCAACTCGGCATCAAATACCGTCTTCATCCAAAAAATATCCTAGGCTCTCCTGATATTATAAATCGTAAACATAAATTTGCAATCTTTGTCCACGGATGTTTTTGGCACCAACACACCAAATGCAAATATTGCCACCTCCCAAAATCACGAAAATCTTATTGGACACCAAAACTTAGACGTAATGTTCAAAGAGATAAAAGAAATGTTGCTTTATTAAAAAAAAACGGATGGAACGTTCTAATAATATGGGAATGCCAACTCCATAAGCCTTTAAAGGCGAAGAGTCGCCTAACTCGTTTCTTTAAAATGGTTTATGCGGTACGAAATAAGCATTGACATTCGACCTTCATTGTTGCGATATTATAATCAAATTAATTTTCTCAACTCGTTCGGTTCGTGGAGGGACGGCTAATGTTAACCTCTATTGATCTATTTGCTGGCGCAGGCGGGTTATCCGAAGGTTTCCGGCAAGCAGGATTTAATATCCTCGCTGCTAACGATTTTGATAAATACTCATCTCAGACATTTAAAACAGTCCATCCTAACACTCGTTTTCTTGATGGCCCCATACAAGAATTATCTGCTTCCGATTTCTTGCGCGCAGCTAGTATCCACAAGGGTGAACTAGACTGCCTCGTTGGCGGTCCACCGTGCCAAGCTTTCAGCGTTTACAATCACCAAAGAGGCATGCATGATGAACGAAGTGGTCTATTCCGTGAATATCTTCGCATCGTTGAAGGGCTAAAACCACGTGCGATAGTGATGGAAAATGTAACAGGTATAACCTCAGTTGCTGAAGGTCAGGCAGTTGAAGAAATAAAACATGGCCTTCTAGAACTTGACTATGATAACATAGAATACAAAGTTCTCTTCACGGAAAAATATGGTGTACCCCAGGAACGCCGCAGAATCGTCTTTATTGCGACCCGCGGTGACCTTCCCATTATCTGGCCAGATCCAACTCACGACGGGATAAACGTTAAATTTGTCACCATTCAAGAGGCTATCGGTGACCTCCCACCCTTAAAAAATGGTGAAGGAACTGAAGTACAAGCTTATTCTGTTCCTTACGGTGAATGCGCTGATTACCAACGTTCAATGCGTGGGAAATCCCAGTATGTTTACAATCATGTGGCACCAGTTTTATCCAAGATTAATCTAGAACGCATGAAATTCATTCCACAAGGAGGCAGCTGGCGGGATATTCCGCAGAAACTGTTGCCGCCTGGAATGAAAAAGGCTAAGCGCAGCGATCATACTAAACGTTATGGGCGGATGGAACCAGATGGTTTAGCAAGCACCATTCTTACAAAATGTGATGTTCATTGGGGTTGCTACATTCATCCTTATCACGATAGAACAATTACTGTCCGCGAGGCCGCACGGATTCAATCATTCCCTGATAAATTTATTTTTCAAGGACCTAGAACAGAACAATACCGTCAAGTTGGCAACGCTGTGCCTCCATTACTTGGCAAGGCAATCGCTTGTTCCATTATCAAAACGCTTCAGCAAGAAAAGGTTGGCTCTTTTGTCCATTAATCCTACAGATTTTCTTGTTGAAATACTAGGCGAACCGGCCTCTTCTATGAGAAATCCTGTTAATGCAGGATACCAATGCCCGTTTACCGATACTATTTGTACTAAACGTTCGCACCTTATTAATGATCCTTTTCCTGTCTGTTCTATTGAACGCTGGACAAAAACCGAAGGCCAGATGACTGCAAAAGGTCCTGTTTGTGTTTGCCCTAACAGGCTTTACGAGGCAAATATTTTTAAGGATGTAATCAAGCACTGTTGGCCAGGAAGAAAACCAGCTTCATATAAAGTAGCTTATGAAGTTTCTTTATCCAGTTTAGGTAAAATTGATTGTGTGCTCGCCCAGACAGACTCAGCAAATAACATTATTCAGTTCGTATCCGTTGAACTTCAAACAGTAGATATCACAGGCTCATACTTTCCCGCCTACAATGCTTTCATTAATTCTAAACGTCTCGATAAACGTCCTGTCTACAATTTTAATTGGCGGAATGTTTATAAACGTTATATTATGCAATTAATATTCAAGGGCTTCTCACACCATCATTGGGGAACCAAGATCGTAGCTGTCATGCAAGATGTCCTTGTTGACAAATTATGGGAGGTTGGCAGATTTCAAGAGACACCCATTAAAGATAGCAACATCGTTTTCCTTTCTTATAGGATGAAAAAGAAATCAAATGGGCGATATCATCTTAAGCTCATTCGTCCTATCGGAACACGGCATATGGACCTTATGAATGGTATCTTGTATGCAAAAGCGCCCTCAAAAGATCTTTTTATTGACAAAGTTCTTAAACGACTCGGTTAATAAACAAAATCGCCTGTGCACGTCCCTGCGCTTTGGCGATCATCGCCGCAAAACAAACCGCAAACCAACAACGCCGTTCAACTTGACCGCCCTTAGTTGCGGGCGGCAAGTTAACGGCTGCGTTGTTCGCGACACGAAGTCGCGTATATACATGTATTGACAATGACTTGCAATACATTAACGAGTATTGACATTGTACAATACCTGGCATGTTCCTGCCAGTACCCTAGGACAGCATGCTACCTTCGCGCGTATGAAGGGGTGTGAAGCCTGTCTAACAAAGTACCGAAACGGGAGGAAGCCGCGAGGCCGATACCCATCCCCGAGTCTCACGGGGTTAAGGGCCAGGGTCATGGACACTATGGTGAGAGCACACAAAGATCCGGACGCGCTAGTCATGCCGCATGGGCCTACGGAGATTAACAGGCCTTAGACATGTTCCCCAGTGCGAACATGAGGGGTCAGGGTATCAGGCAGCTAACGTACTGATACGGAACTGTCGCACCCCCGGCGTTCAGGATTCACCTACGGTGTCCGCAATGGATATGTACGCGCAACGTGGAAAAGCTCTTTCTCCGCCCTGTGCAATGCAGGGCAGGCAAACCGCAAGGCATGCTGTTGGAGGAGGAGCGTTGAGAATTCGGAAGAAGCGAATGCCGTCCTGTAACGGGGCGGATAGGGCATGCAACATGGCCTAATCTGAAAACTCTGTATCCGAAGTGCAGAGGAAGTAGGCGCTGACGTCCGAGCAGTCCGCCTGCGGCGGATTGCGAGAGAGCTTGGAGAATCTTCTTAAGATGGGAAAGCAAATGACGGCATCCACGGATGCTGGTGCGCTCATCGGCAGAGCGGAAAGCTGGCGGTCCATAGACTGGCCCACGGCCCAACGCGAAACCAGGAGACTGCAGGTGCGTATCGCAAAGGCGGTTAAGGAAGGCAGGCACGGCAGGGTACAGTCTTTGCAGTGGCTGCTGACCCACTCGCGCTACGCCAAGGCATTGGCTGTGAAGCGGGTGACTTCAAACAAAGGCAAAAGAACTCCTGGCGTGGACGGGGTCTTATGGAAGACCGGCAGCGACAGGATGCAAGCCATTCGCGGCTTGCGGCAACGCGGTTACCAAGCGCGTCCATTACGCAGAACGCACATTCCGAAAAAATCGGGAAAGCTCAGACCTCTTTCGATCCCCACCATGTACGACAGGGCGATGCAGGCATTGTACAAGCTTGCACTGGCCCCTGTGGCCGAGACCACGGCAGACCGGAACTCGTACGGGTTCCGGGAAGGCAGGTGTTGCGCCGATGCCGTGGCAGCGGCCTTTTCAGCGTTGTCCAAGCCGAATTCGGCCACATGGGTCTGGGAGGCGGACATCACGGGCTGCTATGACAACATATCGCACGCCTGGATGATGGAGAACATCCCGATGGAGAAACGGATTCTGCGGCAATGGCTCAAAGCAGGGTACGTGGAACACGGTATCACGTACCCAACGCTCAAAGGAACCCCGCAAGGAGGGGTTATCAGCCCCCTTCTTGCGAACATGACCCTCGACGGGCTGGAACAGACCGTGCTCACCGCTGTTCCCAAGCGGCTGCGGGTCAACTTTCTCCGCTATGCGGATGATTTCATTGTCACGGCCAAATCAAAGGCCCTGCTGATCCTGAAGATTATCCCCGCGGTCAAAGCGTTCCTTGCAAAACGCGGCCTTACGATCTCGGAAGAGAAAAGTAAGATAACCTATATACGGGACGGGTTCAAGTTCCTCGGCCAGTCTTTTCGCAAGTCCGGCAATGTTCTGCGCATTACGCCCTCGATAGAGGCGGTCCGGGCTGTCATTGAAAAGGCGGGAACAATCATCCGGAAATATAGGAATGATTTGATGGAAAAGCTCATCGGGAAGCTGAATGAAACGCTTCGGGGATGGGCCAATTACCACCGTCACGTGGTATCGTCAAAGGCGTTTAACCGGGTTGACCAGTATGTCTACAGGCAGTTGTGGAGAATGATACGCCGGAACCATCCAGGAAAGTCCAGAGGCTGGTTGATACAACACTATTGGCAAGCGGCTGGACAGAAATGGATATTCTCGGTAAGGCGGAAACGCAAAGACAGGGTACAACTGTACGGCGTGGTCCGCGTCAGCTCCATTGGCATCAGGCGGCATCTTAAGGTAAAGGCGGACGCGAACCCGTATAACCCTGTGTATGCGCGATATTTCGCGTACAGGCGGGAGAAGAAGGAGGCGCGTCTGTGGAAAGAGCTGTCAGCCTGGGCGATAGTGAAGTATAATCGGCGAACTGCTCCACAAGGGCGGTCTTAAGGAATGCTTGAGCCGTATGATGGGAAACTATCAAGTACGGTTCTGAGGGGGGAAAGGACCCGCGAGGGTCCTGCCCTACCCGGTACAGACAGTACTTTTGCTTATGATATCTGCGCTAAAAGGGCATTTTTAAAAGCGGGGTAAAATAATGAAAACAATTCTAATCCTTGGATTAATGCTATGTCTCTTTTTCGGGTGCTCGGATAATCCTACCAAGAACAATGAAGATAACACTACCCATATCAGTGCCGGAGTCAAAGGAAAATTAGTCGATGCAAGCAATAATCCTGTCTCTGGTGCAATTGTCAGGCTCTACCCAGTAGACTATGTTCCCTCAACAACGGCAATGAAAATTCGGGCAGCAAACTTGGACACCACAGACGATGAAGGTGTCTATGAAATTCCAAACGTAGATACAGGTACTTATAACATTGAGGGCCAGAAGGATACTTTAGGTGTATTCATAGATTCCATAGATGTTCCTGACGACACAAGCATCATAGATGTTCCGCCTGGGCAGTTAAAAAAACTTGGAAAAATAACTGGAATCACGCATATGCCTGGGCAAAGCGACACAAATCAAGTACGCGTGAATATATATGTTCCGGGAACAAGAAGAATTACCCTCCCGAATATTGGAGGCAGATTCACTTTTGACCTGATGCCAGCGGGAAGGTATCAAATAATTATTAACCCAACCCTGCCTACATACAATGTTAAAATATTGGATACGACCTTAAATGCTGGCGAAACTTTAGATTTAGATACCATCTTCATCAAAGTATATGAGCCAGATACAATAGATATTTTAACAACTGTTGTATGGGGTACATGGGGTCCAAATAAAAACTACAGGATTTATACTGACATCGAGGTCCCTCTTGGCAAAGAATTGACAATACTGCCAGGAACCAAAGTAATCTTTGCTCAATTCTACAACATTATAGTTAATGGTTCTTTAACCTGCAAGGGGGAAGACAGCAATTTTATTGTTTTTAAACATGAATTCCCACAGGATACATGGAATACATTTGGGATTACTGCGGACACTATTACTCTTGAATATTGCGTATTCGAGAATTCAAAATGGGGCCTATCGCTCCATGCAAACCGAGCAACCATTCGAAAATGCATTTTTCGCTATGGAAATCGGCTAATTGATGGGATTAGCGGTATAAAAGATAGTCTGCTTTTCTACAACAATATTATTCATAATATGACAATGGATGTAAATGGTAATCATAATTTCCAAATATTTACTCGTCCCCCAGCGTACTGCATCTTCGCAAACAATGTTTTTTTAAATAATTCCGTTGGAATGACAGGTTATTGGATTTCTAGCGTATTGTTTAGAAACAACTGTTTCTTTAATTGCCAAGAGCCCCTTATGCGCTGTCCCGATTCAACCTCATCCGCAGAAGTACAATATTCGCTTGATTCTGCATCAATGACACTATATGAAAATCCATTGTTTGTTAATGACAGTACGGGAAATGAAGACTACCATCTGCAGTTCAATTCTCCTTGTATGAGTACTGGAATGAACGGCACCGATATGGGTATTTATAGCACTTATGAACCATGACAACCCGCTTTATAAAAATGCCGACTGCTGTGCAACAACGCCAATCAACCTGACCGCCCTTAGTTGCGGGCGGCAGGTTATTGGCTGCGTTGCCTTGACGGTGGGGTTACTATATTGTGTAAAATAGCTTGAATAAAGTGAACATTTACCTGCCAGGAAATCATGGTAAAATGTATGCTCTAAATAAAAGGAAATAAGTATGAATATTCTAACACTTTCTCAAGTAATAATAATTCTTTTTTCAATTCAATGCTTTTCACAAATTGACTGGATACGTCGCAATCCACTACCCACTGGAAACAACCTTCAATCGATCGCCTTTGGTAACGGTCAATATGTGGCTGTGGGAGAGGCAGGCACATGCCTAATCACTACTGATGGTGTAACCTGGATACCTGCAAATTCAGGGACATTGCACGACCTCTCTGAGATTACCTATGGTAACAACCAGTTTGTAACCGTATGTGATTCAGGCATTATTCTGACCTCAACTAACGGGATAGGCTGGACCAATCAGAGTTCGGGTACAACAAACAGGCTCTCTTCAGTCTCCTATGGCAATGGTCAATATGTCGCAGTCGGCGATTCTGGTACCATTCTTACTTCTGGAAATGGTTTGACCTGGACAATCAGGTCTTCGGGCACAACGAGACAACTTTATTCTATCACTTTTGGTAATGGTCAGTATATAGCGGTGGGCTATTATGGTACTATACTTACCTCTGCAGATGGTATAACCTGGGCCACAAGAAGCTCTGGAACATCCTACACCCTCTCTTCTATCATTTATGGTGATTCTAATTATGTCGCGGTGGGCAATTACGGTATGATTCTAACCTCTTCAGATGGTATCACATGGACTCGAAGAAGTTCCGCAGGGTATGGCTATTTTTATTCGATTACTTATGGCAATAACCAGTATATTACTGTGGATATTTATGGTACTATTCTAACCTCTCCAGATGGTATCACATGGACACTCAGAAATTCTGGAACACAGAGCATGCTATACTCGATTACCAGTGGGAGCAACCAATATATTGTTGTTGGCGAGGGGGGCACAGTCCTATCCTCTACCGATGGCGTAATTTGGACAAACAGAAACTCGGGGAACACAAATGCCCTTCTTTCAATCACTTATAATAACAGTCAATATGTAACCGTTGGAATCCATGGTACCATATTGACTTCTGTGGATGGTGTGATTTGGACAGATAGAAACTCTGGAACAACAATCAGGCTCTCTTCAATAGTTTTTGGTAACGGCCATTATGTTGCTGTGGGCGGTGAATTCGCAGGCAGCTCTATCATTCTAACATCACCAGATGGAATAGATTGGACAACCACGTCTTCCGGCGGGCGTAACACACTATTTTCAGTCACTTATGGCAATAATAAGTTTGTAGCCGTTGGCTATCAAGACACAATTTTGACCTCTCCTGATGGCCAATCATGGTCTAAAATATTCTCGGGTATTTGGATGGTTCAATCGGTTACTTATGGCAACGACCAGTTTGTTGCTTTAGGCGAAAATGGTGTTGTCTTAACGTCTGTAGATGGTACAACTTGGACAATTGCAGCATCAGATACGACTGAAACTCTCAGGTCAATTACTTTTGGCAACAGTCAATTTGTTGCCGTGGGTACGAATGGCATCATAAGAACCTCTGCAGATGGCCTGCATTGGACGAGCAGTAATTCTGGCACGACAACGACCCTTTATTCAATTACCTATGGTAACGGACAATATGTCGCCACAGGCCTTAGTGGCACAATTCTAACTTCTTCAGATGCCATTATCTGGACTAGTAGACAAACAGGGGCAATATCAAGTCTCTATTCTGTTTCTTATGGGAACAACGAATATCTTACTGTTGGTGATTATGGCGCGGTCCTTTCCTCTTCAGACATATACATGACGGCACTTAAAAAACCTAGTGAAAAAGTCATTTCCACCACCCTATGCGCTCGGTTTACTACACCACATACGCTGTACTTAAGTATTCCAGAAGAGATTCATTTTTCCACTGCAACGGTTTCCATATATACTATCAACGGTAAAATACTCTTTTCAGATAAAATTGTCCCCGTTTCTTACAAAACAAGGATGTTCGTGCCAATGTTGCCCACGGCAATGTACATAGTAGGGTTAAGAAGTAACGAAATAAATCGATTTGCTAAATTCATAGTAATTAA